>DASQGY010000155.1:0-49326 GCA_035632375.1 Bryobacteraceae bacterium | reverse complement strand
GGGCTTCTCTTGAGGATTCGGAGGCGCCGCGGAGCCCTGGCGGCATAGAACTTGAAAGCGCGCGGGGAGGCCACAGCCATTCCTTGAATTCGGGGGCGCGCAGCGGCCCCTTCTTGAATTCCTCGAATTCCTAATCCTGCGCTACTATGGATGGTTGTGAGGTGGCACTTAACGCTTCTCCTGGCGGTTACAGCGCTGGCGGCTCCGCTGCAGACCGGCCAGTCGAATCAGGACAAATCGCAGTCGTCCGATAAGTCGGACAAGAAGAAACAACCACCGCCTCCCGATAAGAACGAACCCGCGCCGTTGTTCGGCGGACAGATTGGTGTGCGTTCCTCGCAGAAGACCAAGGAATCCGCTTCGCTTGGATTCAACGGCATCGATCCATCCGGTAAAGTGCAGCAAAGCGTTCTTTCCGCCAGCCCCAGCGGCACCAGCGTTGCGCAAGTACGTAACTTGAATGCAACGCGCCCGACGCGCGTGGAGTTGGCTGCATTCCTTAGGGAAGGAGGGCTGAAAGCGAGATGAAACTTGTTGCGATGCTTTTGATCGGCCTGCCCGCGGCCTGGGCTCAGATCCCGGGATTCGGGGGCATCAAGGACCGCATCGACGGCGCAAACTCCCGGGCCAAGCCGATTACCGACCGCGCGACCAAGGCTGCCGACATGATGAGCGAATGGAGCCCGGAGGATGAACAGCAGATCGGGCAAGCGTCGGCGGAGAAGATGGTGGCGATCTTCGGGCTGTTGGACGATCCGGCTCTACAGAAATACGTCAACCTGGTGGGTCAAACGGTGGCGCAGTTTGCCTCGCGGCCGCTTCCTTATCGCTTCGGTGTGCTGGATACCGATATCGTCGGCGCATTCGCGCTGCCCGGCGGATACATTTTTATTACGAAGCGGGCGCTGGCCGGAATGAAGAACGAGGCGCAGCTTGCCGGAGCTCTGGGTCACGAGGTGGAACACGCAGCGGCGCGGCATCTGGAGACGGAGATTCGCGGCAAGAAGACTTCGGCGTGGGCGGTGCAGGAGGGTTCGCCTTATATGGACCGCGCTACGAATCGAGTGCCGGGGAACATCAACCAACTGCGCGCCGATGCGTTGATCAAGGATCTTTTCAACACCGCGCTGAGCCGCGCCAAGGAAGAGGATGCGGACGAGAAGGGGACGCTGATGGCCGCTTGGGCCGGATACGATGGCGCTGGGTTGATGGACTTTCTGCGAACACTGGCGGCGGCCAATAACGATCCGGCCAACAAGCGCTACTTCGGACAATTGCTTTCCACTCATCCTTCGTTTGACGACCGCATCGCGCGACTGTCCAGGCTTTCGTACACGCGTGCGCGCGGCCAGACGTTGGAGGACCGCTTCAATCGCGCGCTCGGCCGGTAGTGTTGCAAGTCTCAAACTCAAGTTGTCGGCAACAGCAGGGGAGTTTCTACATTTTCAAGATACACAGGCTAAAGCCTGTGCTACCTTTTGCAGCTACTGATGAGCATGTGTTGGCACAGGCTTTAACCTGTGACCGGTGGATGCGTGTATAGCCCGAAGATCCGGCGCAAGTTGCGTCGTGGCGTCGCGGTGGTCTTCGGGCTTACGGCGCTGGGGTTGTGGTTCCTGGACCATCGCGGTTCGCTCGAATGGCTGGAGAACCGAACGTCGGATCGCCGCGCTGTCGCCGCTGCCGATCCTTCGCGCGCCAGCCGCGACATAGTCATCATCGATATCGACAACACCAGCTACACCGCGCTTCGCGAAAAACTCGGGCGCTGGCCTTGGACTCGCCGTGTTTGGACGGAACTGCTCCGCTACCTGACGCCGGGGAGGCCCCGGCTGGTTCTATTCGATATTCTCTTCAGCGGTTCGGAGGAGGCGGCGGATCCGGAATTTGCCGCGGTGATGCACGCGGCCGGCAACGTGGTGCTGCCCTTCGCGCTCGCTTCCAGCCAGATCGAGACCAGCACGGATATCTTCACGCCGCCGGCGGTCGCCGAGGTTCGGATGGAGGGGCCCGTGCCGGGCGAGGCGATGGATCGGAAGAACTGGTCGCTCAATCAGCCGACGCCTGAACTGGCGTCCGCCATGGCTGCTTCCGGAGTCACGCAGTGGACGCCCGATCCGGACGGCATGACGCGCCGCGAGCCGTTGGTGGTCAACTACGATGGCAAGGCGTGGGCCACTGTCTGGCTTGCAGCGGCACTGCAAGTTCGGCCGGCGAAATCCGCGCGGTTCGATAACGGCGAGTTCTCGGCAGGTTCCCTGCGTCTTCCAGTAGATGCTCAAGGCCGGTTCGTGCCGCGTTGGCACGGCGACACGCTGACCAGCTATCGGCTGGTGCCGCTGTGGGAAATGATCTGCTCTATTTATCCCAAGCAGTGCGACGCTTCGGTCAAGAGGCACCCGGCGCAGGAGTTCGCCGGCAAGATCGTGTTTGTCGGCGCCAGCGCGCTGGGGAGTTACGAAGTGCGGCCGACGCCGGTTTCCGAGACTGCGCCGGGATTTTTCGTTCTGGCCACCGCCTTGGACAACCTGCTCGCAGGGGAAGCGGTGCGCCTTGCGCCGGGCTGGCTGGGTGTGGCGATGATCCTGCTGATGACCGCCGTTCCCGCCGCGTCCGTCCTGCTCTGGCGATCCATTACGGCGCCGCTCGGCGCGACGCTCGCACTGTTGGCCGTCTATGCCGGCGCGTGCTTTCTGCTGTATGGCCACAACTACTGGTTGCCTATGGCAACGCCGATGCTGGCCGCTGCGCTGTCGTTCACAGGCAACACCGGATATAGGTATTTGACCGTGGATCGCGAATTATCCCGCACGCGCGGAACGCTGGAGCGCTACGTCTCGCCGCAACTGGTCCGGCAGGTGATGGATAATCTGGACTCCATCCGCTTCGACGGCGAGAAGCGGCGGCTGACCATTCTGTTCTCCGACGTGCGCAGCTTCACCACGCTGACGGAGAAAAGCGATCCGGTGGAGCTATTGAAACAGTTGAACGAATACCTGGAGGCGATGACCGAGATTATTTTCCGCTATGACGGCATCGTCGATAAGTTCATCGGCGACGGGATCATGGCGCACTGGGGCGCTTTCACGCCGAACCGGCCCAATGCGGAGTTGGCCGCGCACGCAGCGCTGGACATGATCGCGACGCTGGCGGTGCTGAATGAAAAATGGACGGCGCGCGGGCGGCCGCCGCTGGATATCGGAGTCGGGCTGAATACCGATGAAGTGATTTTCGGCAATGTCGGTACGGGAAAGAAGATGGACTTCACGGCGATCGGCGACGGAGTGAACCTGGCGTCGCGGCTGGAGAGCGCGAACAAGGAGTTTCACACGCACATCATCGTCAGCGCGTCCACGCTGGCCGAGCTGGGTCCAGGCGCCGAGGCTCGTTCGCTCGGATCGATTGTGGTGAAGGGGAAGACGGTGGGCGTGGAGATTTACGAACTCCTGGCGCTGAAATCGGCTGCCGGCTAGGCCGCGGTCAAGAGGTTCTTGTCGTGGCAAATTTCCAGGATCATCCGGGCCAGTTGGTTCCAGCCGTCCAGATGGATCGGCTTGGTTCGATACAAGCGGATTCCCAGGCGTTTCACTTCCGCCTCGTCGTTGGGTGCGGCCACGCCGGTGAGCACGACAACTTGAATGTGCTCCAGGGCCGGCGTCTGGCGGATGGCCTCTAACACAGCGGGGCCATCGTGTTTGGGTAGACGCATGTCCATCACGATCACACAAGGCCGCTGGAGTTCCGGTTCGATCCTCTGGCGATGAACAAAACTCAGCGCTTCGGCGCCGTCGCGAAGCACCTCGATCCGATATTCCTCGCCCTGTTGATCCAAGGCCACGCGCAGCAAGGTGACGTCCGCGGGATTGTCTTCAATGATCAGGATTCTTGCCGGATGGTGTGTTTTCGCGCTCACTACGGTCCGCCCTCCAATCGCGTCTCATTCCGTTACGCCGCACGTTAGACGCTGCCCAACGTGCTTTGTTGCCGAACGAGATCAAAGGGAGTTACGAAAGGTGACGATTATTCACCGCTGCCGACTTCCGCTGGCTCGGGTTTGTCGATTGTCTCCACGGTTCTTCCGGCGTCGATCTCAACCCGTATGTAGAGCCCTGCGCCGGCGCGAAGCACCTGTCCTGCGAGCTTTCTGGCTTCGTACATGCTCGAATGCTCCAAGTGCATTGTTTCCTTGGTCCCGTGATCGGTTAGGAAGACAAGTGTGATGGATTGTGAGCTGAACATGGGCGCTGACCATCCGACTGTTAGACTCGATACCTTCTTCCTAGTGACGTTACCGGGTTCATTGTCACAGGGAATCCTGGTGCCGGGTTGGCGAACTATTAATTATTTAGTTGACAGCGCCCGAGGCCGGGTTTACGATCTAACTATTAATTCTTTAATGCCTGGAGGCTGCCCTTGGCTAGGAAAAAGTCGCCGAACCTGACCGATGCGGAATTGCGGCTGATGGAAGTTCTGTGGGAAAAAGGAACGGCGACAGTGGGCGACGTGGTGGACGGTCTGCCGAAGAACGTTCCGCTGGCATATTCCACGGTGCTGACCACCTTGCGCATCCTGGAGAACAAGGGCTACATCCGGCACATCAAGAATGGACGGGCGTTTGTGTACCGCCCGCTGGTTGGCCGCGATCAGGCGCGCGAAAAGGCGGTTACGCACCTGTTGCGGCGATTCTTCGAGAACTCGCCTGAGCAGCTTATGCTGAGCCTGATCGAAGCGAAGAAGATCGATCCCAAGGAACTGGCGCGTTTGCGCAAACGGATCGAAGAGGAGGAGCCATGAACTCGATTTTGGCCGCTCTAATTAATGGCGCCATTCTTAGCGTGCCTCTGACTGTGGTGATGTGGCTGGTGCTTCGAATAACGCCGCGCCGCCTGCTGAACGCGGCGACGCGCCATCTGGTTTGGTGGGGGACGCTGGCGGTAGTTTTGGCGCTGCCCGCAGTCTACATTCCCGTTCCGCACGCCCGGCAGCCGCATCCGAGCGGAGCTGCGGTGTCCCCGGTTCGTTCCGCACGGGTCACGATGTCCGCCCACCCACTCGCGCCAGTGGTCCGTACTACGTCTATCGCGGTGGAAGCTTTGCCCAGGTCGGTTTTTCCCGTGGAACTTCCGGCTGGACCATGGATGTGGTGGATTGCCGCGGCCTGGGGATCGGCCACACTGCTCATGTTCACGCGTTTGGCGATAAGCGTCTACGGAATGAACCGCCGGAAGGCGTGTGCGCTGCCTGCGGCCGCATCCCTGGACGAGCGCGTTCCAGCGTGGCTCGCGCAGTGTGGCTGCAATCGCGAAGTGCGCCTGGCTGGGTCGGACGAAATCGCGACGCCGATGGCCGCAGGGCTCGGCGACCCGTGCATTCTGATTCCGGCTCGCCTGTTCGAGCAATTGCAAGAAAGTGAGTTCGATCAAATTGGATTGCACGAAGCGGCCCATCTGGCCCGGCGCGACGACTATGCCTTGATTCTGCAACGCGCAATCGAAGCGGTGTTCGTGTGGCACCCTGTCGTGCATTGGATCACGCGACGCATCGAGCTGGAGCGCGAGATCGCTTGTGACGACTTCGTGGTCCAAGCCACCGGCAATGCTCGCACCTACGCATCCTGCCTCACGCACGTCGTGGAGCTGGCGGGCGCTGGCCCGGCCGCGTTGGTGACCGTGGCAGCAACTGATGAGCGGTCGAATTTGTCGAGAAGAGTGGACATGCTTCTGGATGGCAGCCGCCATACCGGCACCGGCTTGTTGAAAGGACGCCTGGCTGCCGCGATCGCTTCGCTGCTGCTGGTGGTCGCACTGGCGGCGAGGATGCCCGGCGTGATCGCATTCGCGATGCCTGCGCCTCAACAGCCTCCGGTGACGGGGCCAGTTCCCCTCCCTGCGCCTGCTGAGGAAACTGTCGCCGGCCGGCTGCAACCAGCGGCGGTGCGCCATCGAGCCGCAGGCGCGATCCAAGTTGAGATCCCGGTTTCAGTCACGGACCCACTGAATCGATTCGTGACCGGACTCGGCAAGGAGAATTTCCGGCTGCTTGAAGACGGCGAGGCGCAAGAGATATCGCAATTCTCAGGCGCTGGCACCCGTTCGGATATGCTGGGCTTTTCCATTCAGGTGGGCGATCGGATTCCAGGCGCGAACGAGGCGGTGGGTGATGCTATGGAGCAGTTCCAGGACTTGGTTCATTCTCCTCCGGGCACGGACTTGTCCAAACGTCCCGCGCCTGCTCGCACGCCAATCGACCCTGCCGACGCGGACGAATTCCGCAGGCGAATAGGTGCGATCCGCCGTCCTTCCATTCTCGAGTCACTCAAAGGGCTTTCCCGATCCCCCCTGCCGCGCAACGGTCCGGGAGCAATGTTGATTTTCTCCGATGGCACTGGTGTCGTTCCCTACACCGAAGCTGAATTGAGGAGCGCGCTAGGCGACGCCAACATTCCCGTTTACATCATCGGAATTGCCGAACCACTGGAGGCAACGGCCTTCTTCGACCGCATCGCGGCTGAGACCGGAGGCCAGCACTTCGCCGTGAACAAAGTCGAGGATATGCCAGAACTTATGACCAGGCTCGCTATACAGGTCAGGAACACCTATGTCCTGACATACACACCGAAGCGCCAAGCACACGACGGGTCGTATCATCCGGTCCAGGTAGAATTAGTGGCCCCCCATGGACTGCCGCCGCTCAAGTCCTCCTACCGGGCAGGTTATTATGCTCCTTTGAAATGAACTTGCGCCAACTTCCCGCAGCGTTCCTTCTCATCGGAGTTCAACTCTTCGCCGCCGATTTCAAAGCCGGCGTCGCCCGCCTCGACATCACTCCGCAAACGCCGATCTGGCTGTCCGGCTACGCCGACCGCACGCATCCATCCACCGGCGTACTGCATTCGCTCTGGACCAAAGCCCTCGCCATCGAAGACAACAAGGGCGGGCGGGTGGTCATCGTTACCACCGATCTCATCGGATTGCCGCGCACCATCACCGACCTTGTGGCCGCTCGCGTGAATAAGGAATATGGACTGGATCGTTCCCGTCTGCTCTTCAATTCGTCGCACACGCACACCGGCCCTGTAGTCCCGCCGACTTTGCCCGCGATGTTCGCCCTGAGCGCGTCCGACCAGCAAATCGCCGAAGATTACAGCCGGAAGCTGACTGAAGACCTGTTCACCGTGATCGGCGCGGCACTCGGCCGACTTGCGCCGGCACAAATCTCTTACGGCGTTGGCAAGGCGCACTTCGCCATCAACCGCCGCGAATCGACGCCGCAGGGTATGCGCATCGGTGTAAATCCCGCGGGCCCTGTCGATCCCGATGTGCCGTTGATCCGCGTCACCTCGGCCGACGGCTCGCTGCTGGCCGTGTTGTTCGGCTACGCCTGCCACAATACGACGCTCACCGGACAGTTCTACGAACTGAGCGGCGATTACGCCGGTTTCGCCCAAATCGATATCGAGCGCGCGCACCCCGGCGCCGTGGCGATGTTCCTGATGTTGTGCGGCGGCGACCAGAATCCCAATCCGCGCAGCAAGCTGGAACTCGCCCAACAGCACGGCCGCACCCTGGCGGACGAAGTGGATCGCGTGTTGCAATCCACGCTAACGCCGCTGAAGCCTCCCATCCGCGCTGCGTTCCAGAACATCGACCTCGTATTCGCCTTCCACACGCGGGCCGCGTTCGAAGCGGAGTTGAACGATAAGAACCCCGCCCGAGTTCGCCGCGCCCAAGCGATGCTGAAGGCCTACGACGACCGCCATCCCGTCCGCCAGACCCTCTATCCCATCCAGGCCATCCGGTTCGGCAGCGCGCTCGCGATTCTCGCGCTCGGCGGCGAGGTTGTCGTGGATTATTCGATTCGGGCCAAGCGCGAGTATCCCGGCAACCTGATCGTCGCCGGCTACTCGAACGATGTCATGAGTTATATTCCGTCGCAGCGCGTGCTGAGCGAAGGCGGTTACGAAGCCGAGGACAGCATGGCCTACTACGGTCAGCCTGGACGCTACGCCAGCGACGTGGAGGATCGCATCTTCGACGGCATCCACCGGGTGATGAAAGCCGTCGGATTGAAGCAAGTTTCCCTGGTACCTTAAAGATTCAGCCGTTCATATCCGGCTCCAAACCACAGGAGGTAACATTGACTCTCATGTTGAAGGCGTCTCGCATCGCAGCGTTGCTTTTATTCGTTCTCGCCAGCCAGTTCGCACAGGCTCAAGGAGCGTGGGTGTATCTCGGTGAAGCGAACGTAGACGGACAAGTGGATCACGACAACATCAAGGTCGGCTCATCGCAGGGCTCGTTTCGCGCGATCCGCATGCGCGTGGACATTGCACCTATCCGGTTCGACCGCGTTATTGTCCACTACGGCAACGGCAGCGCCGTACCCATTTCCATCCGCAGCAAAATCAATCCCGGCGGCCAGACCCGGGTGATCGATCTTCCGGGCGATCAGCGAATCATCGAAAGCGTCGAGTTCTTTTACGAACGGGCCAGCGGCAGTCCGTCGAAGCCCAAGGTCAGACTCTTCGGATTGCATTAGACTTGACTACCATTCGCCAGGCCGCTCTGCTCGTCTTCGCTTTCTCGGCGGCCGCGTTTGGATTCGATCAGACCTGGAGCGAATCCTACGCGCAGGAGGCGGCTGCCGCGAACAAAAGCTGCACCGCCAAACAATATCCGGAGTGCCGCCAGCATCTGCTGCGACTCCGCGAATTGCTGGACGGCCGCGCCGATATCGTCTACACCCTGGCCGGCGTGGAGGCGCTGCTGGGCAACAAAGACGCGGCTCTCGAAGCGCTGGCCATCTACTCCAAATCCGGCCTGACTTTCGCCGATCCGGCGGCCGTTCCCGACCTTGCGTCCATAAAAGAAACGCCTGAATTCAAAACCATCGTGGATCGCGTTAAAGCAGCGCGCCGGCCCATCTCCAATAGCAAGCCCTTCGCGACACTGCCGGAGAAGGACCTGATCTCGGAAGATGTCGCCTACGACCCGGTGAGCAAACGCTTCTTCATCAGCAGCGTGCGCCATCACAAAATCCTGTCGCTCGACGGTAAAGGCAAGTTCGCCGATTTCGTACCCGACGGGCAGCCGGATATCTGGGCGATTCTGGCGCTGCATGTGGACACCAAACGCCACGTGCTCTGGGCCACCACCGCAGCGATGCCCGAATCCATCGGATACACTGCCGCTCTGGACGGCCGTTCCGCGTTACTGAAGTATTCGCTCGACAGGGGCACGCTGCAGAAGCGCTACGATGTCCCAATCGGCGGCAAGCATGTGCTGGGCGACATGACCGTCAGCACCGCGGGCGACGTCTACGTTTCCGATGGCTACGGCGAGGTCTATTGGCTGGATCATCACCAGGACAAACTCGAAATCCTGATCGGCAAGGGCGTGTTCCGCTCGCCACAGACGCCCGCTCTCAGCCCGGATGAGCGCCGGCTGTTCGTCCCGGATTACTCGCGAGGAATCAGCATCGTCGACCTGGCGACCAAGCAGGTCAAGCTGCTGGAACATCCGAAGGAACTATCGCTAGGCGGCATCGACGGCCTGTACCTGAACGGCAAGACTATGATCGCGGTACAAAACGGAACCGCTCCACCGCGCATCATCCGCATGACGCTGGATGACGGCCTGACCCGCGTAACGCATTGGGACACGCTGGAGGCGAATTCGCCGTACCTGGGTACGCCGACGCACGGAGTCTTCGTCGATGGAAAATTCTACTTCCTCGCCAACGCCGGTTGGGACCGCATGACCAACGACGGCAAGGTGAAGGAAGGCGCGACTTTCGAATCGCCCACTATCCGCGTCATCGCCAGGCCAAACCAATGAACCTGCACCCCGCATTCCCGTGGTACATTTGAGCTTTCGCCCCATTTCCGCATGTCCGTTCAGATCCTGTTGCAAGGCAAAATTTCCGGCGTTGACGAGTTCCTTCTGGAAGGCCAGCCCGAGGAGCCTCTCTTCACCGGGCGTCTGCGCTGGATCAGCCTGCTGAGCGAGGTTCTGCCTCGCGCGCTCATCGCGGAGCTGGGTCTCTCCAAGATGCTGCTCGGTTCCAGCGGCGGCGAGCAGTTCCTGGTTGTGCTGCCCCAGGAAGTGCGCCCGCAGGCCGAGGAGTTCCTGAACCGCGCGCGCGCCGGCATCCACGAATTGAGCCAGGGCAAGCTGGAGCTTCTGTGGGCCATCACCGAAAATCTCGGCGATTGGACCGTGGTCCGCAAGCGGTTGAACGAAGAATTCCAGCGTCACAAGGACACTCCACTGGCAGCTAGCAGCGGGTTAGCCGAACGTCTACTACCTGAAGTAGATCCGACTTATTTTGAGGAGCTTGGCTTATCTTTACGAGATTCTACTTTAATAGCCTGGTCGCCCGACACGCCCGCCAAATTGAGCACCACCGAAGGTAAGCATACCTGGACCATCGGCTCCTCGCACGACTCGGTCCCGCTGGCGCGGCACACGGCGCTCACCGACGACGGCCGCAGCTCCGCGACAGCGCCAGTGCTCGCCTCCCGTGCCGAAGGCCGGCCCGTTTGGGGCGTGCTGCGTGGCGATGTCGATAGCTTCGGCATCCGCGTCCGCCGCCTGCAAAGCATCGAGGAGCACGTGCAGTTCTCCGTGCTCTTCAAACAGTTCTTTGCCGGCGAGGTAGAGGTGCTCTGTTCCCTTCCCGAATTCTGGCGCAAGGTGAATCTGCTGCATACCGGCGGCGACGACTTCGCGGTCTGTGGCGCTTGGGACGCACTCATCGGGTTCGCCCGCGAGTTGCAGCGCCTGTTCTCCCGCTTTGCCGAAGAGCACCTGAAGGACTTTCCCGGCCAGGAGGGCAAGACCATCACCATGGCCTTGGCCCTGGCGCCCGATCTGGATACGCCGCTCGGTTCGGTCTACGAGCGGGCCGGCGACAAGCTGGAAATCGCCAAATCGGCGGACAAGGATTGCTTCTCACTGCTCGGCCGGACGCTCGAATGGAAGCAGCTCACCGACGCCGCCGATCTCAAGGACGAGCTTACCGCCATGGTCCGCGAGTTCGGCGTGGCGCCGCAATACATCAAGGAACTGTGCGGGATTTATCGCGAAACGCGGCGCGCACCGGGAGCTAAGCGAGTGGAGCGGCCCTGGCGATTCCATCGGCGGTTGTATCGCATCCTGGGCAGTTCGCGATCGCGCGATTTTCAAAAAGCGCGCACCAGCCTGATCGCCGACCTGGTGGGCAAGAATCCCGCCAACCTGAAGTTGCGCCCCTCGGGCCGGGTAGCGCTAGAATGGGCCAGGCTGTCTACAGAGGGTCCCGATACGTAGTACAAGCATTCATCCGCGCCGTGCCCGAATTCCCACCGGCGTCGGGAAGTAAGAAAAACGAGGCAGAAAATGTCCGAAACAACCGAAGAACCACGCAGCCAGGAAGAAGCGCAAGCCACGGAAGCGCCAACTCCGGACGCACCAAAGGCGGAAGAACCGAAAGCGCAGGAAGAAGCGAAGCCCCAAGCTGCGCCGCCGAAGCCGGCCGAAGAACGAAAAGCTCCTGAAGAACGCAAACGTCCGGAAGGAGGGCGTCCGGAAGGTCGCGGCCAGGAACACCGGGGCGGTGGAGGACGCGAGGCTGGTGGGCGGGAAGGTCACGGTGGCGGTGGACGTGGCGCTCCTCAAGGCGGCCCGCAAGGTCCACGCCGTGAAGGTGGACGTCCCGATCGCGGTGACGACCGGCGCGGCGGAGGCGGCGATCGCGGACGCTTCGAAGGCCCGCCCGAGATCGATATCGAAAAGCTGATCTCCGACCCCTTGTATCTCGACAATCAGGCGCACGGCGTGGTCAGCCGCATGCGCGACATGGATTCCGGAACCAAGAGCCAGTTACGCCGCCTGTACAACGCGGTGCGGCGCGCCGTCCGCGCTCCGGAAAATGAGCGCCAGCAGCAGTTCGTGATGCTGCGCGCGCGACTGGCGTACACTATCGCGCGCCACTCGCTGCGCAGTCTGGATTCGCTCGAAAAGCTGCTGCTGCAGGTGACGCGCAAGAACGACGCACGCGGATATGAACGCTTCCGCGATCTTTTCGAAGCCATCGTAGCCTACAACGAATAACAAGAAACGGATTCCAAGATGAGTTCGCACACAGCGCAAACAGAATTGAAGCTGATCGGAAAATTGATCCTCGAGGGCGACATCACCTGCCAGACCGGGCTGCACATCGGCGCGGGCAAGGGGTCGCTCGAAATCGGCGGCGCGGATAATCCCGTCGTCAAGGACGCCTTCGGATTGCCCTATATCCCCGGGAGTTCCCTGCGGGGCAAGCTCCGGTCGCTGCTGGAACATTCCTCCGGCATGGCGGTTCCCGCCGAGCTGGTGTATCTATCGAAACGCAAGGGGCAAGAGGTCCGCATTCACCAGAGCGAGCGCCCCGACGACGAGATCTGCCTGCTTTTCGGCCGCAACCCCGGACGTATGGATCGCGTCCAGGGCGATTCCGTCGAATCGAGCGCGGCCACTCCGGCGCGCCTCACCGTCTACGACGCGCCGCTGATCGCCGAAAGCATCACGCCGCAAATGCGCGAGAACATGGATGACGAGTTGACCGAAGTGAAGAGCGAGAACGCCATCGATCGGATCACGTCGCAGGCCAATCCGCGCACCCTGGAGCGCGTTCCCTGCGGCGCACGATTCCACTTCCGCATGGTGATGGACGTGCTTTGTCCTGAAGATCGCGAGCTGCTTCCACGCCTGGCTGAAGGGCTGCGGCTGCTGGAAGACGACAGCCTGGGCGGCGGCGGATCGCGTGGCAGCGGACGCATCACATTATCCAACTTGAAAGCAACCTGGCGCGGGCGCGGATTCTACGCCACCGGCGCTGCCGAACAAGAGCTGCTCGCCTCGGCCGATGCCGCCGGTCTGCAGGGGCTGGTTACGGCCGCCGATTTCGCGGACAAGCTCGCCGAGTAGCAATGTCGCAGGCCGGTTCCAGCAAGAGCTTTACCGTTCGCTTTCGCCCGCAGGGCCCGTGGCGTTTTGGCCCGGACAACGGCGCGCGCGATCGCGTGAGCTTGATCTACCACAGCGACGCGGTTTTCTCCGCCGTCTGCTCCGCGATGTCGCAACTCGGGCTGGGCGAGGAGTGGCTTGATGCTACGGCGCGATCGGCCGATGGTCCTGCTGCCCGATTCAGCTCGTTCTTCCCGTTCCACGGCAAGACGCTGCTGGTGGTTCCACCGCGCAGCTTGTGGCCGCCACCCGAATCCACCAAGGTCCGCTACAAAGGCGCGCGCTTCGTCCCGATCCCGGTGGTGCAATCGCTGCTATCCGAAAAGGCACTCGACGAAAATCGCTGGACGGTGGACGGCGAGAGCGAATGCCTGGCGTCGCATGATAGCGCCCAGCGTGGACCCTTCAAGATCGCCCTGCGCTCGAATGCGGCCGTCGATCGACTGGACGCAGCGCGTCTTGAAACCCATGCCACCGCTTGTCTCGAATTTGCCCGCGACGCCGGGCTTTGGACCGTGGTCCAGTTCGCCGATGGCGATGCGCTCGACAAGTGGAAAGCTCCCGTTCGCAGCGCGCTTCAGTTGCTGGCCGATTCCGGTTTCGGCGGCGAGCGCTCGCGCGGTTGGGGCCGCTCGGAAACGCCGGAGTGGGAGCCATGGAATCCACCGGCTCCGGAACCCGCATCGGAAGCCCCCGAGCGTGCGCATTGGCTTCTGTCGCTCTACCTGCCCGCCGAAACCGACTCGGTCGACTGGAAGCGCGGCAGCTATTCGCTGGTTACTCGCCACGGCCGCATCGAAAGCGGCAACCACTGGGGTGAGCCGAAGGCGGCCACTGAAATGATCGCCGAAGGGTCCGTGCTGCTCTGCGGTGCTGGCGCACTCCAAGGTACAGTTCGCGACACGGCGCCTGCCGGCTTCCCGCATCCGGTGTATCGCGCAGGCTTTGCCGTCACCGTGCCCATTCCGTTCGGCGCAGTTCCCCGCCCCGCCGCCACAACTGAAGTGGGTGTTGCCACATGAACTATCGCCTCACCTGCCTGACGCCCACGCTGGTCGGCGATGGTCAAAAGCTCGCCCCCATCGACTACATGGTGTGGAAGGACTACGTCAACGTCCTCAACCAGAAGCGCATCTTCCGCCTCTTGGCCAAGGGCCCGCGCCTGGACAGCTATCTCAATCAGTTGAAAAAATCCGAGAAGCTCGATTTCGCCTCGTGGGGCGGCTTCGCGCAGAACTACGCCGGACGCCGCATCCCTTTCGAACACGCCAGCTCCACGCAGTATTGGGAACGCGCCCGCGCCGAGAATCTTTTTATCCCGACGTTCGCCACCGGGCCCAGCGGTCCGTACCTGCCCGGAACGGCGATCAAAGGTGCACTCCGCACCGGCGTGGTCCACGGACGGATAAGCGCCAAGTCTCTCGAAGACGTCGCAGCACGCACCAATTCCGAGGGCCGCTTGCCTCGTCACCCAGCGAGTTCCGTGGAGGACTCCGCTCTCGGATCCGCCGGCTCCGACGCCATGCGCGTTCTCTCCGCGGGCGATTCGAAAACAGTCACCGATAGCGTTTTCAAGATTTACCTGTTACGCATCTCGACGCTCGAATCCCGTAGCGCCGGCAAGTACGAACTGGCCTGGAAGCAAGCCCCGCGCGGCAACGTGAAGCGCGCCGAAGACAGCACGCCCATGTTTGTGGAGATGGCTGTGCCCGGGACCACCTTCGAAGGCGAGTGGCACGAAAACCCAGGCCAGCGGCGAAAGCCCAACCTGAACGTCGCCACCATATTCGGACTGGTGAACGCCTACGCCGAACAGTTGCTGCGCGTGCAGAAACAATACGCGGAGTGGACCGGCCTTCAGCAATTGAAACAAAGCCTAAGCCAACTGGAAACTAAGCTGGCCGAGATCCGCCAGAACAACAACGCCTGCCTCCTCCCCCTAGGCTGGGGCGCGGGCTTCCTCTCGAAGACAGCTTTCCTGGATACGCAGGACAACACCTATCGCGACATCCTGAAACAAGTGGGCTTCTATTCCCGCGCCATTCAATCCGGTCTCCCGTTCCCGAAAAGCCGCAAGATCGTCTTCCAAGGAAACCAGCCGGCTTCGCTCCCCGGTTTCGTAATTCTGGAAATCGCTTGACGCCTGCCACTTTCCGGTACCATATATCTAACTCCCGGAAGTAACAAATGCCAGAGCCTCTCGGCCCGACCCCTGTACCCCGCCGGCTATTCAAGGGCCCGGATCGCCTCGATTCCTGGAAAGAGATTGCGTCCTACCTCAGCCGCGAAGTCCGCACCGTTCAGCTTTGGGAGAAGAACGAAGCTCTCCCCATCCACCGCCACCAACACGCCAGGCAAGGATCGGTGTACGCCTTCAAATCGGAGTTGGATGATTGGCGCGAGGCCCGCAAAACTATCGCCGAGCCGCCTGCGGTGGAGATCCCGCCGGTGTTGGATGAACCTGGCCCTCCTTCACCGGCCGCCAAGCCAAGCAAGGTTCTGTTGATCGCCGGCCTTGGCGCCGTCATCGTAGTAGCCATCGTCACCAGCATTGTCACCGGCTGGTGGCCGCGATTCTCCAGCGTCAACCCGGAATCCCTGCGCGGTGTGCCACTCACCAGCGCCCTAGGCCAGGAACTGGAACCAAGCCTTTCGCCGGAAGGCACTCACGTTGCGTACTCCTGGAACGGCGAAAGCCGCGACAACTTCGACATCTACGTAAAGCTGATCGGGCCCGGACCACCGCTCCGCCTCACCACCAATCCCGCCAGAGATTCAAGCCCGGCCTGGTCGCGCGATGGCCGCTCCATCGCCTTCTTGCGCGAAATGCCCGACGGAAAGGCGCAAGTAATCGTCATCCCGTCGCTGGGCGGTCACGAGCACCCCATTGGCGAAGTGTCGTCCTGGCCGGATCCGTGGCAGACTTACCCCGGGCCTCACTTGACCTGGTCGCCCGACGGAAAAGGCTTGATTCTAAGCCATCGGGCAACGCGCAAAGAGCCGTTCGCGTTGTACTATGTCTCGCTGGACAGCGGCCAGTTGCGCAAGATCACGAATCCTCCAGCTTATATCGCCGGCGATACAGGCCCCGCCCTGTCCCCGGATGGCCACACGCTCGCGTTCCGCCGTTGCGCCGGATTTGCCGTCGGCCAGCTTTACCTGCAAAAGGTAAGCGACCAGTTGGAAGCGCACGGCGAACCAGCGCTCCTGACGCCGGACAGTATCTCAGCCGCCAGTCCCGCGTGGACTCCGAATGGCCGCGAACTCGTGTACTCGGACGGCTACTACTTCGAGCCCGTACTCAAACGGGTCACGCTACCGGTTCTCGGCACGGGGCCTGCTGCACCAGAAACGCTTGGCCCCTTGGCGGGCGCGTTCGTCACGACGGCCCTGCACGCGCAGAAAGTGGTCTACTCCACGTCGGCGCTGAACACGCACATCTTCGAACTTCAGCTTTCCGGCAAAGGAGAAGGCGCCGTTGCGACGGAACTGATTGCTTCCACCCGCCTCGAAAGCGGTGCGCAGTATTCTCCGGACGGAAAGCACATCGCCTTTCTGTCGCAAAGATCCGGCACCTCGGAGATCTGGGTATGCGATCGCGACGGGAAAAACAAATTCCAGCTCACCTCACTCGGCGATGCAGCCGCGCCTCGCTGGTCCCCGGATGGATCGCAGATCGCTTTCCTGGCGCGCTATCAAGGACTCGAAAAAATCTACACCATTCGCTCCACCGGCGGAGCTCCGCGGCAACTCACTACCGGGCTAGGCCGCGACCACGTCCCCAGTTGGTCCCGCGACGGCCGCTTCGTTTACTATCGGTCCAGCCATTCCGGGGAAAACGAAGTGTGGAAAATCCCCTCCGCCGGCGGCGCAGAAGTTCAGCTCACACACGCCGGCGGCGATCTCGCCCTCGAAGGTCCCGACAGTGCCATCTACTACACCAAGCCCTCCGGTAACGATTGGAGCCTGTGGAAGCTCACCTCCGCGGGTGAGGAGCGTCCGGTCCTTCCGTCCGTGTATCCCATCACCAACTTCTATGTAACAGCTACAGGCGTCTACTTCACGCCGCATGCGAACCCGGACGGCAGCACCGCTATCCAGCTCCTACGCTTCGCCAACGGCAAAGTGGAAACCATCGCCAATCTCCCCAAGCCCATCTGGTTTGGCCTCAGCGTCGCCCCGGACGAACGATCGTTCTTGTACACCCAAGTAGTGCACGATGAGAGCAACCTGATGCTGGTGGACCATTTCCGCTAGCATTTCTACTAGCGCACCCCAACCCCGGAATGTCATAGAATTAAAGAACCCTTCAAAATGAATGCTGCGATTAGTGGAAATCCGCTCCAACAAGTCAAGTTCCAGATCCCGTTCGATCAAATTCGCGCGGAACACGTGGAACCCGCCATTGCCGAACTCCTGCGCGATGCGCGCGAGCGGCTCGATCGGTTGACTTCCGATCCGGCGCCTCGAACATTTGCTAACACCATGCAGCCGCTGGACGCGCTCACCGAGCGTCTGGAATACGCCATGGGCATTGCGCGCCATCTGGAGGCGGTGTCCACCACAACAGAGCTGCGTGCGGCCTACAATGCGGTTCAACCCGAGGTGAGCGCCTTCTATTCGTCCCTGCCCCTCAACGAAAAGCTGTGGCAGGCGGTGAAGGCTTACGGGCAAACTGCTGAAGCCCAGCAACTCACCGGCGCGCGCCATCGTTTTCTCCACAAAACTATCGATAATTTTCGCCGGCATGGCGCGGAATTAGACCCGGCGGGTAAGAAACGGATCGCCGAGATCGACGTTGAACTCTCCAGGTTAACTATTCGCTTCTCGGAAAACGTTCTCGATTCCACCAATGCATTCGAGTTAGTAATCGACGACCAAACGAAATTAGCCGGACTGCCGGAGAGTGCGGTGGCCATGGCCCGTGCCAGCGCGGCGTCGAAGAATCACGCAAGCCCAGCGTGGCGCTTCACCCTTCAGGCGCCCAGCTACATAGCCTTAATGACCTACCTCGACGACGCCGCTATCCGCCGGCAGGTCTACGAAGCCTACGTGAATCGCGCCATCGACGACAAACACGACAACCGCTCCATCCTCCAGCGCATTCTGGAGCTGCGCCGGGAAAAAGCCAACCTCCTCGGCTATCGCGATTTTGCCGACCTGGTGCTGGAAGACCGCATGGCGCACACCGGTGCGCGGGCCCAGGAATTCCTGGTCGATCTCAAACAGAAGACCGAAGCTCACTTCCGGAAGGAAAATAAGGACCTGGCAGCCTTCGCCGGAAAAGGCGAACTTGATCCATGGGATGTCGCTTATTATGCCGAAAAGGAGCGCGCGGCTCTCTACGATTTCGATGAAGAGGCTTTGCGCCCCTACTTCCCGCTCGAGAGCGTGGTACGTGGAATGTTCGAAATCGTCCAGCGCCTTTATGGAATACACGTGGTGGAAAAGCCCGGCGTGCCGGTCTGGGATCCGAGTGTTAAGTATTATGAGATCCACGACGAGAGCCGGCCTTCCGCCAACAAGCTGGTGGGCGCTTTCTACGCAGACTGGTACCCGCGCGAGAACAAACGGGGCGGCGCCTGGATGGACGCCTTCATCACCGGTGTTGCTTTCGGCAATCGCCTCGATCCCCACGCCGGCCTGATTTGCGGCAACCTGACTCCGCCGGTGGAAGACCGGCCGTCGCTGCTCACCCACCGCGAGGTGCAAACCATCTTCCACGAATTTGGCCATCTTCTGCACCACTGCCTGAGCCAGGTGGAGGTTCGGAGTTTGGCCGGCGCAAACGTCGCCTGGGACTTCGTCGAGCTGCCGTCGCAGATCATGGAGAACTGGTGCTGGGAACGCGAGGCGCTGGACCTTTTCGCCCGGCACTACGCGACGGGCGATCCCATCCCGCCCTACCTCTTTGAGAAAATGCAGCGAGCGCGCAACTTCCGCGCCGCCAACGCGCAGATGCGGCAGCTCGGCTTCGGTTTCGTCGATCTCGCTCTACATCGGGAATATGCGGCCGAGTCGAACGGCGACGTACTGGCGTATGCCCGCGGGATTTTGCAGAAGTTTTCCCCAACCCGGCTACCCGCGCACTACGGAATGATCGCCAGCTTCACTCACCTGTTCGCCAGCCCGGTCGGTTATGGCGCCGGCTATTATTCCTACAAGTGGGCCGAGGTTCTGGACGCCGACGCCTTCACCATGTTTCAATCCCGCGGGATTTTCAGCCGCGACGTTGGCGCCTGTTTCCGCGAGAATATTCTTGCCAGGGGAGACAGCGACGACCCGGCCAAGTTGTATCGCACCTTTATGGGCCGCGATCCGGATCCTAACGCGCTGCTGGAACGGTCCGGTTTGCTCGCTTCGAAGTAACCCTGCCGACACTGGCAACCGCCGAATCCTGCAACATATCGCGTGCGGGTACAATCCAACAAAGTGAGGGCATATGAGAGCTAGCATTCGATTGGGCCGCTTGTTCGGTATCGAGGTCGGACTCCATTTCAGTTGGTTCCTGATCGCACTGCTGATTACCATGTCACTGTCCGCGCAGTTTCAGGAGACTCACAAGGAATGGGGCCCTGCGGTCATCTGGTCCACCGCTGTGCTGACCGCGCTGCTGTTCTTCGCTTGCCTGTTGGCCCATGAACTTTCGCACGCGCTGGTAGCCAGATCTCGCGGCTTGGCTACGCGCGCCATCACTCTCTTTGCCTTGGGCGGAATGGCCCAGATCGAGAAGGAACCGGAGGACGCGAAGACCGAATTCTGGGTCGGGATCGTGGGCCCATTCTCGAGCGCCGTGATCGGAGTGGCATCTCTCGGCTTCGCCTGGCTTGCCGGCTGGAGCTTTGGTTCTCATCCACAGACGCCAGGGATCGCGACCTTGGTCTGGCTCGGCTACATCAATCTCTCGCTGGCCGCCTTCAACATGATTCCGGGATTCCCGATGGACGGGGGGCGCATCCTCCGCGCCGTCATCTGGTGGACCACCGGCAACGGCGATCGCGCCACGAAATTGGCCGCCCGGACCGGCCAGGTTGTGGCTTTGTTCTTCATCGCCGTAGGCATCATCCGCTTCTTCACTGGCGCGGGCTTCGGCGGATTGTGGATCGCCTTCATCGGCTGGTTCCTGCTGCAGGCCGCCGGCGCCAGCTACACGACTGTGGCGCTCACCTCAGGGCTAAGAGACATCCGTGTCGCCGATGTCATGACCAAGGAATGTACGGTCATAGACGGTAATCTGAATGTGCAGACCTTCGTCGAGGAGCACTTGCTGCGCTCCGGGCGGCGCTGTTTCGTAATCGAACAGAACGGGCAAGTCGTGGGGCTGGTGACGCCACACGAAATCAAGGAATTAGAACGCCAACGCTGGCCCTTCACCACGCTTTACGATGTCATGATTCCCATCGACCAGGTACACACGGTGACACCCGCAACTCCGGTGATGGAAGCGCTGGAAACCATGGGCCGCGACGACGTCAATCAGCTCCCGGTGGTCGTTGGCGGCCATCTGGAGGGCATTGTCAGCAGAGCGAACGTGCTGCAGTTCGTGCAGACCCGGGCCGAGCTATCGCGATAAGTATGCACCACTGTAAAGTTTGGTAAAGTAGGCGCAGTGCGAATCGTTTTTTTCGCGGCTTGCGCCATTAGCTGCTGCGCAGCCACTATCGACGATCAGCAATTCAACGGCCGCTGGGACATCGCGGTCAATGGCGGAGCGGCCCCGCGCGGCTGGTGGCTGGAAGTGTCGGGCGCGGGAACCCCCAACATCAAAGGAAAATTCGTCGGCGCGCCCATCGCCCTGTTGGAGGAAATTCCGAAACTCTCCATCTCGGACGGCGAACTGCGCTTCGCCTTGGAAAGCCGCTATCGCCGCGATCATTCCGCGGAGAAAGGTCTCTACTGGTCCCGCCTGGAAGATGGCAAGCTGAAAGGGACTTTTGAGATTGAGGGCGATCCCTCGTCTTACTTGGAATGGGTGGGTGTCCGCGCCCCACAGCTTCCCGACAAGGACGACGGAACCTGGAAAAAAGGCGATCCTATCGTTCTCTTCGATGGCCGCGATCTGATCGGCTGGCAAGCCCTGCCTCCAGGAAAGATCACCGCCTGGTCGGTCCGGGAAGGTACTTTGGCCAACTCCATCGGCGCTACCAACCTGGTCTCCGATAAGAAGTTTTTCAACTTCACGCTCGACGCCGAGTTCCGCGTCGGTCCCCGCAGCAACACTGGCATCGGCCTGCGTGGCCGCTACGAGGTTCGGCTCGCCGACGATGTCGACCGCCCGCCGTCCAATCGTGGAAGCGGTGCGATCCTCAATCGAATTGCTCCTATCGCGAACGCAGTTCGGCCCGCCGGGGAGTGGCAGAGTCTGGCCGTCCGCGTGGTCGGACGCCAGGTTACCGTGGTCCTCAATGGTACGCGGGTGATCGACAAGCAGACCATCGAAGGACCCACCGGCATCGCACTCGACTCCAATGAATCCGAGCCCGGACCCGTGGTGCTGCAAGGCGATCGTGGCGCCGTGGAGTTCCGCAAGATCGTCGTTTATCCGCTCAGCAAACCGCGTTGAGCTCCCAAAAATCAGCTCGGCTCTACCGCGTCCGTGGACAGGTGCAAGGCGTCGGATTCCGTAATTTCGTCGAGCATGCCGCCAATGCGCTCGGCGTGCAGGGATACGTTCGCAACCTGGACGATGGCAGTGTGGAAGTGTACGCGTTGGGCAACTCCACCCAGCTTTCCGAGCTTGCGGGACTATTATGGAAAGGCCCGCGTTGGGCCGAGGTCCGCGGCGTCGATGAATCGGAAGCGCCGCCCGAACAGCACCGCGGCTTCTCCATCCGCTCCTGAGCCGCAGGTATGCGACGTAGCGCACGCTCTCAGCGTGCCGTATCGACACTCGTGTCGATACCTGGAGTTTTTAGTTTTTCAAAGACGCACAGACTAAAGTCCGTGCCACCTTTAGAAACTTGTCAGCAAATGCTGGCACATGCTTTTAGCTGTGCGCACCGGCTTTAGCCTGTGATGTCGGCAGAAGTGGCGCCCAGGCACGCCGACCGCGTGCGCCACGTTCACACATGATAATGTAGATCGCGATGACTACTCGAATCGCTTTCTTCGCCCTGCTGCTCGCTGCCTGGCCCATCGCCGCCCAGGAGACTCCCACCGAGCGCGAGGCCGCGCGCGAAGTGCTGCGCAAAATGTCCGTGCTTCAGAAATCCTTGGATGTCCTGGCGATAGTCGCGCGTCTTACCGCTCCCAATCCGGCGCGCGAGTTAGTGGTGGCACGGGCCCGCGATCTGATGAACAATGAACTCCTCGCCCTGGCCGACGATATCACGAAGCATCCTGAAATCGGTTTCGTCGAAAAGCGCTCCGTTCAGAAGTTGACCGAGTATCTCCAGAAACACGACTTCGACGTGAAGGTCGGGGTAGCCGGTCTCGACACCGCCTTCGTGGCCCGTTATAAGGGTAACAACGGTGCACCCAACCTCGGCGTCATCGTGGAATACGACGCTTTGCGCGGCACGCTGCGCGCCTTTCATGGCGACCAGCACAGCGCCCAAGGACCGGTCGGTATCGCAGCGGCGGTAGCGATGGCCGAATACCTGGCACGGACCAAATCGCCCGGCAGCGTTACCGTCTACGGCACGCCCGGCGAAGAGATGATGCCGCCCAACGCCAAAACCGTGATGCACGAAGCGCACGTATTCGACGGCGCGGATGTCCTGCTGCGCAGCCATGCCAGCGTCGCCACCACACGGCCAGCGCCCGGCTTCGGCACCTGCTGCATGAACATCGACGGCGTGAAATACACCTTCAGTGGCGCGCCCGCGCATCAGCTCACCGCCTGGAACGGACGCAACGCGCTCGAAGCTGTCATCCACTTGTTCGAAAACATCGACAGCGTGCGCAGCAACATTCGTCCTGAGGCTCGCATCCAAGGTGTCATTACCGAAGGCGGCGCAGCCCCCAACGTGGTGCCCGATCACACCGCCGCCGATTTCTACATTCGCTATCCCGACGCGATCTATCTCGAACAGGTGCGCAAGTTCGTCGACGATGCCGCGCGCGCCGCAGCCCTGTCGACCGGTACCAAGGTGAAGATCGATAACTACGGCCAGAATCGCGACGGCATCGCCGTCTCAACGCTGGCCGAGGTCGGGTTCGCCTACATGAAAATGTATGGCGCGACAAAGATCAATCCCGAACCAGGCAAGCCGCAAGGCTACGAGGAAACCGGAAGCGTCTCAAGCGACATCCCCGGCCTAGGCTTCAGCGCGTTTTCCTCAAATGGCGCGAATCACACCTACGAAATGGAGGCCGACGCACTAACCGACGTGGGCCATCACGGCTTCCAGGTGGCCGCGCAAGCGATGGCCGCCACGCTGTTCGATTTCGCCACGCACCCAGAGTATCGCGCAGCAGTGAAGCGCGAGTTCGCAGGAATCAAGGCGTTCTTCGGCGAGTATCAGGAAGCTTTGCGCAAGACCTATACACTCCCGAAAGTTGCGGAGCCCTGAAAAACCGGGGACTGGCTTCGCTGTCCCAAGCCACGTCTCATCTCGAAGGAACGGTACAAAGCTGATTGGCGGTGGACAGCGCTGCCTGTCCCCGGTTTTTCAGTCTCAGGAAGAAGGCGGCGCAGCCGCAATCCTCGCCTGACACCTGAAACCTGGAACCTGAAACCTTATCCCAATAGCCGCGCGGCATCTCTAGCAAAATACGTCAACACGAAATCCGCACCCGCCCTTCGAATACACGTGAGCGACTCCAAGATCGCCCGGTCCCGGTCCAGCCACCCATTCTGAATCGCCGCCACGATCATGCTGAATTCCCCGCTGACTTGATACGCCCCCAGCGGCAAGGCAAACCGGTCGCGCGCCTGCCGGATCACATCGAGATAAGGCATCGCCGGCTTCACCATAATCATGTCGGCGCCCTCCTCGATATCCAGCTCGATTTCCCGCATGGCCTCGCGCCCATTCGCCGGATCCATCTGATAGCTGCGCCGGTCTCCAAACTGCGGTGTCGATTCCGCCGCCTCCCGGAACGGGCCATAGAACACCGAAGCGAACTTCGCCGCGTAAGCCAGAATCGGCGTGTTCAGGAATCCGGCCACATCCAGCGCCTTGCGGATCGCCGCCACACGCCCGTCCATCATGTCGCTGGGCGCAACTACGTCGGCCCCGGCCCGCGCGTGCGATACCGCCGCCTTGGCCAGCCACTCGAGCGTGGGATCGTTCTGCACCTCGCCATCCACCACCAGGCCGCAATGGCCGTGGCTGGTGTATTCGCAATTGCAAACGTCGGTCATCACCAGCAGCTTCGGCGATTCGCGCTTCACCGCCCGCACCGCTTGTTGCACAATCCCGTCGTCGGCATACGCGCCAGACGCGACTTCGTCTTTCTCCGCCGGAATCCCGAACAAAATCACGCCGCCGATACCCAGCCGTTCCGCGTCGGCGCATTCCTTCACCAACTGATCGATCGAAAGCTGGTGATTCCCGGGCATCGAACTGATCTCACGCCGAACTCCCTCGCCAGGGACCGCGAACAACGGAAGAATAAAATCGGCCGGATCGAGCTGCGTTTCCCGAACGAGCTTACGCAATGCTTCGGTTGCGCGCAAACGGCGCATGCGGTGAATCGGAAATGGCATCTACACTTAGAAGCTTAGCCGAAATCCAAACTGGATGAAGCGCGGGTCCATAATGGAGTTGATCCGTTGGAAGCTCGGCTGGGACAGAATGTTCCCTGCCGCATCCACCGTCGCTACCGTGTTGATGGCCGAACCGCCCGTGGCGCTGCCCCCGGCGAAGTTCGCATGATTGAACAGATTCCCGAACTCAGCCAGGAACTCCGGACGAATGCGCTCCGTAACCGGGAAGATTCGCGAGTAGCGCATGTTGAATTCGTAAATGGCCGGTCCACGATAGGTGTCGCGCCCGATGAACAGCGGTCGCTGCAAGGAAGCCGGAACCGTCGGATCGCCGTTCAGGTTACGGTTGCTGCCGATGTTGAAAATGTCCCCCGACGTCGCTTCCAGGATGAAGCTCATTTGGTTGTTGTTCACGAAGTACTTCATCGGCCCGGTGACATCGAAGTGCGGATGTAACACGCCGGTTCCCGTCAAGGCGTTGCGCCGATCGGAGAACGAATTGCCGTAGTCCCGGCTGCGGTTCGTGGGATCCTCCGGCATCAGGTTTGAGCTGTCCAGAATATTTCGTTCCGGCGCGTCGTCCAGAGCGTGCGACCAGGTATAGGTGAGGAAAAACTCATACCCTTTCGAGAATCGCCGGTTCAGCGTGACGTTGAGCGCGTTGTAATTGGAATTCCCAACCGACTCCGCGTCGTAAATATTATTGAACTGCGTGAAGATCGCACCGGTCTTCAGGATCGGCCGTCCGTCGGCAAGGAAGTTGCCGGTCGGCACTGCGTTGATGTTGCGGAATACCGGCAGGTGCGTGCCCTTGGTGAATAGATAGCCCACGCTTAGCGACATGTTCGATGCGATTTCCCGGGTGATCTGCAGGTTCGCATTGCTGGTATACAACGTCCGGAAGTTCGGCGACACCGTGAAAACGTCCTGCGTCGGCAGGTTAAAGCCCGAAGGCAGCGAGCTCAGTACCGTCGGAAACGCCGGAGCAAATGCGGAACTGCTGTTGGTGCTCAGGTTGAAGACCTGCGGAGCACCGTTGTTCAGCAGCGCATTGAAATAGACGTTGGTCTGCGGAGCATCGTAGAAAACGCCGTAGTTGGCGCGCACGACGGTCTTTTGGTCTTTGCCGATGCTGTACGCGATACCAACGCGGGGAGCGAAGTTGTTCTTGTCCACATTGAATTTCTGGGAGGTGGCAAACAGCGACTTCGTGTCCGCGCTCGGAATCTTGTAGATGTCGTAACGCACCCCGTAGGTCAGCGTCAGATTCGGCCTTATCTTCCAATTATCCTGAACGTACATCCCGGTAAACACCGAGCTGTAAATCACTGCCGGATTCCCGAAGGTTTGCTGGAAGTTACTGTAGGATTTAGGATTGGTTCCAGCCTTGGCGTCCAGATAAGCGTTTATGCTGCCGAAAGTGTACTGCGCGAATTGCTGCTGAGTCTGGTTGTCCAGAATGTATCGGATGTCTACGCCGAATTTGTAAGTGTGCGTACCGCGGGTGTAACTCAGATTGTCCGACCATTGCGGCGTCTTCTCCGTGAATGCCACTCCGGTTTGGGGTGACCCGCCGAAATTGGCCACGCCGGAGACGGTGATCGCCGGTTGCGGGCCGGTACCCTCGAAGGCCACCTGCCGCTGAAAGCGCTTCGGGATTGCGAAGCGAAATTCGTTCACCATATTTGGAGAAATCGTCGAAATGAGCTGCACGGCGCCCACCGGTGCGCGATCCTTGAACAGGTACGTCTGCGTAGCCAGAGTCTGTCCGCCGCCGTTGTTGAAGGGCGACTCGTTGCGGAAATAGTTGAACCGCCCCGAAAGCCGGTTGCTCTGGTTGATCTGCCAATCTGCCTTGCCCATGTAGAAGTACACGCTCTGGCCGAACGGAATGGGATTGGATAGGTTGGTTGGAAGCCCGAGCTGGGTCAGGGTCGCCGGCGCGACTGAAATAGCAGTGGGCAGGCTGCGGCTGTCGTGTTCGAAGGCGCCAAACCAGAACAGCTTGTCCTTGATGATCCGGCCGCCGGCGTCCGCGATATAAGAATCCAGGCTGCGGTCCGGCTTGGGCGCCAAAGGGGCAAAGGCCGGCTTGGCATTCAAACTGGATCGCCCGAAAATATACGCCGCCTCGCCGTGCAGGCCGTTCGTCCCCGATTTCGTGATGGCGTTGAAAAAGGTGCCGCTGGTGTTTCCAAACTCCGGCGCGAAGCCGTTGTTCACCTGCTGCACCTCTCCGATGAAGGTGTCCGAGATCGGCAGCAGCCGGATCCCCGCACGGTCGCTTTGCGTGTTGTTACTGCCGTCCAGCTCGTAATTGATGCGATCGGTAAACCCATTGGCATTGATCTTGCGCGGTACGCCGAACTCGGTATTCGGCCGCGCGCTGGCATTGGGTTGCACCAGAATGAAGTTGTATGGATTGCGCGAAACCAACGGCAGATTCTCGATAGAATTCTGGGTTAGCATCGACCCGAGATCGGTGCGCCCGGGTTCCACCACAGGTGAGGCTGAAGTTACGTCCACCACTTCAGCAGTCCCACCCACTCGAAGTTGTATGTCCACAGTTGCGGTAGCGCCCGCATCGATCACCACGCCGTTACGCGCCCCTGGGCTGAATCCCGTTGTAACTACTTTGAGATTGTAAGTGCCCAACGGGAGCACCGTAAATCGAAAGAACCCGCTGTCGTCGGTCTTCAGTTCGCGCTTGAATCCGGTGTTAACGTTCTCGATGCTCACCGCCGCGCCGGGCACAACCGCCCCAGTCGGGTCGGTCACCGTCCCTTCAATCTGACCGTTGATCGCCGCCGCCTGGCCGAAACAGTTCGGCACCGCAACGAGGACAACAAGTGCGGCTAACAGCAACATCCTTTGCATATGACCCCCTTAACCTTCTAACTAACCTTCTTGGATGGTTACAGCTTTGAGCTGATCACCCTGTTGAATCTTGTTTACCACATCCTGACCGCTGGTGACTTGCCCAAAAACAGTGTGTTTACCATCCAACCAATCTGTAACCACGTGGGTGATGAAAAACTGGCTGCCGTTCGTGTTCGGCCCGGCGTTGGCCATCGACAGAGACCCCACCTTATGACGGTTCGGATTGCCTTTGGTCTCGTCTTCGAACTTGTAACCCGGACCGCCTCGGCCAGTCCCTTGCGGATCGCCACCCTGCACCATGAAATCGGCGATCACGCGATGAAACACCGTACCGTCGTAGAATCCCTCCTTGGCCAGGAAAACAAAATTGTTCACCGTCTTCGGCGCATCCTTGGGAAACAGCTCACAAACGATGCTGCCCTTCGACGTGTCGAACGTGGCCGTGTACTTGCCCGCCGGATCGATGGTCATGGCCGGCGCTGCTGCATATTGTTTGGACATGATTTCAGTGTAACTGGCGTACGCCGTCCTGGTACGATCACTACATGAAACTCATCGCTCCTGGTGTGGTATTGGCCGTGGCATTGACGGCGCTAATGCCGATGGCAAAGGCCGCGGATACCGACTCTGTCGATACCGTGATCCGCGCCGTCTACGACGTTATTTCAGGCCCTGCGGGCACGCGCGATTGGGCTCGATTCAAGACCCTCTTCGCCGACGGCGCGCGCCTGATTCCCGTTCGCAATACGCCGCAAGGCGGGGCCCCGCTGGCAATGACTCCTGATGACTACGCGACGCGTTCCGGCTCCAGCTTCGAAAAAAACGCCTTCTATGAATCCGAACTATCGCGCAAGGTGGAAACGTTCGGCAACATCGCGCACGTCTTCAGCACGTACGAATCGCGCCGCGCCCCCGGCGAAAAACCCTTCGCCCGCGGCATCAACAGCTTTCAGTTAGTCAAAGCCGGAGGCGCATGGAAGGTCATTACCATCCTATGGGACTCCGAGCGCGCCGACAACTCGATCCCGGCAAAATATCTGCCGGCGGAAAACCACTAACCAGGCCGCCTAGCTGCTACCGCGCTCCCCACGACTCATGCCGCTCGCGAAATTCCCGCAGGCGGTTCAAGTCGTCCGTCAATGCGTCACGGTCGCGCTGCGACAGCCTATTCTCCCCCACCACCCTCTGCATCCCGCCAATCACGTCGTCGAGTTCGCGTTCATCGTAACGTCCGGCCGATAGTTTGTTCTGCAGGTCATCCAGCTCCCGCAGAATAGTGGACAACCGGAATTGAGCTCCAGTGAACGGAAACGTCCCAGCTTGAGCGTGCTCGATATCCTGCCGGATTCGTTGGAAAAACCGCTGCCGCCAATCGCCGCCTCGGAAATATGCGTCCCGATCCCGATAGTACGCACCATCATCCCGTCCGCCGTCCCGTCCACGATCCAGCCGCGCGCCGTAATCGTCGTGGCGGGCGCGAAAATCCCGAAGGCGGTTCAAATCGTCGTTCAATATCTCGCGGTCGCGTGGAAACATTCGGTTGTCCGCTACCACTCGCTGCAACGCACCGACCACGTCATCCAGCTCTCGTTCGTCATAACGGCCCGCTGCCAGCTTACCCTGCAACTCATCCAGTTCCTGGATTACGTTCGACAACCGGTATTGATCTCCGCCCGAAAAACTCATCGCTTGAACGTGCCGGACATCGTCTCGCACCCGCTGAAAGAGTTGCCCGCGCCAATTCTCCCCTCGAAACCAGTCGCTCCGGTCTCGATAAAATGCATCCTGATTCCGATCGCCACGCTCCCGGTCGCCACCACGATCCCGGTCGTCGCCACGATCGCGATCGCCGCCGCGGTAACCCCGATCGTCTCCCCGGTTCGGCGGCCCCGCGTTGGACCAAATCAGATCGAACGTGTAGCCTTCCGCTCCGCCGCGCGGATCGTCAATTCGAACCACGGCCACGCCGCCGTTACGCGGATCACGAACCAGTTGCTGGCTCCCGCGTCCGTCAATGCCTTGGAAACGGAAATCGCCAGGATTCGCCGGCATCACTCCCGAGCATTCGAATCGCCTCCACTGTGCCGGCTGTCCGCTGATGTTCCTCAGCAGCGCGCTGTCTCCTCGAACCTCGACTTCTGCCGCTCCATCCACCCAAACCTCGATGGTGCATTTGCCACGGTCGGCACTGCCCCCGCCTCGCATCGTTGCCCGCCGTGGAATTGGTTGCTGCGCGGCCATGGACCCTGCCATCACCGCTAAGGTTACTACTGCAAATAGTGTACGTCTCATCCCCGTTACTCCTTTCGTCGTTCGTTCCCTGTCTATAGCATGGATGCAAGAATCTGAAACCCGTATACAAGATATGTGAGTCGGTGGGATGAATTTCGATTCATCCACGCAAGCCCCTAATTGCCCAGCCTGTTGTATTTCTTCAACACGAGCTGCAACCCATCGTGTGGCAGCGCCGTCACGTTGTGTCCATCCACACCGGTCATGTCCTCAGCCGCTACCATCGCGTTCACAATCGCTTCCTCGGTTGCCTGTACGGTCGCCTCAAAAATAGGGCCCAACGCGTCATTCGACAGCATCGAAATCGCCGCCGTGTCTCCGGCTGGCTTCGCCACATTCGGATTGGCCGTCGAGAACGCGATGAAGATATCGCCCGACCCGTTGCCCGATGTCGACCCCAGCCTTGCCAGCCCGAGTGTCGCCCGCCGAGCCAGCCGCTTCATCTGCGTCGACAGCAACGGCGCATCGGTGGTGACTACGATGATGATCGACCCGCGATCCTCCACCGGCCGCGGCACCGACGCCACCGGCTGGTTCGCCAATTCCTGACCCACCGGCACACCCGCAATCCGCAGTTGACGCTTCGCCCCGCAGTTGCATTGCACCAGCGCCGCCACTCGATACTTGCCGGCCACACGCGACGACGTCCCGATGCCTCCCTTGAAACCGAAACAAATCATCCCCGTGCCGCCGCCGACATTGCCTTCCGGCACTCGCCCCGAAGCCGCGGCATCCAACGCCTGCAGCACGTGCGCGGGCTTCACGTGAAATCCATTTGTATCGTTCAGAAACCCGTCGTAAGTTTCGGCCACGATCGGCAGCGACCAGAAACCTCCGCCAAAGCTGTTTGTCCCCGGCTTGCGCTTGTGTTCCACTTGCCAGGCGATGTAAGCGTCGCGCACCACGCCGACGCTATGCGTGTTCGTAATCAGGATCGGCCCGTCCACAAATCCCGACTCCTCCAGCCACGTTGTCCCGGTCATCTCGCCATTGCCATTCAGCGAAAACCAGCCGCCAAACGCCGGATCGTCCGATTGCTTCCCACGCGGCCAAATCACGGTAACGCCAGTGCGCACCGCATCGCCTTCGATCAGCGTGGTGTGCCCAACCTCAATCCCGGCGACATCGGTGATTGCATTCCAAACCCCCGGCGTTCCTTCGAACGGCACTCCAAGATCGCGCGCCCGTTTCGGTTGCGCCAGCGCCGCGATAGCCAGCAGAAATAGAATGCCCGCCGCTTTCATGTCCGCAGGTCCCTCCCGCTCATTTCCTTGGGCTGCTTCTCCCCAAGAAACGCCAGCACCGTCGGCGAGATATCCTGCAACGCGCCACCCGACCGCAACACCGCCCGCGTTTCATCCACCAGAATGAACGGCACCGGATTCGTGGTGTGATACGTATGCGGCCCCTTGGTCACCGGATCGATCATCATCTCCGCATTCCCGTGGTCCGCCGTGATCATCCACGCTCCGCCCGAGCGCCGCAGCGCCGCATAAATCTCGCCGAGCCCCGCGTCCACCGCCTCCACCGCCTGCACCGTCGGCGCCATTTTCCCGGAATGCCCCACCATATCCGCGTTCGCGTAATTCATCACGATCACGTCCACGCCGCCCTTCTCGATGGCCTTCACCACCACCCCGGTGATTCCCGCCGCACTCATCTGCGGCATCAGATCGTAAGTCGCCACCTTGGGCGACGCCACCAGTTCCCTGCTCTCCCCGGCGTACGGCTTCTCGATGCCGCCGTTAAAAAAGTAGGTCACGTGCGCGTACTTCTCAGTCTCCGCCACGCGCAGATTCTTCCATTGCAACTGGGCCATCACGTCCGCCAGGATGTTGTTCGGATGCTCGCGCGGCAGCACGAACGGCACGGTGAAGGTCTTATCGTATTGCGTCATCGTGGTGAAGTGCAGATTCTTTGGCGCGTGCGAGCGCGACGGCTGCTCCAGCGTCTTATCTGTCAACGCAACGGTCATCTCGCGCCCGCGATCGGCGCGGAAATTGAAAAAGATGCAGGCGTCGTCATCGCGGATCAGCCCCACCGGCTGCTGCCGCTCATCTACAATTGTCACTGGCTCAATGAACTCATCGGTGACGCCACGCTCGTACGATTTCCTGGCCACCGCCACTGGATCCGCAGCCTTCTCGCCTTTTCCCAGAACCATCGCGCCGAACGCGCGCTCGATGCGATCCCAGCGCTTGTCCCGATCCATGGCGTAGTAGCGCCCCGAAACCGACGCGATCTTGCCCACGCCGATCTCCCGCATTTCCTTCTGGATTTGCTCGATAAATCCCCCCCCGCTCTCCGGCGGCGTATCGCGCCCATCCATAAAGCAGTGCACGAACACCTGCTCCACGCCTTCCTGCTTGGCCATCTTAAGCAGCGCATAAAGATGCGTGAGCAGCGAATGCACGCCGCCATCGCTGCACAATCCCATCAGGTGCAACCGGTGCTTCCGCGCGTGATGCATCGCGGCGAGTAGCACAGGATTCCGGAGGAATTCGCCCGCAGCGATCATCTGGTCGATCCGCGTAACGTCCATGAAGATCACTCGCCCCGCGCCTATATTCAAATGCCCCACTTCGCTGTTGCCCATCTGCCCCTCGGGCAGCCCGACAAATGGACCCGACGTGTGTACCAATGTGTTCGGATACTCGCGCCACAGCGCATCGTAAGTCGGCTTTCGCGCGGCGGCGATCGCGTTGCCTTCCTTGGCAGGAGAAAATCCCCAACCGTCCAGGATGGTCAGGACCAGCGGTTTCTTCTTGCCCTGCATTATTGGTGAAAGGCCTTCCTGCCGGCGAATTTCGCGCCTTCGCCCAGTTCCTCTTCAATGCGCAGAAGCTGGTTGTATTTCGCGATGCGATCCGTGCGGCTGGCCGACCCGGTCTTGATCTGCCCGGCGCGCGTCGCCACTACCAAATCGGCGATGAACGCATCCTCGGTCTCGCCCGACCGGTGCGACACCACATTCGTATAATTCGCGTTCGCCGCCATCTGCATCGCTTCCAGCGTCTCACTGAGCGTGCCAATCTGATTCACTTTGATCAGAATCGAATTGGCGATCCCCTTCTCAATGCCTTGCGCCAGCCGCTCCGTGTTGGTGACAAACAAATCGTCGCCCACCAGTTGGATTCTCTTTCCCAGCGCCTCTGTCATCAGCTTCCAGCCATCCCAATCGTCCTCGGCCATCCCGTCTTCAATGGACACAATCGGATACTGCTCCACCCACTTGGCCCAGAACTTCACCATCTCCGCCGAACTCCGCTGGCTCTTATCGGATTTCTTGAACACATACTTGCCGCTGGCCTTGTCGTAGAACTCGCTCGCCGCCGGATCCAACGCGATCCCGATCTGCGCGCCCGGCTTGTACCCCGCCTTGGTGATCGCTTCCATCACCGCTTCGAGCGCCTCTTCATTCGATTTCAAGTTCGGCGCAAATCCGCCCTCATCGCCCACCGAAGTCGAGTAGCCGCGCTTCTTCAGCACGCCCTTCAAGGTGTGAAACACCTCCGCACCCATTCGCAGCGCCTCGGAAAACTTCGCCGCACCATAGGGCGCGATCATGAACTCCTGCGGGTCCACGGAATTATCCGCATGAGCGCCACCGTTCAAAATATTCATCAGCGGCACCGGCAGCAGATTCGCCCCAACCCCGCCGAGATACCGATAGAGCGGCGTCATCAGCGATTGCGCCGCCGCCCGTGCCGTCGCCATCGAAACCGCGAGAATCGCATTCGCCCCGAGCTTGGCCTTATTGGGCGTCCCGTCCAGCTCGATCATCTTCCGATCGATCGAAGCCTGCTCCTCCGCCTCCATCCCGTTGATCGCCGGAGCGATCTTCTTGTTGATATTCCCGACAGCCTTCTTCGTCCCTTTGCCGAGATACCGCTTCGGATCGCCATCCCGCAGCTCGACCGCTTCATGTTCCCCGGTGGAAGCCCCGGAAGGCACAGCAGCCCGCCCAACAATGCCATCCGCGAGATGCACATCGGCCTCGACGGTAGGATTTCCGCGCGAATCCAAAATCTCGCGCCCAACAACCTTGATAATCTCCATCCCTTCATTCTGGGGGACTCGGCGGAAGCTTGTCCACCCGCAGTGTTCCGGTCCCGATGGAAAATGGAGAAGCACTCCCCCTTAGGATAATGAAGCGAGCGGATGAAGTAGCGACGGTAGTGCTACGCGCCATAAGCGAAGGCTACCATCCTAACGAAACGCCTGAAAGCGCGCCCCTACTATCCGCAGTGTGGGAGCGGATTTTGAGGGGCCAAGGTTGGCTTGGCATCCGCAGAAGTCTGCGAGGTGATACGCTCGGCGTGTGGTGATGAAGCCCGGAACCATCTTTTCCATGGCTTTTTGTGCAGTGATGTTCTTCGCCGCTTTCCACTTGCTAACTTTCGGAGCGGCAATATTTTGTTGTGCACCGATTCCTGGCGGAGGGTTTTGGCGAATGGAGAAGTTCTTTTACGGTCTGCTGCCTTTGTGCGTCAGCGTTTTGGCCCTCGCCTTCTGCTCACGTTTTTTAGGACGCATATTTACTCGCCGACGAAACGCTTGGCTGGCCGGGTGCATCTTCGCCGGTTTCACCGTGGCCCTGGGCCTGACAGTGTTCTTGAAGTACCGCGGCAGGCAGGATGAAGGCATCAGGTTGACCTGGAAAAACGAGTCGGGCACTTTTGCCTGGGGCAGCGGAGAGGTTAGGCTGCCCGCCGGGTTCACCTATAAGGCTGATCATGGCATCGACACCTTCATGGGGCATTTCACGTCCCCGGACGGGAAACTCGTCGTCGAGCATGACATCGGCGAACTTGCTGCCGAACACGGAGGCGTGGGAACGTCAGAAGCACTGAAAGAGGGATCACGGGTGAGGGTCGGGCGTGCCCGCTCGGACGCCGAAGGGCACACCGCCTTCTTCGCTAAGGTTTCCTTTCCGGACAATGGCTGCGCGAACTTTTACATTGAATCGGCCAATGAGAATGACATGGCCGTTATCGATTTCATCGCCAGAACCTTTCGTCCCATTGGCTCGACTCCATCTTGGGTTCGTCCTTTGCTGCCTGAGGTCCTTAGGTCGGACTGCCGTTATCGATTCAAATTACCGGGCGGTTCTTAGACCACCTCCAGCAAATGCGGTGGCTCTCAGTGCATCATGACCTGCAAGGGCGTTGGCGCACTGCGCAACCGAGTCCATGTCGAGAAATCGCCATCTCGTCGAAGTGACCGGCGCCGCCATCCCCAGCGATTAGTTAGTAGGTTCCTGGGCTGCGGCGCATCCGGAAGTTCTTTCTGGCGAACCTCCTCGTCAACCGCGCCACCCCAGCGAGTACGCTAGTAGTTTATGAAACATTCCACCCTTCTTCCGCGCAGGATGAAACCTGATATGAAACTTGCATTCGCTTCCCTGGTGACCCTTGCCGCCCGCATCGATTGAGGTCCGCGTCGACCGGCCGACGGGGATCGCCTTCGTCACCATCCACAATGAGCGCAAGCTGAATACGTTAAACAGCTCGCTCCTGGAGAAATTCGCCCTCGCCGTCGAAGGATTGGCCGGTGATGAAACACTCCGCGCGGCCGTGCTCAGCGGGGCGGGAGAGCGCGCATTCATCGGAGGCGCGGACGTCGACGAGATGGTTCAGCTCGACGCCATCTCAGCGCGCGCGTTCATCGGGCTTCTCCATCGATGCTGCGATGCTCTGCGGTCGGCGCCGTTTCCGGTTATCGCACGAATGATGGGTTACACGCTGGGAGCCGGCCTGGAACTGGCTGCCGCTTGCGATTTGAGAGTTGCCGCGGAAACGGCGGTTTTCGGTATGCCCGAGGTGAAGCTGGGAATTCCTTCGGTGGTGGAAGCAGCTCTGTTGCCCACATTGATCGGCTGGGGCCGGACGCGGCGCTTGTTGCTGCTTGGAGAAACAATCACCGCCGCTGAGGCCGCCGACTGGGGGCTGGTCGAAATGGTTGTCCCCGCGCGCGATCTCGATCGCGCCGTCGAAGGCTGGACCGCGTCTCTCTTACAGGCAGGGCCGCGCGCGGTTCGTCTGCAGAAAGCCTTGATCAGGCGCTGGGAGGATTTGCCTCTCAGCGAGGCGATCCGCACCGGAATCGACGCCTTCTCCAGCGCCTGGGAAACGGACGAGCCGAATCGCATGATGAAAGCCTTTCTCGCGCGGCGCAAGCGATAGGGCGACAAACAGCAGCTAACGCCGCTACAGACTAAGGGAGCGCCACGCACAGGCAAAAGCGTGTGCCACCTCTGCAATTGAACAGGACTTGGTAGCACAGGCTTTAGCCTGTGAAATAAAATGCAGAAATCCACGCACAGGCTAAAGCCTATGCCACCCGCTCACGGGAGCCGGAGCGACCGGGCGACGGCGTCGAGTTGGGTCAACGAGGGCTTGAATGAATCGGGCGCGGCTGCGGTCAGGCGTCGCGCCACCTCCTTCAATGCCGCCGGTGTCCTGGCCCCCGGCTTCGCCAGCGAGGGATGGCTGCACTGCGCACTCATCATGATGAAATACCGGCCGTCGCTGCTGACTCCCTGCAAAATGTAGCTCAACGGATTCGACGGCGGCACTACATCCTGCGCAAAAAAACCGACGTAGCGCAGCGCACGAAACGATTGGTTTTCCACCATCTCCTCCCGCGCACTCAGCAGCAAGGCGGCTTCGGAATTACCGGGCGGCAACTGTTCCGGCGGAATCGTTTTCCCTCCCGGCTTCAGAGCCGCTTCCAGTCGTCCAAGTCCTTTGGCCCATTCCTGGTCCAATGCCATCCTCTTCCTGAGACCTTCGAGGGACATGATCTTAAACTCGATTTTCTCGTTCTCCACCGACAGGTGGGCTGGCCAACCGTCGTTCTGGTCACCCCTGAGCAGCGGCGTGAAGGGCTGCGGCTTCAGTTTCGATTTGCCCCCAAAGGCCCCGAGATCGAGCGATACCTGGTCCGGCGTAACACCCGGATCGAGCCTTGGATCGTGGGGATCCATCAGTGTGATCGCCAGATCGTATGGTTTCTTTGACGTTGTCCGCACGGCGATCTGGTAGGTGCCGGCTTTGGCGAGCACGTTCATCCAGACGCTCGGACCACCAACGTCGATGGATGGCAACGGCTTGGTGGCTCCTGGACCCAGGACTTGCACTTCTCCTTCGCCATTCTCCAGATCGGCCAGCAGTGTCTGCCCCGCGGATGCCTCGACTGTGTAGATTTCACGGCTGCTCGCGGGAATGTGTTTGGTTATCGACACCGTGGCCCCCGCCGTTATCCGCACGGGCACGGTCTGCCCGCTGGCCATAGCCGCAGCCATAGAGCAAAGCGCCGCAAACAACAGGTGGGTTCTCATGGCCCTTCAGTCTACTACATGGAGCCAGGGGATCTGCAGATTCTATTGTCCTGTCGGCATCTCGTCGAAGCGACCTGCACTGCTTTCCTCCTTCTAAACCCAACTGCAAGTTGCAGTATTAACGGCAGCGGCTGACTGTTCCTCAATTGCCACGTTGCGCCAGCCCGCTGGCGATTCTTGAAGTGGAAGCGAACGGACGACGAGCGGCACCAGGCGGCGAGGCAGGGAGAACGGGCGGCAGCGAACGCTCCCGGCACGGCGCAAGGTCCGGCCCGCCCAGGTCTGATGCCTGTCGTGATCGGCCCGTCGGCGCCTGTTCCGCCCGAGGTCGCGATCCTGCGGCCAACGCCCGCGGAGCTGGCGCAGATCAATGAGACGGTGAAGAAGTGGATCGACTCGGACAAGTCCTCGGCAAAGCCCCTCCTGACGAAGTATGAATCGCTGCTAACGCTTCATCCTACCCGGCTGAATGTCGCCGCTACGTACACTCAGACCCCGCAACGGATGGGCCCGCGCCACGAAGGTTTCGCTGAGCTCGCGAAAAAAGGCGATATCGATCTCCTCTTGCGCGGCGACTAGATCAGCGACTGGTGGGTCCAGGGAGACGCCAACAAGGCGATGTTCGAAAAGTATTTCGGCGAAATCAAGACCGCCGACTTCGCCGGCACAGGCGACACGACGCAAGGAGTTCTCTGAGGCCTGAAAAATGGCGAAGGTCAAGGATTCCAACCGAAGGCCGTCATGCTGATGATCGGCACCAATAACACGGGCGGGAACAACAATGCCGGTACGGCCACCGCTGCGGAAATCGCCGAGGGCGTCGGCGCTGTAGTGCTGGAGCTGCGGAACGACTCTCCCAACGCGAAGATTCTGCTGCTGGCGATCTTCCCGCGCGGTGTGCCGGGCGATTCCGTGCGCGATAAGATCGCCGAGATCAACAGCATTATCGCCAGGCTTGACGACCAGCGGCACGTCTTCTACCTGGACATCGGCGCCAAGTTTCTCGATGAAAGCGGTTACTTCCTACTGAATAGAAATCGGAACAGCTACGCTCGACGAGCCTCCGACCGTTACCACAAGATTCACCGCCGCCGAAGCCTGAAGGCCCGAAGGCAGAGCTACGTTAATTTGGAAGTATCCGGATTCGAGCGTGGGAGCCGATCCGGCGTAGAGAACCATGGCGTTCGTTCCCCCGATAGTAACTGAGACCGGCAGAGTCAGAGTCGGAAGCGATGCAGTGATCGACCACAGTCCCCCGGTTATTCCGAGGGGATTCGTCACGCCGCCGCCGGTTCCGTAGATCGTTATGAAACCGCCCACCTTTGCCGGATTCGAGGGAGAATTCAGCGTCCCGTCGGAATTCGTGACGGCGAAAATCCCCGGCGCTGCCGTCGCGACAACCACCGGTGCCGAGGCCGACGCCCCGGCCGGCGGACCGCCATTGTAAGTGACGACGGCTTCAGTGGACGTTTGGCCGGCGATCTCCCACGGCACCTGCACGGTGACCTGTTGTGACTGCGCGGAAAATACGGGAGCCGCGATACCACCGAAGGTGACCTGGGTGCCTCCCAACTGGTACGCGGGAGCCTGATCTGCCGCGACCGCGGCCGTCGCGGGACCAAGCCCGTAACCTCGGAGCGTCACGATCTCGCCTGGCGCAACGGTGCTCGCCGCGCCGCTCGCCGCGTTCTGCGCCGTCAGCCACGGGAAGATGCTGATGACCGTCATCTCGGGAGCCCCTTCCGCCAGTATGATCGCGCCGCTGGGAGCCAACGCGATCAGCGGCCCGGCGCCTGCAGCCGGCGCTACGTAAGCGTAGGTTCCGCCGGCAAACTGTCCATCGGAGGTGAATTTCGCCGCGATCACGTTTCCCGTTACTCCTACTAACCCCGATTGAAATGCTCCCGGAGATGGCGTCAGAACCGCCATCCCCGACGCGCCGGCAACAAAGGCGCTGCCCGCCGAATCCAAAGCCAAATCCATGGCGGTCACGGTGGGGACGTACGTCGAGTAGAGAAGGGCCGATCCGTCAGCGCTTAAGTGCGAAAGATAGCCTCCGAAAGACAGCTCCCCCCCGCCTTGCGCCGACACATATGCCCCGCCTTGTGCATCCACTTTTATGTCCGACACGTAGTTCAGAGTGGCGCCGAGAAATGTGGAATAAACCAAGCCCGTTCCGTTGGGGTTAAGCTTGGTCACGAACTCCATGTACTGCGCGCTCGCAAAGTAGCCGCTTTGAAATGCTCCGGGAGTGACCGGAAAATCGGCCGCCTGGGTGAACCCGGCGACGAAGGCATCGCCCGCCGCATCGATGGCGATCCCTTGCGGAATGGTCAGTCCATTGCCGGACAGGTACGTCGCGTAGAGCAGCGCCGACCCGGACGCATTCAGCTTGGCGACCACGCCCGATCCATCGGGGAATGCAGGCGGCGTGGACTGGAACGCACCGGGCGTCGTTGGAAATGGCGAAGTCCCGGTGTTGGTGGAAGCAATATAGACCTCGCCCGCGGTATCGATCGCCATGACCACGGCCCGCCGGCCGATCGGCGGCGGGTTCACCGGCAGAAGGGTCGAATAGACCAGCGCAGTCCCCGACGAGTTGAGTTTAGCGACGAATCCGCCACCCGCCAGGTTGGTGAACGCCGCGCCGGGCGTAACTGGAAATGTAGCCGGCTGACCGACCGTATTTGGACCCGTGAGGCCGCCCAGGTAGACATTTCCGCTCGCGTCCACGCAAATCGCGCTCGCAACGGTTTCGTTTCCGTTGCCGCCGAAATAGGTCGCGAATACGACGTTCCCCGCCGGGTCCAACTTGATCACGAACGCATCCGCGCAGGGAAACGTCAGCAAGCCTCCATGGAAGGCCGGGAGAGTCCCGCAAGTACCGCCGCTGAACAGGGTTTGAAGCGCGCCCGCGGTCGCAGGAAAGGACGAAGAAGTTGTCGAGCCGGTGAGGTATGTGTTTCCCGCCGCGTCCACCGTCATGGCCGCGACTGTGGTGTTGGCAGGGATAGCGTAGGTAAACGTTGGCTGATTTGCAGCTATCACGCTGCGTGCAAGAAACAACAGAACAGGCGTTGCCCGCATGACATAAAGTATACGGCTCAGCCAGCTTCCGATAATCCCGGCGTTACGTTCGCTTGGGCAATCTTCGGCGAAATAGCTTCATACCAGCGATGCACACCGGATCAACTCCAGTGGACCCAGATTAGGGAATCGCTCCGGTGCACGTTCAATGGCGCCGCGGATGTGTTCAAAGTCGCTGGCGTTGTTGTGAATGAGGGGCATTCGAGCGACCAGGGCTGTCGCGGCGATCATTCCGTCGAATCGCCAGCGAGCTAAACGTTCCGGCCTGGATTCCGTGAGTCGATGGGATCGCCGCGGCGCGGTAGGAGGTTCTGGGAGCCGCGCCATAATCTCACCGGCCACCGCGGCGATGGCGCCGTCAAGCGGTAAAATTCGCCCTGGTTTTGTGAGGTAAGCCACTCGCGCAGCCTCAATACGTACCCGCTTGCTTTCCTCGGCACGCCGCCACAAGAGACTGTAGCCGCGAACTCGCTCGATCACCGTAACGGCCGAAATATGGATCTCATGATGCGACAGGTACTCACGCATCCATTCGAGCGCGCCGGATCCCTCGGCGCGCCCCAGCCAGCTCTCGGCACTCGTATCGAAGAGGAAGGGACCGGAAGCCGGATCGATCATCGGCTAGTGCCGAGGCGCCGGCTCGAGGATAACCCCGTTCAGGATCGATATTTCCTCGTCCGAGAAGCCGGAAAATGCCTTCTTATAGCTTTCGAGCACCTCTTCCCTTCGCTCGGCTGCCTTCTGCAGGCGCAAGCCCTCTGAGAGAGCCTCAGCGATCACGGTGCTAAGACCTACATTCCTGGCATGAGCGATTCGTTGCGCTTCATTGAGAGAATCTGCGGGCAGTGTCAGGGTGGTCCTGCGTTTCCTGGGTGAAAGAGAACGATGTATCCCGCGACTCATTGATACATTCTAGCACCAAAGATAGCATCAAAACGTATCAAAACGATTTTGGAGCCAATCGCGGGCGCGAGGATTTCGTAACGTCAGGGGCAGTTGCTGGAAGCTCAGCGCGTTTTTCCGGGAATACTCCTCGACTCAGCTATGTTAGTTAACTGTAGCGCACGCACTCATGCGTGCCGCGTTCACACTCCTGTGAACGCGATTGCGATGCCACTCAACCTACCACCAACACCGCTTTCCCCAACACCTTCCGCTCCGCCAAATCCCGCAACGCGCCCGGCGCCTGGGCCAGCGGATAACACTGCGGCCTCGGCGGACGAAGCTGCCCGTCTTCATACATCTTCGCCAGCACACCCTGCGCCTCACGCAGATAGTCCGGATGCCCTGCCCCGTATGGACCCCACAATGCGCCGACAATCGCGATGTCCTTCATCAAAATCCGATTCAGCGCGATGGTTGGAATCCGACCGCTGGCGAATCCGATCACCAGAATCCGCCCCTCCGGCGCGATGCACTTCGTCGACAGATCGAAAACATCGCCACCCACCGGATCGTAGATCACGTCCGCCCCTCGCCCGCCGGTAAGTTGCTTCACTTGATCCACCCATGTGCCGTCGCTGTAATTGAGCACGTGTTCCGCCCCCGCCGATTTCGCGAACTCCAGCTTCTCCGCGCTCCCTGCCGTGGCGATTACGCGCGCGCCGAACGCGCGCCCAAGCTGGATCGCCGAGATCCCCACGCCGCTGGCCCCGGCATGCACCAGCAGCCACTCGCCCGCCTGCAACAAAGCGCGCTCGCGCAGCGCGAAGTACGATGTGTGATAAACAATCGGCAGCCCCGCGGCGTCCGGAAAATCCATGCCCGCCGGAATCGGGAAGGTCATGTTCGCGCGCGCCAGCGAACACTCCGCAAACCCGCCGCCATGCGTCACCGCCAACACGCGGTCGCCCACCTGGAACTCCGTCACTCCATCGCCCACCGCGTCCACCAAGCCCGATGCCTCCGCGCCCGGCGTGAACGGAAACGGCGGCTTCACCTGATACTTACCCTGCACTTGCAGGATGTCGAAAAAATTCAATCCTGACGCTCGATTGCGAATCCGCACCTGCCCCGCGCCTGGCTCCGGTGCCGCAACATCTTCGAACGACATCGTCTCCGGCTCACCCCAACTATGTACGCGCCACGCTCTCATGGTCTGCACGTCCTCGCTTTCGGTCCCAATTCGGCGGGCAGCATGCGGTACGCGCCCTCCACCCATTCACACAACAGCGGCCGCGTGTCGCGCGGGTCGATGATCTCTTCGATCCCGAACGCCTCGGCTGTTCGCAGTGGCGAGCGGAACTGGTTCAGCGCATCTTCGATCTCCCGCCGCCGCGCCGCCGGATCTGGCGACGCTTCGATCTCGCGCCGATACGCTGCCTGCACGCCGCCTTCGATCGGCAGCGATCCCCAATCTCCCGACGGCCATGCGTATCGAAGGTTCAATCCCTGCGCATTCCCATGCCCCGCTCCCGCCACGCCGTAGCAGCGGCGGATCAGAATCGAAATCCAGGGCATCGTCGCCTGATACACCGCCACCAGCGCCCGGCTGCCAGCCCGCACCGTTCCCGCACGCTCCGCCGCGCTTCCGATCAGGAAACCCGGATTGTCCACGAAATTCACTACTGGAATGTGGAACGTGTCGCAAACATCCACCAGCCGGATCATCTTGTCGCAAGCCGCGGCATTCGGCGCGCCGCCGCCATGCCGCGGATCGTTCGCGATCACGCCTACGGGCCTCCCGTTCAATCGCGCCAGCCCACTCACCAATGGCCGCCCGTAGAAATAGCCAATCTCGAAGAACGAATCTTGATCGAAAACCGCGCGCAGAATCCGGCGCACATCATACACTCGCCGCCGGTCGCGCGGAATAATCGAGATCAGTTCCTCTTCGCGCCGCTGCGCCGAGTCTTCGCAAGCAATGCGCGGCGGAGCCTCCCAAACGCTCGACGGCAGATAGGAGAGGAAACGCCGGATGGCCGCGAATGCCTCCTCTTCACTCGCCACTTCGTTATCGACAGCGCCGCTGCCCCGCGCGTGGATCTCGTAACCGCCCAGTTCCTCTTTCGAAACCTTCTCGCCGACACCGCGCTCCACCACCGGCGGCCCGGCGACGAAAAGCTGGCTCGACCCGCGCACCATCAGCGAAAAATGCGACGTCACCACCCGCACCGCGCCCAGGCCAGCCACCGGACCCAGGCACGCGCCGATCACCGGCACCTCGCCCATCATGGCCGTGATGATGTCCCAAGCCGGATTCGCCGGCACGTAGGTCCGGCCAATCTGCTCGATGGTTTTGACGCTGCCGCCCCCGCCGGTGCCGTCCACCAACCGCACCATCGGGATGCGCAGCCCGCGCGCCAGCTTCTCGGCGTGCCCCATCTTGTTGCCGATGGTGGCGTCCGCCGCACCGCCACGCACGGTGAAATCGTCGCCGCCCACCACCACCTGCCGAGTGTCGATCCGCCCCGTGCCGGCGACAAAATTCGAAGGCGTGAACGACGCAAGCTGCCCGCTCTCGTCGTAGACTGCGCGCCCAGCCAGCGCGCCGAATTCGTGAAACGATCCAGCATCCAGCAGCCGATCGATCCGCTCGCGCACCGTCAAGCGACCAGCCTTGTGCGTCCGCTCAACGTTCGCCGCGCCGCCCATCTCCCGCGCCAGCGCCTCGCGCCGCCGGATTTCGTCAATCTCAGGTTGCCAACTCACTTGGTACATTGTACGCGGTAGCGATCAGGGATTTCGTCCAACCGCACTTCCGCTCGCGCAGGATCTCGGCACACGGAAACAGCGCCCCTAATTCGCTCGCCGACAACAGCCGGATGTCATGGAGATAATGCTCGATGTAAAACTCGCGCCGGTCCGGACTCGCGCGCTCCACCCAATCCCACACCGTCCATCGGGTCACCCAGGCGCGTTGCACGGTCGTCGGCAGCCAATGAACTAGCGGCGTCAGCAAATGCTGCTCCACCGGAAACCAGCGGTTCGGCGTCTGTACCCAATACCGCTTTCCGACGCGCTGGACCTCGGCGGCAAAACGGCGCTGCTGTTCCGGACTCCCGACATGCTCAATCACGGAATTGCTGAAGACGATTTCGAACGATTGATCGCGAAACGGCAGTTGGCAGCCATCGCCCGAGACGAAGGTGAATCCTTCTTCCCCGCGCTCCTGCCCACGCGGCATGTTCAGCAGGGTGATGTGCGGCCGCACGCCAATGAGCAACCAGTTTGCAGGAGTCCCACCCACGTCCAGGACGCTAGTCTCCGCCGTTACTCCCAGCCGCTCACAAAACTCCCGCATGCGGCGCGTCCGCGAGCGGCGCATGGCGTTTGCAAAGATTCTGGAAGCCGCAATGCTCAGCCTTTTGCCTTTTTCACTTCCTCCACCAGCGCCGGGACCACCTCGAACAAATCGCCCACGATCCCGTAATCCGCCACCTCGAAGATCGGCGCGTTCGCATCCTTATTGATGGCCACGATAGTCTTCGCACCCTTCATCCCCACCAGGTGCTGGATCGCGCCAGAGATTCCGATCGCCATGTAGACCTTCGGCGACACCGTCTGCCCCGAGCTTCCCACTTGGCGCTCCATCGGCAACCATCCGCTGTCGCAGATCGGCCGCGATGCCGCCAGCTCCGCGCCGAGCGCCTTGGCCAGTTCCTCGACAATCGGGATGTTTTCCTTCTCCTTGATCCCGCGGCCCACCGACACGATGATGTCCGCCGCCGTCAGATCCACCGCCCGCGCCGATTCGCGGAACGGCTCCAGCGGCTTGGCTCGAATCGCACTCGCGTCGAGCGCCGGCGTGAAATTCTCCACCGCCGCCGACCCATCCGCCACCTGATCCGCGCGGAACGCGCCCGCCTGCAGCGAAATAAAGTGCGGCGCAGCCCCGCCCGTTTGAATGTCGGCGTTCAATTTGCCTTGAAAAAGCTGCCGGACGAAGACCGGGGCACCGGATTCTATTCGAAAGCCGATGGCGTCGCTGATCAGCACCTGATTGAATCTGGTTGCGAGCTTCGGCGCAAAGTCGCGAACCTGGTAAGTGTGTGGAAACAATACCACTTCTGGGTTCACTTTGCGGATCAACTGCTCGAGGGCGGACGTGTAGGCGTCGGCCGTGTAGGCGGAAAGCAGGTCGTGGTCGACGGCGTATACTTTGTCCAGTTTCTTGGTTGCTAACTCGTTTGCCAACAACGAGATATCGTGACCGGCGAGGGCGGCCGAGGCCGTCGTGCCGGTTTGGGCTGCAAGTTGTTGACCTGCAACGAGTGTTTCGAGGGACATGCGGTTCAGGACGCCGGCGCGCTGCTCTAAGATGATGAAAACGCTCATATTACGCGCACCTCGAATTTCAGCTTTTCGACCAGCTTCGCCGCCGCTTCCCTTGCGTTGCCCTCTAACATCTGTGTTTGCTTGCTTTTTTGGGGCATATAGACACGGCTGATGACGGCTGTTGGGGTCGGAGAGACGCCCAAATCGGCCGCGGTTTCGCGTTTTATTTCCTTCGTTTTCGCCTTTTTTATGCCCATCAAAGTGGCATAACGGAGCTTATTTATGCCCGATTGGATGGTCAAAACGGCGGGCAAGGGCATCTCGACATTCTGGAACCAGCCGTCCTCGAGCTCGCGTTTGACCCGGATTCCGGCGTCCGTTTTTTCCACGGCCATGATGATGGTGCCGTGCGGCAACCCGAGGATCTCGGCGAGGACGACGCCGGCCTGGCCATAGCCCAAGTCGTCTGATTGCAGGCCGGTGAGAATCAGGTCGGGCTTTTCCGCTTCGGCGGCCTTGGCTAGAGCCTTGGCGGTGCCCAGCGTGTCGAACGCCGCGAGGTTCTCTTCCTCGATGTGGATGGCGCGGTCCGCGCCTTTGGCCAACGCTTCGCGGATGGTTTGCGAAGCGCGTGCCGGGCCGAGGCACAGGGCGATCACCTCGCCGCCGTGCTTCTCCTTTAATTGAAGAGCCTCTTCCAGCGCGTAGGCATCCGGCTCATTGATCTCGAAGCTGAGATCGTTTTCCTGAATCCACTTCCCGCCGGCGTCGATTCTAAGCTGCGAATCGCGCACCGGCACTTGCTTGATAGCAACAATAATTTTCATTCTGTAAATCTCTTGAAGATCAGGCAGCCGTTGGTTCCGCCAAACCCGAAGGAGTTCGAAAGTGCATAGTCGATCCTCATTGGCCGCGCGTGGTTTGGCACGTAATCCAGATCGCACTCCGGATCTGGAACTTCATGATTGATGGTGGGCGGCGCAATCTGATCCCGCAGGGCCATCACGGTGATGCCCGCCTCCAAGCCGCCTGCGCCGCCGAGCAAATGGCCGGTCATGGATTTGGTGGAGCTCACCGCGAGTTTGTAGGCATGCTCGCAGAAGGCGCGCTTCAACGCGATGGTCTCGATCTTGTCGCCAACTTCGGTGGAGGTTCCGTGCGCATTCACGTAGTCGATCTGATGGGGCGCGATGCCGGCATCGCGAAGCGCCAGCCGCATTACACGAAACGCGCCGTCGCCATCTTCGGAAGGACTGGTGATGTGATGTGCATCGGCGCTCATGCCGTAGCCGACCAATTCCGCCAGGATCGCCGCGCCACGCCGCCGCGCAAACTCCAGTTCCTCGAGAACGATCATGCCCGCGCCCTCGCCGACCACGAAGCCGTCGCGCTTGGCATCCCAGGGCCGCGACGCTTTCTCCGGTTCGTCATTGTGTTGCGACAGCGCTCGCATGGCGGCGAATCCACCGACGCCCATGGCGGTGATGGCCGCCTCTGCGCCGCCGCAGATCATGGCGTCGGCGTCGTTCCGCTGGATGATCTTGTAGGAATCGCCGATGGAGTGCGCGCTGGAGGTGCAGGCTGTCGCGGTGGCCGAGTTCGGACCTTTCGCGCCGGTGCGGATGGAGACGTAGCCGGACGCGAGATTAATAATGGTGGCCGGAATGAAAAAGGGCGAGATGCGGCTGGGTCCTTTTTCGAGCATGATCTTATGCTCACGCTCGATTACTTCGAATCCGCCAATTCCGCTGCCGATGAAGACGCCGACGCGTTCGGCGATGTCGGGCCCGATCTTCAATCCCGATTGGGCCATGGCGAATTCGGTGGCCGCGATCCCGAACTGGATGAAGCGGCCCATCTTTTTGACCTCTTTGCGCTCTATGTAGAGGCTGGGGTCGAAATGCTTGATCTCGCCGGCGATACGGCTGCTAAAGGCGGAGGCGTCGAACTGCTCGATGCGCGAGATGCCGGGACGCCCCTCGCGGATGGCCTGCCAAGTGGGCTCGGTGCCGATACCGAGGGGGCTCACCAGACCGACTCCGGTCACAACTACTCTGCGCGACAACGCTGGTTCCACGCGATCTACTTCTTTTTCTTGTTCTCGATGTAGTCGATGGCGTCCTTCACCGTGGCGATCTTTTCGGCGTCCTCGTCGGGAATGTCGATATCGAAGGCTTCTTCAAACGCCATCACCAGCTCGACGATGTCCAGCGAGTCCGCGCCAAGATCATCCACGAACGAGGCGGTGTTGTCGACCTGGGCCTCGTCGACGCCTAGTTGCTCCACGATGATCTGCTTCACTCTTTGTTCAACCGACATGCATCCTCCAATATCTCTGCAAACTCATAGATTCTAGCGATGATGGCGGGTGGCCGCAACTACGCCCTGTTCGCCACAGTCCTGTCGCCTCGATTCTAACAGGCTCAACTGGTTAGAATCAGATCAGTGCGAAATAGATTCTTCATCTTAACAGCAATGGCGCTGTCAACGGCACGGCTGCCGGCCGAGGACCCCCTGGTGGCGCGGGCGTTGCCCGAGATCGCGAAACTGGCCTCCGACTTCTGGCACAAGGCTCCCGATTATATGGCGCGCGAGACGATGAAGCAAAAGGCGCTGACGATCCAGAAGCGGCGGCTGCGAATCGGCTCCAAGGCTACGGCGCCGCCCAAGCCGGCGATGAAGGATCACGAGATCGTGTCCTATTACGCTATCTCGTTCTTCAACGCGCGGCGGGAGGCGCTGCACGAGTTCCGGCAGATTGTGTCGGTGGACGGCAAGGAGGAGGCGGGCGCGTCGAGCGCACGAGAGCAGCTTCGCACCATACTCTCGTCGAAGGACGATCGGCGGAAGCAAGCGCTGGTGGATGATTTCGAGAAAGCCAATCTTACGGTAGCGGCCACGGACTTCGGGCAGTTGATCCTGCTGTTCACGCGCGCCAACCTGCAAAAGTATAACTTCGAATCGAGACCGAAGGAACAGGTGGGGGCGGACCGCGCGCTGGTGATCGCTTTCAAGCAGAACACGGGCGGCGAGGCGCTGCGGATCACCGAGCCGGGGCGGCAGGTCAACCAGCCGCTCTCCGGACAAATGTGGGTTCGCGAATCCGATTACCAGCCGCTGCGGATTACGCTGACATCGAAGCATCGGGACGAAGGGGAAGAGATTCGCGATGAGGCGCGCGTGGATTATGCCGCACTCGCCGCGGGTGGTGTGTTTTTGCCGGCGTCGATTGTGTACCGGCGGTTTGTTAAAGACAAACTTGTCGCGGAGAATATCGCCGAGTATTCCGATTGGCAGCCGGTGAACGCGAAGTGAGCCGCTACGTTTATCTGCACGGATTCGCCAGCTCGCCGTTGTCGAAGAAGGCGCAGTTTTTTCGCGAGCGGTTCGCGGAGTTGGGGATTGGGCTGGAAATCCCGGATCTTGCGGAGGGCAATTTCGAGGGGCTCACGATCACGGGGCAGCTTGGCGTTATCGAACGGACGGCGCGGGGAGAGCCGGTGTCGCTGATCGGGTCGAGCATGGGCGGGTATCTGGCGGCGTTGTTCGCGGCAGAGCATCCGGAGGTGGAGAAGCTGGTGCTGATGGCGCCGGCGTTTTCATTTCCGACGCGCTGGCCGGAGACGCTGGGCGAGTCGGCGATGGAGGAATGGAAGCGCACGGGCGTGCTCAAGACTTTTCATTACGGCGAGGGGCGGGAGGCGGAGTTGGGGTATCAGTTGATGGAAGACGCGCGGCGGTACCCGGCGTATCCGGCGTTCGCGCAGCCGGCGGTGATTTTTCATGGCAAGAACGACGCGGTGGTGCCGGCGGAGTATTCGGTGACGTTCGCGCAGGGACATCGGAATGCGACGCTGTATTTGATGGAG
>DASQGY010000154.1:0-56216 GCA_035632375.1 Bryobacteraceae bacterium | reverse complement strand
TCCGAAACCACTCCGCCGATCATCTGCCCACGGCGCGCCACAATGTGACCATTAGCAACCACTGGTTCCGCCAAAGTTGCGGTGAAGCTATCGCCGGACTGGTTGTGATCGCTCGAGAGCGGCTCATTCATGCGCACCGTGATCCAAGTTCCGGCGGGCACGGTCAGCGAGACCGGCCCTCCCTGCGGCGGTTCCTGATAACGCTGCGGAGGAAGTTGTTGCCGGCGCTGCTCGGGCGGCGGAGGCGCGTCCGGCGAATTCGATTGATCGAACCTGCGCCATCCACCCGAAGGCGGCGCGCCCGGCGGGTTCGGATCTTGTGCCAACAATGTGAGACCCGCGAGCGAGAAAGCCAAGGTAAAACCAAAAGTCCATTTATGTTTCATAATGTCAAATCGCCCCTTAAGGATGAATCATAGCAGGTAAGGTTCCAACCGCGAAGTTGCCGATATTCAATAGCTTAAGCCCTAGGAAGCATGGCCGAGTAAGGCCAGCGGTGGTGGTTTTCGGCCACCCCCCGGCTACATGTACTCCGGTGTCGAGATGCCCAGCACGCCGAGGGTTCTTTCGAGCTGCGCGCGGAAGTAGGTGGTCATCCAGAGCAGAAAAGTTCGCTTCTCGCGATTCTCTTCGGTCAGCACCGGATACTCGTGATAGAAATTGTTGAAGGCCTGCGCGAGTTGGAACGCGTACTTGGCGACGTGAGCGGGCTCGCCGGACGCGATGGCGCGATCGATGGCCGAACCGGTTTTTGATGCGATCAACAGCAGTTGCCAAAAATCTTCGCCTTGGAGCTGGCGCTGGAACGCGGCTTCATCCAGAGCGGCGGCGAAGTCCGGGAGCTTTTCGCCACGTTCGGCCAGTTTGCGCAGGATGTTACCGGCGCGCACGGCGGTGTATTGCACGTAGGGTCCGGTTTCGCCTTCGAAGCTGAGCGCTTCCTGGAAATCGAAAGCGATCACCGAATTGCGTGTGTACTTGAGCATGAAGAAGCGGAGAGCGCCGATGGCGATCTGGGTGGCGATGCGGAGGCGCTCTGCGGCGGGGGCTTCGGGGTGCCGCGAGTCGACTTCTTCGAGCGCTTTCTTGATTAGCATGTCGATGAGGTCGTCGACCTTCACGCCCAAACCTTTGCGTCCGGACATTTCGACCTGCGATCGCTGTTTGTCTTCTTCCGAAAGCTCGAGGCCAAGCTCGATACAGGTGCGCGGCGTGAGCACCACCATTTCGTACGAGAAGTGAATGGAGCTGTCGGCCTGATGGTTGTAGCCGAGCGCGCGCAATCCGGCGACCACCACATCTTGTAAATACGACTGCCGCGAGTCGATGACGTTGTACACCAACTCGCCGTGTCCGAACTTGGGGCCGCCTTCAGGCTGCGGCTCCGCCGTGCTCACGTACACCGCGTGCCCGCTGTATTCTTTCAGCGGCCGGTAATAAAAATCCTTGCCCAGCAGTCCGAATTTCCAGAGCTGATAGGCGATGTCCTTGCCGACGTAGGTGACGGTGTTGTTGGAGCGCACGATCACCTTGCTGTCTTCGGTGTCCTCATTGGTCTGGTCCTTGAACGCGCTTGCGGGCATCACCCAGCAGCCTTTGTTCTTGCCTTCGGTTTCGAAGTAGATGGCCTTGCGTTCCTTGAGCTGCTGGAAGGCGGTCTCCCAGAACTTGAGCTGCAGGATCTCGCTTTCGCGCGGCAGAACGTCGTACTGGACGCCGAGGCGATCCATGGTTCTTAGGTGATAGTCGACGATTGTGTCGGCGATTAGCGCGGCCAGGTGGATCAGCTCGCCATCGCGATGTTCGATGGCGTGCAGCATGTCCTTGCGCCAGGCGAGATCTTCGGGATGATCGGCGAAATGCTGCGAGGTGCGCGCGTAGAGGTCCCAGCAATAGTAATCGAAGCGGACGGCGGGATCGCGCAGGAGCTGTTCCACATCGGCGGCGGATTTCTTTTCGAGGTAGTGGAAGCCCACCACGACGTCGGCCACCTGCACGCCGGTGTTGTCGATGTAGTTCTGCACTTCCACGCGGCGGCCGCTGGCGCGCAGCATGCGTACGAACGTGTCGCCGAGGATGGCGTTGCGCAGATGGCCGATGTGGGCGGCCTTGTTGGGATTGATGTTGGTGTGTTCGACGATGATCTTGCTGGTGGAGGCTTCGCGTTCTTCGCCAGTGCCACGCAGTGCGCCGAGTCCGTACGCGCCGCGGTTGAGCCGGACGTTGATGTAGCCGTTGCCTGCCACTTCGAGCGAGGCAACGCCGTCGATTGCGCCCAATCCACTGACGAGTTCTGAGGCAATCGCCTTGGGCGCCTGCTTCAACTGGCGGGCCAGATGGAAGGCGACGGGGATCGCCAATTCGCCGAAGGAGGACTGCTTGGGTTGCTCGAGCGCGCCGGTGGTTTCGACGTTGTAGCGGGAGCGCACGTGCTGGGCGACCCGCTCGGAAATCTTCTTTTCGATGAGATGGAACACTAGGACCAGTATGCAGTAGGCAGGCGGCAGGATGCAGGCGGCAGGATGCAGGCGGCAGGATGCAGGCAAAGCGTGCGAGAGGCTTCGTCACCAATCCCGAAATACCCGAACCGGATTCCCGCGCGACAGTTCTTGATGGGCACGCCAGCGTTCTTCTCGCGCATCGCTCTGTCGTCTCGAGTTGATGTCACTCAGTTTCTTCGTGAGCCGGGCCAGCGCCAGTTTGCGGTTGCGATGCTGGGACCGTTCTTCCATGGCCGTGGCGTGCACTCCGGTTGGAAGGTGCGTGACGCGCACGGCGGATTCGGTTCGATTGACGTGCTGCCCGCCTGGTCCGCTGGCGCGCATCGTTTCCCATCGCACTTGGGTCAGGTCAAAGCTGGCCTCGTCGACGGGTTCCAAGACGTCGACCCCGACGAACCAATTCTTTCGCTTGTGGCCCGGGCGAAATGGACCGCGCGCGATCCACTGCACGGTCCCGCGCCAGGAAGCGGCGAACCCTTCCAACTCCGCGTCGCCAGAAATCGAAATCAAAGCAGACTGTGCTGTGCCTGGTTGGGGTCCAGGTTCGATCTCAATGGTTTTGAATTCGAGTGTCGCCGCGAGCGCTTCCTGCCGGATTTGCTCCAGCACTCGTACGACCGCCCAAGCACACTCCGATGGCCCCTGCCCGGCCGTGATCTGCAACCACACTTCTCGTTTTCGATGGGTCATCGTCTCACCTTGTAGGTCACTAGCGGCTTCAGGACGGCGAGGACCTCCACGAGCCCGGCTTTAACGAGATCGTCAATCACGATGGTGATATTCTTATACGCCTGCGGCGCCTCCTCATACAGCAGCGCCTTGTCTTCGCAGATCACGTGGCTGCCGAGCGCGGTACGGGTAAGGTCCTTGGCGGAGAAGCGCTTTTCAAGCCGCGCCCGGCTGTCGGAGCGGGACCATTTTCGACCGGCGCCATGGGCCAGCGAAAATGCACTCTTTTCGCCGGGGTCCTTGGGTGCGACAAGATAAGTGAATGCGCCGCGAGAACCGGGAATGACGACAGGTCCCGCGTTGGAAGGCGCCGCACCTTTGCGATGGAGCCAGCAGCGGTGGCCGCCGAGATCCACTTGTTCGACCCAGTTGTGGCAAATGTCGACAAGGCGGACGCCCTCAGTTCGCAGGCGCTCAAACACACGGACGGCGATCAGTTCCCGATTCGCGGCCGCCCAACGCCTGGCGTGATCGTGGCGGGTGAGATATGGAGCGGCTTCGCCGGTTTCAACGGCGAGGCCACCGAATCCAAACTGCGCCACATGCTCGCGCAAGATCCCTTCTCCGAACCCACGCGATCCGCTGTGGACGCAGAGAAAGACAGCGTCGCCGCCGATTCCGAGTTGCTGGCAGGCTTCAGTATTCTGGACACTCTCGATGGATTGTAACTCCGCAAAATGATTCCCGCCGCCGATGGTGCCGAGGGAGTGCTCGTATCCTGATGGCTCAATGCCTCGCATGCCGAGGAACTGGCGAGCATCGCCATCCCAAGCGTCGTCGAGATTGCGCAGACGGTCCGCCCACGCCTCGCGTTGGAGTCTCTTCGATCCGAGTTCTGTTCTCCACAATCCGATTCCGCAGCCGATATCGTTGCCGACCAGCGCCGGATAGAGATAGCCTTCCACTGCAAATGCGGCTCCGATGGGACTGCCTTTGCCGGGATGCAGATCGGGCAATCCCACTGCGAGCCGCATGCCCGGCAACGAAGCGGTCTTCTCCAGTTGCTGAACCGCCGCGCCCTCGATCCAGTTTTGTGAGGACGCGATCAGCCGCACTTCCGCTGTTTCTTTCAATCAATACCTTTCCGTCGAAATAGTTCAGTATTAGGGCGTGCGCGCCAGTTGGTGAGCCGGCGCGCCAGCCGGTTAATCCAGGAACGCGATCTGCGTCGCGTGTCGTGCAAACCGCTCCCGGTTCATGTAAACGCGATGCCAACCATCCAGATGAATGGTCTTGTGGTCACGATGGCGTACATCTCCCCGCGCATATACCTGGGCGTCGCGAACCATGCGGCGCCAGGACATACGGCGTGCTGTGGGATCGGTATCGATGAGCCGGTTGTACTCGGGTTCAGTGAGACCGGTTGGATACGCCGAGGAAACCATGACGGTGACGCCAGAGTGCCTCATCAGCTCTTCGCAAATATGAGGCTTGCTGCCACCGCCGCGGCTGAGCGGCTCATTCCGGTGAATCACCAGGGCGTTATCTTGCACCTGGGGCGCCGGAACAAAGAACCACTCTCCTTGCCGGATCGCTTGGCGGCCTTCCACCTCGGTGGGGCGAAGACTCGCTATGGCGGTCCGTACATCGCGAACGCCGTCACCGGGCACCGCAGCGGCGAACCAGTGACGCTCATCACGGCCGAGCAGGAACTTATTCTTGTCGCCGCCGTCCCGAACCATCAACACCAGATGGTGCGAGGCCGGCTGCACATCGAGAATTTCGGGAAGAACCCCGTCCTGACAGCGAACATCGAAAAACTCGCCGTCACGATCCCTGCCCACATCAATTCGGACTTTTTCTCCCTGCCGCACACCTGGACCTTGGATTTTCAGGCGCGCGCCCATGCGGGAGAAATGCCGACACAAATTCGCTGTCGTCATACACTCCTCGTTCTTCTTTTATTGGGGTTGACTAGTTAGACGCGGGCGAGGGAAACAGGAAAGCGAGTGGTCTTGCGCCGCGCCGGATCCGTGGCGATTACTGCGGATAAATTCGGTCTGATTTGACGCACGATAACTCCTTTCTTTGAGAATACTACCACCTGCTGGTGGTGCAGTCAATTGGTATTTGATTATTTCTCCTTAAGGTCAATGCGTGGGATTTGAAGCGGGCTGCGCGGCCTGGTGCAAGAGTTGTTAGGTAGTCGACTTGGGTGCCTGCTTCAACGGTCGCGGCAGGTGGAAGGCGACGGGAATCGCCAGGCCGCCGAAGGTGGATTGCTTGGGCTGCTCGAGCGCGCCGCTGGTTTCGACGTTGTAGCGGGAGCGAACATGCAGGGCGACCCGCTCGGAAATCTTCTTTTCAATGAGAATGGAACACTATAGACCAGTAGGCAGGAGGCAGGATGCAGCAAGCGCGCGCCGCCACCCCCCGGGGGGGACCTGAGTGCCCAGACAGGTGGTCATGGAGCATCCACGGTCATTCTACGTGGAGAGCGGTTTTTTTCTGAGTTGCGATGCGCCACGTAGTTTAGCTATGGGAGCGGTTCCGCCGTGCGGACTTCTTTCTCAGAATGACAGATACGGTTTGGAGCGGATGGAGTTGTGATAGGGTAATTCCCGGTTAAGTGCTTGATTGGGAGTGGGAAATATATTTTTGGGGTTGGCGTTACTGAAAAAAAGTCTCATCACTTTCGCGGCCACCCCAGCCCGCACTCCCCGCATCTTTCCGCCGCGAAACTGATGAGGCCTTTTTCAGCCTCCTAACGAAGCTAATCTTTACCCTCTACAGTATGTAAGACTTGTATCGGACCATGTCCTCGTGCAAGCATTGGTACGTTGTCCTGTCCTAAAGGGTACCTTTAGGACACTACCGCGCCGTGACACAAACCAGCGGTCGGCGTAGAATCAATGTAGGGTTCTCAAGAGATCCATGACTGTAACCTTCGAACTTCCCCAGGACCTCGAAGCCCGCTTCGTAGCAGAGGCCAAAGCCAAGGGTGTCTCCGTGGACGAAGTCGTAAAGGCCTATCTCTACCACGCCCCCACAGAACGGAGTCCGAAACAGCTCACCGCCGAGGAGATCGATAGAGGCCTCGAAGAAGCCGCCGACCTCATCCCCGAGGGCATCCCGCCACTTTCCGACGAAGCCATGAGCCGGGAGAGCATCTACACGCGCGAGGATGACTGGAATCGATAGTGGACGTTCTCGCCGACACCAACATTATCCTTCGTCGGCTTCATCGCGCAGATCCGCAACATCATCAGGCCCGTGATGCGATAGCGAGGTTCAGCACCGAAGGAAATCGCGTGTGTGCTACTTCGCAGAACCTTATCGAACTATGGGCGGTGTCCACCAGGCCCGTCGAAAACAACGGACTCGGGCTTAGCACTACCCAGGCTGACAGGGTTGTCGCGCGTATCGAGAGTTTTGTTTTTCGGCTCCCTGACTCTGATGCAGTCTATCCGGAGTGGCGCAGACTCGTTGTAGAGTATGGCGTCTCTGGGAAAAAAGCTCACGATGCTCGGCTCGTAGCGGCGATGACCGTTAATGGGATCAAGCACATTCTCACCTTCAACACTGCCGACTTTACCCGGTACGCCGGCATCACCGTGCTGTATCCCGACAAGCTCTGATGCAGAATCCCGGAGTGCCGGGAACCCGCCCTCCTGTGCCAACATTGATGAGACAGTTTCCCCGGTTCTCATTACTGAGCAGTTGGCACAGAGGGGGGGCATTCTAAAGAGGCAAAGCTGGATAACGTGCCTCGATGTGGCACCGACTGCAAAAGGTCGGGCGTCATGTGGCGTACGATGGATTTGGAATGACTGATCTACTTCAGGCTTCTGTAGCCTTGCCTATCGCCGTCAGGGACCGGCTGTCTGCGGGAGACGACCCGGCGCTTTGGGTACAAGTGCTCAAGGTTTTAGCCGAGGACGCGTCAATACTCGAAGCTGTTACCGACGGTTCGCGGCTATACGCGGAAGTAGGGGTGTGTTCTCATTGGTTGCGTCCTCATCAGACCCGGTGGACTGCGGCCGGTGGTTTTGCGTGGCCGGTTGGGTATGGCGGCACCCGCTTCAGCAGAACCGGTCTTCCGCTATTTGATTGGAGCGTCAAACTGCAGTTCAATCCTGCTGCAATAGGCTGGGTCACTCCGGAAAAATTGCCGACAAAACGCTCTATTTCCATCCGTGTCGCTGTTCCTTCCCGGACGACGCGACACCGTCAGGCGGCGGTGCACACTCTCTGGCCGCCCAGAACTTTGGATGGTAAGCGCGAGCGAACTGTCTTCTATGGACTTCGAAATTTGAATGGCGTTTGGGAACTGAAGGCATGCTCCAGGGATCGTAAACGAACCGATCCAGCGCTAGGAAGTCATTGAACATCTGCCCATACAGCCGGAGCGCTCCACGCGCTTCGGCGGCACTGTGTACTGGGCGGGAACAACCTTTATCGATCACAAGTCTTTGATGTAGATTATTGATTTTGCAATACGCCAAGCGCCGAAGGGCTGGGCCTCCGGTTCTTGCATTAGCTCGGACGAGGTTGTTGGTCTCGAGGACAAATCTCATCCGCGGGTGTGCCGCACATGATCGACGGCGTCATCGACTGCAGCATCAGTCTCCCGATCTGAGACATCGCCGGTCTTTGCTGCGCGTCGATTCAGGAACGTATCGAGCTTTTGCGCGGCCAGCGCACGATTCGCGGCAGGCGGAACTTGCTGCGGCGGAACAGTGGCAATGCTCACTTCTTCGTCGGGGTCAATCAGCCGGCCCGACAGTTGCTCGACTGCGGATTTCACGGGTTGTGGCAACTCGCTCGCCCTTTTGAATCGAGACATTTTGCATGGCGTGAATCTTCTACCTCTGATGCTCTGCACGGCAAAGCGGCGCTGACGCCGGAAATGGCCCTGCGCATCGAAAAGGCGTTCGGCCCGGACACGGACTGCCTTCTGCGAATGCAACTCGCCTACGACGTGGGCAAAACGCGGGAGCACGCGCGGGATATGTCGATCAAGCGGTACGTCCCGGCTTGAAGGCGGGCTATGGAACCAGCGGGAGCGTCGGCAACGAACGGACGCCTGGTATTTGCGCGCTCACAACGGGGGTAGTAGGTCGAGGCCCGGCAGTTTCGTTTACCGACGCGGCCGCCCGGCGGACGGCCAAAGAATCTACGAAAAACGGCCGAATGGAGCCCGGCTTCTTCGCCACTTGAAACAGTTGGGAATGGGCAAACTTTCGCGGCCAGCATGCGTATTATCCGTATGCGCTCGTGGATTCTTTTTGCAGTGGCAGTGGTTTCGTCATGGCCGGCCATTGCTCAAAACGGACAAACGGCGGCGAAGCCTGTCCCTTTTCCACTACAGCTTGAGCTGCGTGTGCCATTCGAGCCCACGGCCTTCCCGAATGAAGGCCGGATGCACATCCTATACGAGCTGCATCTGACCAACTTCGCGACATTCCCTCTGTATGTGAGCCGAATTGAAGTGCTCGATGCGGATGCTGCAGCGGTTGAACCGATCGCCACCTTTCAGAGAGAGCAGCTCGAAACCATGGTCCAGTCCTTGGGCGGCAACCCACCCAGTCAGAACGGAAGTCTCGCAATCCCCGCTGGGCGAACGGCTGTCGTTTTTATGTCCATCCCCTTCGGCCGCGGCTCTCATATTCCGAACAGACTGGTTCATCGCGCGATTACCACCGAATCCTTCGCAAGAGGCGCGGTTATCGCAACACATCACACCTCTCTGCATGTGCTCGGACCACCCCTGGAAGGGCCAGACTGGCTCGCCGCCGATGGCCCGGGCAACGATCCCGACAATCATCATCGGCGCGGAATCCTCATTGTCGATGGGCGCCCCGTAATTTCAAGGCGGTACGCCATTGATTGGAAGCAGATCGAAGGTGGGGCCTCGTTTTCAGGAGACCCGCGGGATACGCGGTCTTATTACGCTTATGGAAAGACCGTACTTGCCGTCGCGGATGGCCGCGTCGTCGCGGCGAGAGACGGTCTTCCCGACAACATTCCCGGACACAACGAGGCGTTTCACCCTGCTGTACCAATTACGCTCGAAACAGTGGCTGGAAACACCCTCACGATCGATCTGGGCGACGGTCAGTTTGCGTACTATATGCATCTACAACCGGGAAGCGTGCGCGTCAAAGCAGGCGAGCGCGTACGGCGAGGCCAAGTGCTTGCGCGCGTCGGCTGCTCCGGTGATGCGCGCGAGCCGCATCTGCATTTCGAAGTCACCGATTCATCGAAACCGATCGCGGGGGAAGGTCTGCCCTACGTGATAGACCGTTACCGCACCATGAATGCGAGTGGCGGGCCGAAAGAACTACGCATGCGCGAGCTTCCCGTGAATAATAGCCTCGTCGAATTCGCGGAACGCAAGAAATAGCGCTGCAACACCGCAAGTTTAAGATCCCGAAGCCCCACGCTGAATCTTCGTCGTGGCAGGCGACGACGATTCCTCGGCGTCGGGCCACGTCGGCTTGAAAGCCGACGGCAGGCAAAAATGCCTGCCCCACAAGAGGACCCCTCCGGCCAGTGCAGAATGGTCGATCTGAAGTCTTGTTTTCAATGGGTTGGAACGCGTGAAAGCAGGGGGCAGAGAATCATATTGACTCATATGTATATCACGTGATATATATATGCCTGATGCCTGAGATCAACGTTCAAACGTTTCTTCCACTTAAGACCCAGTGGTTCCACATCATGCTCGCGCTTGCTGGCGGGGAGCAGCATGGATACGGGATCATGCAGGAGGTTTTGGAACGCACCGCCGGGAAAGTGCGGCTGTGGCCGGCGACCTTGTACGGGTCGCTCAAGCGGCTGATCGAAGCGGAGCTGATCCAGGAATCGGACGAACGGCCTGCGCCGGAATTCGACGATGCGCGGCGGCGTTACTACCGGCTCACGGCGTTCGGGCGGCAAGTGCTCGACGCCGAATGCGACCGGTTGCAGGAATTGGTCAGCGCAATTCGCGTAAAGCAAGCGATGGTTACGGAATGAATTTCGCACTGCGGATCTACCGGCGGTTGGCGGAAGCGTTTCCGCATGAATTCAAGTTGTTGTATGGGACCGAAGTGATGCAGCTCGGGGAGGACGTCGTGGAAGAAATTGCCAGGGAGCATGGAATGGCCGGGCTGATCCGGCTGGTGGCGGACATCGCGATTCGCGTACCGATGGAATATCTGAGCGAGATGCGGCGCGACCTGCGGTATGCGGTGCGGGCGCTGATCAAGTCGCCCGGTTTCGCGCTGGTGGGCATCATTTCGCTGGGGCTCGGCATGGGCGTGACCACGTCGGTGTTCAGTACGCTATGGACGCAGATGTTTCGCAATCTGCCGGCGGCGGCGAATCCCAATGAACTGGCGATTCCACAGGCCCAAGTGTCCTATTACTACATCGAGCAATATCGCACTCAAAGGAGCCTGTTCGCGGGCGTGGCTGCATTTCAGAATGGCGTCCCGTTCAACGTTGCGTACCAAGGCAATGGGAATGCGAAACCGGAGCGCGTCTTCGGACAACTTGTATCGGCCGATTATTTTTCGGTGCTGGGCGTCAAGGCGCAGCGTGGGCGGGTGCTCGACCCGGAAATCGACAAACCGGGGGGTGCGCCGGTGGTGGTGATTACCGATCGCTTCTGGCGCAATCGGCTCAACTCGTCGCCGGACGCATTGGGACAAACGCTGCGGCTGAACGGGCAGACGGCGACCATCGTTGGAATCACGCCGAAGGATTTCAGAGGCGCACTGCCCATCGTGCCGGCCGAGCTATTCGTGCCGGTGACCGTGCCGGCCGCGCTCGCGCCGGAGTTGGCCAACGATGTGTTACATAAACGCGACGCGAAACAGTTTATGGCGATCATGCGTGTGGCGCCCGGCGTTAGCATTGATTCCGCCGAAGCCGGTCTGGACACCGTCACACGCCATCTGGACGAACAGGATGCCCCGGCGAGGGTGGACAAAAGCAGGCGCGTCACGCTGCTGCCGGGCGGCAAGACGGTGCCGGTTCCCCGCGCTATCAAACCGGTGCTGATCGGATTCTATTCCTTGCTGATCGGCCTGATCCTAACCATTGCGTGTATGAATCTGGCGAATATGCTGCTGGCGCGCGGTGCGGCTCGCCGCAAGGAGCTGGCCATTCGCCTGGCGATCGGGGCCAGCCGTTTCCGGCTGATACGGCAGATGATGAGCGAAGGCGTTTTGCTGGCACTGCTGGGAGGCATGGCCGGACTCGCGCTCGCTTACTGGTTCGCCATGCTGTCGTCGCAACTCAAACTGCCGCTCGCGGTACCGGTGGAATTCGACTATAGGCTGAACTGGACCGCGCCCATATTCACGTTCGCCCTGGCCATCGTGTGCGGTATCGGATTCAGCCTGGCGCCCGCGCTGCAAGCAACCAAGGCCGATGTTGCGCCGACGCTCAAAGAAGGCGCAGTGGTTCAATTGCGCGGCTATCGGCGATTCGGCATGCGCAACCTGCTGGTAGTGGGCCAGGTGGCGGGATCGCTCATGTTGCTGCTGATCACCGGCTTCCTGGTCATCGGGTTCGCCAAGACCGGCAGCGTTCAAACCAGGTTCGACGCGAACACGATGTACCTGCTGTCCATCGATCCGGTGCGGGACGGATACTCACCGGAAAAAGCGCAAGCGCTGTTCGAGAAGCTGCCGGAGAAACTCAGGGCGGTGGGCATGGTGCGTGGCATTGCTCTGGCGGCGCAAGCGCCTTTTTCCGTCGCCGGCGGAACGGCGGCGCTCATTGTGGATGAATCCAGCGATTCCTCAAAGACGGTGAAGTCGATGTCCAAGGATACGGTCGGCGCCGGTTATTTCGCCACGCTGAGCGAGCCAATGCTGGCGGGCCGCGACTTCGATCAACGCGATGAACGGATCGAGACCTCGGCCGCCAGATCGAAGGCCGTGCCGTTGCCTGTAGTGCTGAATGAGAGCGCGGCGCACGGGCTTTTCGGAAATGGGAATGCGATCGGGCAGCGCGTCACGCAGGATAAGCAGTCCTATGAAGTGGTAGGCGTGGTTCGCGACTTGAAGAGCGGGCTCGCGACCGGCGCATTCGGGTCTGTAATGTATCTCCCGCTGACGCGGCGCGATTTTGCGAGCCCGCCGCCCGGCGGCATGACCATTATGGTGCGCTCGGACGCGGGAGTGGATGCGCTGATTGGGATTCGGCGTGAGATCGCGTCGATCGATCCGAATCTGGCGGTCTTCAACGTGCGAACGCTCGGCGAACACCTGGAGCTCAGCCGGTCCTACATGCGGTTGGCTCTCAATATTTACGGCGGGATTGGGGTGTTTGGGCTGGTTTTGGCTGCAATCGGGCTGGCCGGCGTGACGGCTTACGCGGTGGCGCGCAGGCGCAAGGAGATCGGGATTCGGATGGCGCTGGGCGCACGGCAGGTGCAGGTGCTGCGGCTGGTGCTGCGCGAAGGCGCGACGCTGGTAACGGTAGGTACGGTCCTTGGATTTCTCGGCGCGATGGCGATGGTGAGAATACTTTCGGCGCTGGCGAGCATTTTTGTCGACTCGTTCAAGGTGGCCACGAACGATCCTCGGTTGGTGGTCGGCGCACCGGTGCTGCTGGCCGCGCTGGCGATGATCGCGTGTTACATACCGGCGCGGAGGTCGACGAAGATCGATCCGCTGCAGGCGCTGCGGGAGGAGTAGAGCACGGTCTGCCGGCGTGTGTGTGCAGAGCCCGGGAGTTGGTAAACTATAGAAGTCCCGCCTCCGGGCGCGTAGCTCAGTTGGTTAGAGCGCCTGCTTCACACGCAGGAGGTCGCAGGTTCGAGTCCTGCCGCGCCCACCAGCAAAACACAACTTTGAATGGGGGCGGAAGCGCGCCCTGGGTGCGCGGCAGTGAGGACTCTGGTCGGAATCGTCGCTACTCAGCACTCAGAGCGGAAGCCGGCGGAAACGGTTCGTCCATTCCTCAACTTCAGAGACGTGCCAGATCAGGAGAAGTTCCTCGATGGCCTGCGCGATCGGCATGGATCTCGGAATCAGAATCAGACCCGGACAGTCGCAACCTTTGATGAACTCGCCAAAGTGCCGAGGCATGGTCCGGACATCGTGTGTAACCAGAATCCGGCCCAGCGACGCAGCAACAGCGAGAACTTCCGGGTCCGGCATGCGTTCGGGGATCACTCCCTGCGGCAATTGGAAATCAAGTGCCGGTTCTCGGCGAAGAATACCTGCGACGATATCTTGGTCGAGATTGGCATCTGCGAGAAAACGGAGAAACAACCCTACCTCGGAAAGGCTTCTTCTCGGGGCCGGTTCAACTTCTTGGACAGGCTCTCGGGAAGTGGCATTTGTTTGGCTGCCAACTCGTGAGACAAGCGCTCCTGATCGTCAAGGTAAGCTTCGACGGCTTCTTTATTGGCCAGATAATAGGTGAGGGCGCCATACACCTTTTCCAGTGACCCGATCAAGGGGAAGGACCGGAGGATGCTCTCGGGCGACGCACCATTCTTGAAAGGGTGGACCACGCTATCCAGCGAGATCCGGGTGCCAGCGATGTAGTAGCCACCTTCTCGACGGTCGACGTATTCTTCCATATCCTCTCCAGATTCCAGTCTATCTGTCATTTCGCTCCGGGGCAATCCCGCGACAGCCTCGACGCAAAGGCTCTTGTCTTAGCCGCCGGCCTTTACCAGCGTGCCGGAGATTCTAGACAAGACCGTGGACACGCGCGGGGCGATGGTTGGGGTGATTGCGCCGTAACATGTCACGATGAAGGCGGCGATCAAGGCGTATTCGACGAAGTCTTGACCCCGGCGGTCCTTCCAGATTTTGAGGCTGCGGACGGTTTTCATGGGTTTGATTTTGACAGCGGGGTGTGGGACGGGGAAGGGGCTTGAGGTACTGATTTTGCGGTATCGAAGTACCCCGAACTGAGGCGCTAGGGTGTGCAAGAAAACTGGGGACAGGCCCCCCGGCACCAAAAAAACCGGGCACCAAAAAAACCGGGGACAGACGGATCTGTCCACGCGCCAATTGGCTTGGGTACGTTCCTTTGGGACAGTCAATGGCTCGGGACAGATTCGTCTGTCCCCGGTTTTTTTTCATCGGTACAATAGTAGTAGAACCCCATGAGAATATCTTCTTTGTTGATTCTTTGTCCGGTAGTGTTGGCGGCTCAGTCGCTTGCCGATTTTGAGAAGCGGGTTACTGAGTTTACGCTCGGGAACGGGCTGCACTTCATTATCTTTGAGCGGCATGAGGCGCCGGTGGTGTCGTTTCATTCCTACGTGAACGCCGGGTCCGTAGACGATCCTAGCGGCGAGACTGGGATCGCGCACATGTTCGAGCACATGGCGTTCAAGGGGACTGAGGCGATCGGGACGACGAACTATGCGCTGGAGAAAGTCGCGATGGACGCGGTGGAGCGAGTCTACGACCGTTACGATGCGGAGCGGAACAAAGGCCTCCACGCCGATCCCAAGAAGCTGGAGGCGATCCAGGCGGAGCTGAAGGCGGCCATGGAGAAAGCCAACAGCTATGTGGTTCCGAATGCCTATCCGCGGTTGATTGAGGAGAACGGCGGTGTCGGGATGAACGCCGGGACCGGCGAGGATTCCACCAACTACTTCTATAATTTTCCGAAGAACCGGCTGGAGCTTTGGTTCCTGCTGGAGTCGCAACGGTTCTACGATCCGGTGTTCCGCGAGTTCTACAAGGAGCGCGACGTGGTGAGGGAGGAGCGGCGGATGCGGGTAGAGTCGAGCCCGCAGGGGACGCTGGTGGAATCGCTGCTGGCGGCCGCGTTTGAGGCGCATCCTTATCACAACATGCCGGGGGGGTGGGCGAGCGACATCGAGAACTTCAGGCTGCCGGAGGCGATCGCGTTCTACAAGAAGTACTATGTGCCGGCGAACATCACCATCGCGATTTCGGGCGATGTGGATCCGAAGGAATGCAAGCGGATGGCGGACAAATACTTTTCGCTGCTGCCTTCCGGGCCGCTGCCATCGGGGCCGAGAACGATTGAGCCGGTGCAGAAGGGTGAAAAGCGGGCCAAGGTGGAATCTCCCGCGCAGCCGTTTATCGCGATCGGGTACAAGAGGCCGAATCAGACGGACAAGGACGATCCAGTGTTCGATGTTCTCGGCGAGATTCTCGCCGGCGAGCGGACGGGGCTTTTGTACAAGGAGATGGTGAGGGACAAGAAGATTTCGTTGGGTGCGTTTGCGCAGCCATCATTCCCCGGCGGTAAGTATCCCAATTTGTTTTTGTTTTTCCTGGTGCCGAACATGGGGCATACCGTGGAGGAGAACGAAAAGGTCTGCTACGAGATTATCGAGAAACTGAAGACACAGAAGGTGGATGACGCGACGCTGAACCGTATCAAGACCAAGGTGCGGGCGGGGCTGATCCGGAAGCTGGACAGCAATTCGGGCATGGCGGAGGAGCTTACTTCCTATTACGTGGCGTATGGCGACTGGCGGAAGATGTTCACGGGGATCGATGAGATCGCCAAGGTGACAGCGGACGATGTGCAGCGGGTGGCGAAGCAATATCTGATCGCCGATACACGCACGGTGGTTTACACGGTGCCACCGCCTGTGTCTGTCAAGGAGGGCAAGTAGTCATGAAGACCTCTGTACTTTTCCTGCTGGCGGCCGCCGTTGCAATGGGTCAAACGGAGGTGCGCCATGCGGTGGGGCTGCCTTCCTACAAGGACTTGAAATATCCGCCGCTGCCCGCGCCGAAGATCCCGACGCCGGTGGAGCTGACTCTTTCGAATGGCCTGCGGGTGTTCCTACTGGAGGATCACGAACTGCCGCTGGTGAGCGGCGGGGCGCTGGTGCGGACGGGGAATCTTTTCGATCCGGCGAACAAGCACGGGTTGGCGCAATTGACCGGCGAGGTGCTGCGGTCGGGCGGGACGAAGGCGAAATCGGGCGATCAGATTGACGAGGATCTGGAAAATGTCGCCGCGTCGGTGGAAAGCCAGATCGGAGAGACGAGCGGGACGCTGACGTTTTCCTGTCTCAAGGAGAACACCGATCAGGTGCTGCGGGTGTTCAAGGATTTTCTGGTGTCGGCCGAGTTCCGGCAGGATAAGGTGGATCTATCGAAGACGCAGTTGCGCAGTGGAATTTCGCGGCGCAATGACGATGCCAACGGGATTGACGACCGCGAGTTTGCGAGTATTCTGTACGGGCGGAATACACCGTATGGGTGGGAGATCGAGTACGCGGATGTGGATAACATCCAGCGCCAGGATCTGATCGACTTCTATCATCGCTATTACTTTCCGGCCAACATCATGTTGGAGATCTACGGCGATTTCTCGGCAGCCGATATGAAGGGCAAGCTGGAGCAACTCTTCGGCGATTGGAAATACACGCAGCCGGCGGTTCCCGCGTTTCCCAGAGTTGAGGCGAAGGCTGCGCCGGGGATTTTTCTGGCTTCGAAGTCCGATGTGACGCAGACGTTCTTCAATGTCGGGCATCTGGGCGGGATTCTGCGCGACAAGGATTATCCGGCGCTGGAAGTGGCGGCGCAGATCTTGGGCGGCGGTTTTTCGAGCAGGTTGTTCCGCAGCGTCCGCACGGCGCACGGGTGGGCCTACAACATCGGCGCGGATTGGGGCGCGAACTACGAGCATCCGGGATTGTTCCGGATCAGTGGCAGCACGCAATCGGCGCACACGGTGGACACGTTGAAAGCCGTTCGCGAGGAGCTGGACAAGATGCGTGCGGCCGAGGTGACGGATCAGGAGCTGCAGACGGCGAAGGATACCGTACTCAACGGCTTTGTGTTTCACTTTGACCGGCCGAGCAAGACTTTGAATCGGCTGCTGCAGTACGAATACCATCACTACCCGCGCGATTTCATCTTTCAATATCAGAAGGCGATTGCGGCGGTGACCAAGGCGGATGTGCTGCGCGTGTCTAAAGAATATTTCAGGCCGCAGGATCTGACTTACGTAGCGGTGGGGAATCCGCAGGAATTCGGCACGCCGTTGACCGCGCTGGGCAAAGTGGAGCCCATCGATTTGACCATTCCGGAGCCGAAGAAGGAGACCACGGCTGCGGCGGCGGATCCGGCTGCTCGGGAGAAGGGCAAGCAGCTTCTACAACGGGTGCAAGCGGCGCTGGGCGGTGCGGACAAACTGGCGGCGGTGAAGGACCTGGTGTACCACGCGCAGGTGGCGGTGGAGACTCCGGGGGCGGTGATGAAGGTGAAGCAGACGAATTCGTATCTTGCGCCGTCGTCGCTGCGGCAGGATATCGAGCTGCCTTTCGGCAAGCAATCGGTGTATTCGGATGGAACCACTGGATGGATTGCCAGCATCCAAGGAATGATGGGGGTATCGCCGGCAGTTCTGAGGCAGGTGCGCGGGGAGGTGTTCCGGCAGATGGTCCGGCTGGCAGTGAGCGATCGGCAGGAAGGAGTAACAGTGAGTCTCGCTGGGCCGGGAGCGGTGGAGATTTCATCGAAGGATGGCGAGAGTGCGCGGCTGGAGGTGGACGAGAAGACCGGTCTACCACTGAAGATTACTTATCCGCAGGAAGGCGGGCAGGGAACTGTGGTGCAGGAGTATTCCGATTGGCGCGATGTCGGCGGGATGAAGATGCCGTTCCACTGGGAGATCACGCAGGGCGGCAAGAAGTTCGCCACGGTAACGGTGGACGACTACAAGGTGAACTCCGGTTTGACGCCGGAGGTGCTGGGTAAGAAGCCATGAGCACCGTTTTCGCGGGCCTGACCGCTCCCTCGGCGACGGGCATCACGGAAACCTGTACTTGTCAGGGGACAAGCAGAAACATCTCTGAGGCTAGTAGCCGGGGGTCACGGCTCGGAAACATCTATGCTCGAAACCGAGCCGCGACCGTGAGGAAGCGGTTGCCGATCTTGTTGATTTTTGCTTACGCGGGATTAGCACACGGCGAGACCGCGCAGGATCGCGGGAAGCGCATCGTCAACGAGTGCCTGGAGGCATTGGGCGGGAATCGCTACCTGGCGATGCAGACTCGCGAAGAAGGCGGCCGGGCGTATTCGTTTTATCGCGAGCAGTTGACCGGGTTGAGCATCGCGAAGATTTACACGCGCTACTACCCGGTGAAGGACACGGCGCACGATCTGGCGGTACGGGAGCGGGAGAACTTCGGAAAGAAGGAAGATTTTGGCGTGCTCTTCCTGGAGAACGAGGCCCTGGATGTTACGTTCCGCGGGGCTCGTCCGCTGACCACCGAGCGGTTCGACCGGTACAAGGAAACCACCATCCGGGACGTCTTCTATATCCTGCGGGTGCGGCTGCAGGAGAAGGGTTTGATCTTCGAATCGCGCGGCGCGGAGGTGTTGCAGAACTCGCCAGTGGAGATTGTGGATATCACCGACGCGGACAATCGGACCACGACGGTCTACTTCCATCAGATCACCAAGCTGCCGGTCCGGCAGGTTTTCTATCGGCGGAATGCGGTGACCAAGGAGAAAGACGAGGAGGTGACGCTCTACTCGAAGTATCGGGATGTAGGCGGTGTACAATGGCCGTACGCGATCGAGCGCGAGCGCAATCAGGAGAAGATTTTCGAGATTTTTTCGGAGGCGGTGAAGATCAACGACCCGAAGGTACAGAGCAGCTTATTCGAGCTTCCAACGGGGATCAAGCGCCTGAAACCAGAGTAGTGTCGTAGCGCACGCTCTCAAGCGTGCCGTGTTCGCACTCGTGCGAACACTCTTTATCAGAAGGCGTTCACACGAGTGTGAACGCTGCACGCAGGAGTGCGTGCGCTACCAAGTTACGCTTCTTGGGTGATTGCGTGCTTGGTGGTTTCGCGCGTGGCAGGGTCCGGTGCGACTGGGAACTCGATCGTCACCAGCAATCCGGGGTTGGCGTTTCGCGCCGTGAGCTTACCCTTGTGCAGCTCTACCGATCGGCGGGCGATCGCCAGGCCAAGGCCGAGCCCACCACTGATGCGGTTGCGATCGGAATCGACGCGGTAGAACGGATCGAAGATGCGGGGCAGGGCGTCTTCGGGAACGCCTGGTCCGAAATCGCGCACGCAAACCTGCGCCATGGCGGCCTGCCGTCGAAGTTCGATCTCGATGGCGGTCCCCGGCGGCGCGTAACGAATGGCGTTGCGGATAACGTTCTCCACGGCTCGCCGGATCAGCTCCTCATCGCCCAGCAGCGTTACCGGCATGGGCGCTTTCAGCAGCAGCGTGCAATCCTTGGCCTTGGCTTCAAGCAACGAATCGTAGACCAGATCGCCCAGCATTTCGTCCAGCCGGACAGACTCCAGCTTTTGCATCGACGGGTCGCCCTCCACGCGGGTGACCTGCAGCAACTCGGCGACAAGCTCGTTCAAGCGGTCGGCTTCTTTCTGGATGCGGTCCAGCATGTGTTCGCGATCCTCGCCGGAGCGGGCCAATTCGATCGCCACACCAAGTCGCGCGAGCGGGCTGCGCAACTCATGAGAGATGTCAAGCAACAGGCGGCGCTCGGCCGCGAGCAAGGTCTGGATGCGCTCGGCCATCTGGTTGAAGCTGGTGGCAAGTTGGCCAAGCTCGTCCCGGCGATTCGAAGCCGCACGCGCGGAGAAGTCGCCGCGGCCGAAGCACTCCACAACGGCTCGCAATCGCCGCACGGGCGAAGTCAGGTGATAAGCGAAGCCGTAACACAGCAGCACAACCAGTCCGATAATCCAGAGATGCTGCGGCTGAAGAAAGAAAAAGGTCAAGCCGCGGCGTTGATCGATTAGGAAGAGCCAATACTGCTTGTCGGGATCGGAGCGGGCGATCACCGGCGGGCGGCGTCCGGCGGTAAATGGAAACGGGAGACGCCAGCGGCTGCGTGGCGGCCGACGGAGCAGCTCGGGCCGGGCGTTGCCGGTGATCAGGTCGGTGCCTTGGGCGTTGGTGAAAACCACTTCCATTTGCGTGAGCTGTTGAAACTTCGCCAGCAACTTCGCCAGCGCATCTTTACCGCCGGTTTCATAGGCGTGCTTGGCTTCGTCCACCTGAAGGTTCAGCAGTGTGCCGCCGGGGCCGCGCGGTTCGCTGGCGCTGAAGGTGAGCGCCGTGGTGATGATGATGCCGGCGATGGCGATGGCGGTAGTCGCGAGGAACCAGAGCAGCGTTTTTGCGAAGAGCGATCTCATCCGTTGGCCGCTTCCTCCGGACTTTGGCAGAACTGGTAGCCTACGCCGCGAATGGTCTTAATCACCGGACGCCCGCCTTCCAGTTTACGCCGCAGATGGCTGACGTGCATGTCGATGGAGCGGTCGAAGGGAGTGGCTTTCCGGTTGTAGAGGCTTTCCATCAGGCCGTCGCGCGAGACTACGCGGCCGGCGTTGCGCATGAGCTGTTCGAGGATATCGAACTCGAGCGTCGTGACCTCCACGGGCTTGCCTTCGCAGGTGACCTCGCGGGTTCCGGGATCGAGGGCGATACCGTTCACCTCCACGCGGCCGCGGTTCGGCTTCGGCTCCGTACGCCGCAGGATGGCTTTCACGCGCGCCGAAAGCTCGCGCGGATTGAAAGGTTTGGGCAAATAGTCGTCGGCGCCCAGCTCCAGGCCGACGATGCGGTCCACATCCTGACCGCGCGCCGTCAACATCAGGACCGGGATCTTGCTGTCGGTGCGGAGCCGTTTCAGGATCTCGAAGCCGTCCATGCCGGGGAGCATCACGTCGAGGATGATGAGATCGAACCCGCCCTGTTGCGCCAGTTCCAGGCCGGACTTGCCGTCGTGAACGCACTCCACGCCGTAACCCTCGCGCTGGAGAAACTCCTGGAGCAGCGCGCAGAGTTCGGTGTCGTCATCGACGATCAGGAGCCGCATCCATTGTTATGGTAGCGGATTGGAATTCAGGAATCCAAGAATGGGACGCTTCGCGGACCGAATTCGAGAATCCGGTGAATGATTTGATTCTACAGAATTTAAGCTCACAGGCTAAAGCCTGTGCTACCACTTGCTGACAAGTTACTGCGAAAGGTGGCACAAACTCTACCATTTCGCTGGCACGCCGATTTCCAGGGGCCAGACCTTGGTCTGCGGAAAATCCTTCAGCAGTTTTGCGACCTGGTCGGGGGTGCCGGTGAGGGCGGGGAAGGTGCCGAAGTGCATGGGGATCATTTTTTTCGGCTTCACCAGGCGGCAGGCCAGGGCCGCTTCCCGCGGGCCCATGGTGTAGAAGTCGCCGATGGGGAGAAAGGCCAGGTCCGGATGATACAGCTTCTCGATGAGCTGCATGTCGGAGAAGACGTTGGTGTCGCCGGAAAAATAAATGACACGCTTGTCCGGCAGATGGAGCACGTACCCCGCCGCTTCACCGCCATAGATCACCTGATCGCCGTCCTGAATGCCGCAGCTATGAATGGCGTGGGTCATGGTCACCTTCACCGGCCCCACTTCCTGAGTGCCGCCTTTGTTCATGCCACTGCAATTCTCGACGCCCTTCGAAGCAAGCCAGAGGCACGTCTCGAAGATGGCCACCACCTTGGGCTTGAATTTCTTGGCCAGCGGAATGGCGTCGTGGATGTGGTCGAAGTGGCCGTGTGAGACGAGAATGGCATCCACTCTGTCGAAGTTGTGGTTCTTCGGAAACATCGGGTTGCCTTCCACCCAGGGGTCCATCAGGAAGACTTCGCCTGAATCAAGACGAAATTGAAAGGTGGCGTGACCGAGCCACGTGATCTCTACCATGTCACAATCCTTTCGGTGGTGAGTGAGTGATTGGAAGCTTGATGCCGTCGCCATACTTGGCGATGCCCGGAATGGTGACGGGCAGTTTGCCGCCGATCGCAATCTCGCCGAAGAGGGCTTTGGCCAAGGCCGTTTCGGAATCGGCTGTGGGGCTGAAAGTGGTGAGGTACGCGGCGACATCCGGGAAACTGCGAATCAAATAAGGATTTCCTAGAGCGGCAAGAGTCACCGGGACTTTGCCCGCGATCAGGCCCGTCAAGAACTCCGGAAAGAGACCCGCGAGCGCGACATTGCCCCGGTATGCCGCCACGCTGACGAACGCGGCGACCACAATCTGGCCGCATCCGGCGGCACTCTTGCCGACTTCATCCAGATCGGGCTTGCTCATCGATGGATCGAGCTGAAAGACCGTAATTTTCGGGGCCCGCTTTTTCACCTCGTCGGTCAGGCGCAGGCCTTGCTGGCTGCGGCGTCCCTCGGCAAGAGTGATGACGCAGGCGTGCTCGACGTTACGCAGCGGGAGCTGGTCTTTCTTGTCTTTGACCAACGTAACGGCGCGATCGGCAACGTCCTGAGCGCGTTCTTCGGCTTCCGGAGAATCGACGGCCTCGGCAATGTGATCGAGTTCTACGACCTTTTTCTTATTGAGATTGAGCCGGGCTTTGGCCGCCAGGACTTTTGTCACGCTTTCGTCGATGCGCTGCCGGGTGAGCCGGCCGCTCTCGACCGCGGCAAGAACACCGTTGATGGCGTCTTCGGCTCTGCGCGGCATCAGCAGCACGTCGCTTCCCGCTTCAAGTGCGCGAACGGAAGATTCTGCTGTGTCGAACAGGGAGGCCAAACCTTGCATGTCCATCGCGTCGGTGACGATGATTCCCTGAAACTTGAGTTGCTGACGGAGCACGCCGGTGAGGATCTTCGAGGAAACGGTAGCTGGAATATTTTCGGGTTCCAACGCGGGGACGGCCATGTGGGCGGTCATGATGGCATCGACGCCAGCGGCAACGCTCGCGCGGAACGGCTCCAGTTCAACATTCTCGAGGCGTTTGCGATCGGCTTCCAAGCGCGCCAGACCGAGGTGGCTATCTTGCGCGGTATCGCCGTGTCCGGGAAAATGCTTGGTGGTGACCAGCACAAGATTGCGGTTGTCGGAATGTGCGCCCTGGATGTAGGCCTGCACGAAGCTGGAAACCTCGGCGGGATTCTCGCCGTAGGAGCGGATATTGATGATCGGGTTATCGGGATTGTTGTTGACATCGGCCACCGGCGCGAACAGCCAGTTGACGCCCATGGCGCGGGCTTCGCGCGCAGTCTCGGCGCCCTGATATCGAACGGCATCCAGATCCTTGGCGGCGGTGAATGCCATGTTGTACGGCCACGGCGCGGTTCCGTTGACGCGCATGGATGCACCGCGCTCGAAATCGGCAGCTACCAGCAATGGAACCTTGGCCATCTTCTGCATGCGGTTCAGCAGCGCGGCCATGGCGTAAGGCTCGGCGTTGCGCACGGATCCATAGACGGAGTGGCCGGTGACGATGACCCCACCGACGTGGAGATCGCGAACGTAATGCTGGTACTTTCGGAAATTGGCGGAACGAACGTGGCCGGACTCCCCATAGATGGGCATGACGATGAGTTGCGCGACCTTCTCGCGCAGCGTCATGGAGCGCATCCATTTGCGGACGACTGGGTTGGCGGACTCGGGGGCCTTTTTCGCTTCCTTGGTTTTAGCCGCGGGGGCGGCGAGCGCCGCGCACACGGCGATGGCTGCGAGAAAGGTCGGAAGGAGGCGTGGCATCCATTCCTACTTTAGCGCAGGGAACTGAAAACTCGTCTGTGGAGTTAACTCAACCGCTCAACCGATTCGCGAAGCGGTATGTCAGGGCTGTGACGGGACGATCCGCTCCGTGAAGATTGTATAGCGAGTATGTCTTTCACGGCACAGGATGGCTCCTCCAACCGCGCTGCCGAGGAGGACTAACAGCGCTACCGGCTCATTTCCCGCGCCTTCGCTAATGGCCAGGGCGCTCGGCGCACCTACCAACGCCGTGGCGGCAGCGGCGCAAAACCCAGCCCGCGATTCGCCCGAGTGACGGCCACGGCGTGTGTTGCCGGCTACGTCCTGCACGTCCATGCGCGACAACGAAACAAGTGAATCCCGCTCGCCGCAAGGCCCGGTTTTCCTCTGGAGCTTGAGCGTAAGCCGATCCAGACTGCGACTGACCACCTTTGCATCACAAGAACCATTGGGTACCACCAGCGTTACCGTGTCCTTGTCACGGATCTGCAGGAACAGTCCTGAGTCCGCCACCATTGGCATGGAGAGTAGCGCGAGCGCGGTCGAAATTCTGAAAAACATGACATCCTCCCTTCCTCGATTCGATCTGCGAATGCCCTCTGCTTCGACTAGTCTGCGGTTTGGCCCTGTTAACGGCACACCATCCTGTGACAGTTTCTGGACTGTCACAGGGTGGCGAATGTGCGAACCAGGGGGATGGCCCTTTCTTGCAATCGATTACGCTGTTTAAGAATAGAAACAGGATCTGCAAGGGATAAACAAGGAGAAATCTATATGCACTCGCACCCGCAAACGTTCGATGAAGCGATCGCTCGCGGTTTCCCTCACAAGGAACTGGCGCAGCTAGCGAAGCTACATAAGGAACGAAAGGCCGCCGGTATGGTAGCGGGTATGGCTGCTGCTACGGCCGCGGCGCCGCTCCTCCCGATGGCAGCCGCCGCCGCGACGGTGCGCCAGGATCAAGCCAGCATGACCGCCTCGGACCAGACCGCATTCCAGAATGCGATCGTCCAGTTGGTGTCCGACGGAACGTATTTGCAATTGATCCAGGATCACATGGACATGTCCCACAACATGCACGGGTCGATGGGCGAAGTGGGCCTTTACCGGTTTCTCGCCTGGCATCGCCGTTTCCTGGTGGAGTTCGAGCGGCAATTGCAGAGAGCGGATGCCACGCTCCGGCCCGACGCGGCGAACACACTCGGAGTGCCCTATTGGCGTTGGCAGGATCCGTTCCCGGCATGGATGGACGGCTTCCTTCCGGCGAACGATCCAGATTCCGGGGACGCACCCCCGCCGCGCAAGAACGCGCCTCCGCCCGACAAGGCGAACGCCGCGGACATCGATATCATCGTGAATCAATTTCAGATCCAGACGACGGGCATCGCCGGAGAAAACGACTACACGAAGTTCACCTACGGCCTGGAAGGCTGGGGTTTGCGTCCCGACGGGACCAGCTTACCCGCTCACAACCACGGCCACGCCTGGATTGGCGGCATCATGAACAACACCAGCACCTCGCCCACCGATCCGATCTTCTGGATGCACCACGCCGAGGTCGATCGCTTGTGGGAGATTTGGCGTCAGGCGAATCCCACACCCGCACCACCGCTTGCTGGTTCGGATCGCGTCATGGACCCCTGGGCCGAATCGTACGACGACCTGCTCGATATCGGTGCGTTGGGTTACGGTTACGACTCGATGTCGCTGTAGGCCGGCTGGTCCGGGCCGCGCCCCATCGGTGCTGGAAGGATCTTCAGGCTTTCGTCTTGCGCCTATCCGGCTTCGACGGACCCTGCGAGCCGGCGGACTTGCGCTTCGGCGCGCGCTGTTCACGCAGCAGGCGGTTCACCGACCGGATCAAGTGGCTCACTTCGTGAGAGCTTTTCTGCAGGACCACATCCGCCCCGGTGTTGGCCTCGTTCAAGCCAAGAGTATCGGTGAACCCGGAAATCAGAATCACGCCGATCACCGGATGCAGCTTGCGGAGACGGGCGATGAACTCGACGCCGTTCATCTTCGGCATCTTGTAATCGGTGACCACGACGTCGAACCGTTGCTTGCCGCACAGTTCCAGCGCTTCCTGCGGCGTCGATAACGTTGTTACTTTGTGGCTCAGTTCCTCCAGCACGCTCCGCCGCGCCGACAGTCCCATGCTGTTGTCGTCGAGCAGAAGAATGCGGCCGCTGATAGGAGAAGAAGATGAGTTCGTCATCAGAGAACACAGCGACCTTAACAGAGCTTTAGCGCAACTGTCAATCAATTTCTATCCACTTCGGAAAAAACGAGATTCAGCGCTTGACTACGAGGGCCAAGCTGTGTACCGGTGCAGTTGAACGGTGCGTCGCGTCACTCAACCTCACGTGGTGCTGTGTAACCGGCCTTGGCGATGACAGTATATTTGATCGGCTTGTTGTTCGCGGTGATCCTTAGTTGTTCGCCGTTGGCAGGATTCACCAGCTCGACCTTGATCTTGCGGTACTTTCCGTCCTTGACCTGGTTGGTAGGACTGTAAGCGATGGAATACTGATTGCGAAGGGCCTGCGAGATGGCGCCGAAGACGCCAGGGTACTCACCGAGGAAACGCGGAAAGAATGCCTGCCCGCCGGTCTCGCGGGAGAAAACGTTTAACTGGTTGTCCGCTTGCAGAAGGTCCATGCGCTGGCTGGAACCCATGTATGCATCCGCAACGATGCGGTAGGCTTGCAGAATGCTGAAGGAATAGATGGGGACCGCCGCTTCCTGAAGGGCTTTTCTGGCTTTGTCGAAAGTTAGCTTGCTGAAGGTGTCGAGACCAGTTCCGATATAGAGGATGGCCTTGCGTCCCTCGATGTTGCTCATGCGCTGCGCAGTGTCCACCAGTGCATCGTACATGTTCGATTCCGAAAATCCCGGAATGCGCAGCCGCTGCATGGCTTCCTGGGTCTTCATCCGATCCGTGGTGAAATCGGAAAGGATCTCCGGCCGCATGTCGAAGGCGACAATGGCGACGTAATCGTCCTTCTTCAAGGTTTCCACGAAGCCATAGGTGGCAGTGAGGGTCTCGTACCAGCCGTCCGTCCAATACGACTGGATGTGCGCGTTAAATTCGATCACCAACGCGATGGTCATGGGCGCGTCGGCGTTGGCGCTGAAGTTGGTGATCTGCTGGGGAACATTGTCTTCGAGCACGCGAAAGTTCCCTTTCGGGATTCCAGGAATAAAGTGCCCCTTGTTATCGAGCACGGCCACTTCAAGCTGGACGGCGTTCACGTCGCTGCGGAAGGTGGGCAGCCCGATGGGGACTTCCTTGTCCTTTTTGAACTCCGAGGGGATCTTCGGCTGATCGGTCCCGGCGGGCGCATCTTTTTTCTTAGGTTTGGCTACAGTTTCCGACTGCGACTGCGCCGAAGCGACCGGGGCGGGTATGCTCGCCAGCAGAGACGCCAGCGTTAGAATCACGGCGGCCTTGAAGTGTTTCATATGGACCATGGTTAGGGAACGATCTTGTCTTCTATTTTAACTCCATACCGCGCCCCGGGTCGCGAGGTGGCGCCTGCTTGTGCCGGTGCACAAAGTCAATGAGCTAATGAATGGTTGGTCCACGGTCCGAACCCTGCTTCCGCAGATAGACCTGAAACTTCCGCCGGGCCCGCTTCAGCTTCCAATCGCGGTATTGCCGGTTGACGGGACCAACGAAGTCGAGATTCCAGCGCGGTGTCTTCAGGAAAATGTACGCAAACAGTAGGCCACCCAGGTGCGCAAAGTTGCTGACGCCGTTGCCGGGCTGGAAGGACATCATGAACGCGATGACGCCGACGATCATCACGAAATACTTCACCTGGATGGGGATCAGGAAGCCCCAAAGAATGGTCCGGTCCGGGTAGATCATTGCGTATGCCAGCAGGATGCCGAAGATCGCGCCAGAACAGCCGATGGTGGAGGACAGCGGATTCCCCCACGGAAGCAGATAGTTCAGCAGCACGACACAAATGCCCGCACCGATACCGCAGAAGAAATAAAAGCGGATGAACTTGCGGGTTCCCCAAATTCGCTCCAGGTCGGCACCGAACATCCAGAGCGCCAGCATGTTCCAGATGATGTGCATGAATCCGCCATGGAGGAACAGGTAGCTGGCCAACTGCCAGACGAAAAGGTAATGGACCACCGCGTACGGGGACAGCGCGAAGATCCCAAGCGGCCGGTCAATCTGCACGAGCTGTGCGAAGAATCCCAGGATGAAGACCGCGATATTGCTGATCAACAGCCACTTGACGCCCTTGGGGAAGCCTGGAGTATGGAACGTGCTGCGCGCCCAGCTTCTACTGCCGATGGACATTGGAAGACCGCCTGCCTAGACCCAGAATATCAGACTACTGATGTTTCAAAGCTTTTTCTTCGAGCCCGGCTCGCGTCAGTAAGGCGGATGCGCCGAATTTCAGGGCGATGGCGAGAGCAATCCACGCCTGCCAGTGAGACAGCAAACCGCTGGAGACGGGAAACCATTCGGTCCATTCCAAGTCGGTGGTCAGCCGCCACAGGCCCAATGAGAGCGCGATCAAAGCGGCCGGAGTAACGGAGGCGACAATCAGGCCGGGAATCCTGGCCAGGGTGGCCGTGGTCCTATCCGCAATTGCGGAGATTCCCTTCACCCAGTTGGGCTGCAATACGATCCTGACGGTCACGTACATTTACTCAACACCCCTATGCTGGTGTAGATGCACGAGAGCGGCCAAAGTTGCGAAATCAATTTTTCGAAGGATTTCTCCATATGCTTGATTTCGAATGCGTTCGAGTTGGACGCCGGGTGTGGCGTGTCGCCACAGGTAAAGACTGCGTGAGGGATCCTACGAATTAACGGACGACGGTTCCTGTTTTCCGTAGCGATTGAGAGCCAGTGCCGAAAGTTGAACAACCGCGGCGCACGCCAGCCAGATCTGCCAATGGGAGAACAATCCGCCGGTAATTGGGAACTGGTTGACTGCTTGGAAATCGGCCGCGAGCCTCCAGCACGCCAGGACGAAGGCCATCACCGCCGCTGGCGTGAGCAGGGAGGCAATCGCCAGCGCAACGTGCCGGTTCTTGCGCCGCTTGCGCTGGATGGTAGGCCCTTGACCGAGTCGTATTCTGACGATCATTTCGGTAGAATCTCAGTTTACCAGTCGCTCGTAATTATCGACCGAAAGGACTCCCTCCATTATGACTAAATTGAAAACCGCCATCATCGGCACCGGATTCATGGGCAAGGTCCATGCCGAGAACGTCCGCCGCCTGGGCAACGTCGAGATTGCGGCCGTAGCGGCGTCAAGCGACGAAAAAGCCCGCCAGTTCGGGCAGAGCATCGGCGTGGAGCAAACTACGGGCGACTATCGGACCTTACTGAAGGACGCGGCGATCCAGGCCGTCCACATACTAACCCCGAACGCCTTGCACTACCCGATGTGCAAGGCCGCGCTCGATGCCGGCAAACACGTGCTCTGCGAGAAACCCTTCACCATGACCGCGGCCGAGGCGCGCGAGTTGGTGGATCTGGCGAAGAAAACCGGTCTGGCGAATTGTCTGCAACACAACCTGCGATATTACCCGGTGGTCCAGCAGATCCGGCGCATGATAGAAGCCGGCGACTTGGGCGAAATCCTGATCGCGCAGGGCACCTACTCGCAGGACTGGCTGCTCTATGACACCGACTGGAACTGGCGCATCGAATCGAAGGCCAACGGAGCCCTGCGCGCGATGGGCGACATTGGGTCGCATTGGATGGACATGATCCAGCACCTTACCGGGTTGCGAATCACCGCGGTCTGCGCCGACCTCGCGACGTTCCACAAGACCCGCAAGCGGCCGAAGGGTTCCATCGAGACGTTCGCCGGAAAGACGCTGAAACCGGAAGACTACCAGTCCGTGCCGATCGATACCGAAGATTTCGGTGGCGTGCTATTGCACTTGGGCCAGCGCGCCCGGGGCGCGTTCACGGTAAGCCAGATGTCGGCGGGCCGGAAGAACATGTTCACCTTCGACATCTACGGGACGAAGTCGGGCGTTTCCTGGAATCAGGAGCGCCCGGACGAGCTCTGGATCGGCCAGCGCAATTCGCCGAACGGCGTGATCGTGAAAGATCCATCGTTACTTTATCCCGCGGCGGCGGGGTTCGCCGATTTGCCGGGCGGCCATAGCGAAGGCTACGACGACACGCACAAGCAGGTGTTCAAGCGGTTTTATGCCAAAGTGGCAGACAGAGCGGCGCCGGTGGATTATCCGACGTTTGACGACGGCTTGCGTGGAATGCAGTTGTTGGAGAGAGTGCTGGAAAGTTCCAAAAAACGGTGTTGGGTGGACGCTTAGAGTGGGGTGGTAGATTGCGAGTAGGTGATGCGTGTCTTCAAACCCGGTAACTAAGTTAACCGAACAGGAGTACCTGGCGCTGGATCGCGCCGCCGAGATCCGCAGCGAGTTTCTCGACGGCGAAATGTTCGCCATGTCCGGCGCCGCGCCCAGGCACATTTTCTTGCACGCGAATCTCCTGGCGGAGATGCACGCGGCTCTTCGTGGCCGCGAGTGCCGGGTGGGTGGGCCCGACTTCCGTGTTCGTGTCTCGGCCACCGGTATGTACGCTTATCCGGATCTTGTCGTAATTTGTGGAAAGCTGCTCCTCATGGACGCGCACCAAGACATCCTTCTGAATCCAGCGATAATTTTTGAGATCCTCTCCCCGTCCACCGAAGAAGACGATCGCGGGTTGAAGTTCCGCCACTATCGCACCATTGAATCGCTCCAGGAGTATGTCCTGGTGGATCAGAATCAGGTGCAGATCGAACAATACACGCGTCAGCCGGACAACACATGGACCTTCCGTGACTATCAAGGCTTGGATGCGGAGTTGAAATTGGATTCCATCGGCGTGACGCTACCTGTCCAACGGATCTACGACCGCATAGACGTACAATCGGAGCCTGCCTAAGTAGCCTGAAGTTTCTACATTTCCAAGACGCACAAACCTAAAGTCCGTGCCATCTTCAGAAACTTGTTAACAAGTGGTGGCACATGTTCTTAGACGTTACTTAAAAAGCCCTCCGAATGGATGGCCGCCGATGAACGCAGATAAACGCAGATCGAAAACAGGTGCTTTATCGGCGTTCATCGGCGTTCATCGGCGGCCAAAGTTGTTTTTCAGCATCGTCTTTTGGCTTGTGCTATTCCGCCCGCAGCGCCTCTGCTGGATCGACACCCATGGCGCGCAACGCAGGAATGTAGCTAGCCACCATCGCGGCAGCGATCAGTCCCAGTGAGACCGCGGCATAAGTCGGCGGATCGAGCGGGTTCACCTCGAACAGCAGCGATCCGAGCGCCCGCGTCAAAGCGGCCGCTCCCACTAGCCCGCAGGCCACGCCGATCAACGCCAACACCAGTCCGTGTGCGATGAACATGCGCGTCACCTCGTGAGCGGGCGCACCCAATGCCACGCGAATCCCGATCTCGCGCCGCCGCTGGGACACCGAGTAGGAGATCACGCCGTAAATTCCCACCAACCCGATCATCAGCGCCATCGCGCCCGCGATCGCCAGCATCACCAGCGTGAAGGAAGTGCGCGCCATCGATTTGTCGTAAATCTCCTGAAGCGTGCGCACATTGGCCAGCGGAAGACTCGGATTCAACGACCACACAGCCTGCTGCACGTCCGCCAGCAAACTTTGCGATCCGGCGCGCTTGCTCCGCAGCATATAAGAAACCGTGCGCCGTACAGCAACCGCGTTGCCCTCGAAATCGTTCATCAGCAGCGGATAATACGCCACCGCCGGCGCTTTTTCCTGCACGCTGTCCTCGCGCTCATCGCTCACCACGCCGATCACCTCGCGCCACGGACCCTTCAGGTCTTCGCGGATTTGTTTTCCGATGGCGCGCTGCGGGTCCTGCCACAGCTCGCGCGCGAGATTTTCGGAAACCATCGCTACCGGGCGGCTCTCGTAAGTATCGGTCCAGCTAAACTCGTGGCCCGCGATCAGCCGGTTGCCCAGGGTCTGAAGCAATCCGGGCGACACGAACTTTAATCGCCGTAGCGGCGGCGCCTTTTGGTACGACTTATCGCGGGCATAAACCAGGTCGGAAATCCTGCCTGGATCGGTTGGAATTACCGTGGTGATTCCCGCGGATGTCACCCCCGGAACCGCGCGCATTTTTTCGAGCATTGCCTGTTCTAACTGAACCACCGCCGTAGCGTCCTTCACCTGCGATGCCGGAATGAAGATGCGCAGCGTCAGCACGTCCTGCGGATCGAATCCCGCATCCACGCGCCTGAGCGCTTGAAACGTTCGGATCATCAGTCCGGAGCCGACCAGCAGCACGAGCGCGAGCGCCACCTGCACCACCACCAACACGCTGCGTGCGCGATGCCGCTCCCGGCTCTGGCTCGACGACCGTCCGCCGCCGCGCAGTGCGTTGCCGATTCGCGGCCGGGCATACTTGATCGCGGGAATCATTCCGAACAAAACTCCCGTGACCAGCGCAGTCGCGAACGTGAACACGATCACGGCCGGATCGATGGAAATCTCATTCAATCGCGGCAGATTGGCTGGAGCCATCGCAATCAGCGCTCGAACCGCCCCATAGGCCAGTCCGAGACCGAGCGCGCCGCCCAACAATCCTAGCGCGACGCTTTCCATCAGCAACTCCCTCGCGACATCGCGCCATCCCGCTCCCAGCGCGGCTCGAATCGCCAACTCCTGCTGCCGCCCTTCGGCGCGAACCAGCAGCAAATTCGCCACATTGGCGCACGCGATCAGCAGAACCATTCCGATGGTCCCCATCAGCACCCACAGCGTTTTCGCGATATCGCCGATAAGCTTTTGCCCCAGAAATTGCAGCTTCGGAGCGAACCGCACATCTTCAAACTCCTTCAGCGTTAAGCCGGGAGATGGAGGAAACTGGTGCAGCGCCATCGGAATCATGCGCGCGACGTCGGCACTGGCTTGCTCCATGGTTACGCCCGGCTTCAGGCGGGCAATTCCGCGGGCGACTCCCCCTTCGAGAATCGTCTTGTTGCGATCGAACTGCAGCGGCAGCAGGAACGCCGCGTCGCGATCCAAGAGGCGGAACGTCGCCGGCATCACGCCGATCACCTCGCGCGCAATCCCATCGACGACGATCCGCCGCCCAATCACCGAGCGGTCGCCTCCGAATCGCGCCTTCCACCATCCCTCCATCAAAATCGTGGTCTGCGCACTGCCCGGCGCGTCGTCGTTTTCCGAAAACCAACGCCCCAGCACGGGTTGGACGCCGAGAATCGGGAGTACTTGGGCCGTCACGTTGAGGCACTGCGCGGTTTCGGGCTCGGCCACTTCCGTGATAGTCCGCAGATTGAACCGGTACAGGCCAACGTCTTGGAACGATCGTCCCTGTTCGCGGTAAGTGAAATGGAGAAAAGGCGCGGAGCCGGCATCTGCCAAGTTCACGCCAGGAGCCGCGTGACTCAGTTCGACGAGCTGTTCCGGATGCGGATACGGCAACGGCTTCAATAGAATACCGTTGATCACGCTGAAAATGGCGCTATTGGCCCCGATACCAAGCGCCAGCGTGAGGACCGTAACGGCCGTAAACATCGGTGCGCGGGCAAGCCGCCGGAGAACATGCCTGAGTCGCATCCCATGATGACGCCGTGCCAGGAAAAACGTCCCGCGGCTGACAAGTTAAAAATTGACAAGAATGCTTCGCGTTAGGATCAACCGCCGTTCGAAAAGAGCAGGGGTGATGAAACGATCTTCGACGCGTCGCCGCTCGCACCCACCACTACACCAAAAAAGGGTGACATCATCTCCTCCCACGTCATCTGGCCGTAGTAAACCGTCCGGTTTGGATTGGGGTTGAACTTGTTGTTGACGGAATTGTCGTAGTGCGCATCCACGCGCAACTTGGTCCCTTTGGGAACCTTGATGGAGGTGTTGTACCCGATTTGCCAGTTGAAATCGTAGCGCGGAATATTCAGGACCACCTGCTTGGTCCCGTCCGGGAACTCCAGCGTCCACTTGGTGTCTTTTCCACGAAAGTGCATGTGCGCCATCACGAAGACAAGCTCCACATCCTGGAGGAACGTAGCCTCCGCGGGCGGACTCTGCCAATTCGGATCGTTAGGCGGAATCGCGAAACGCTTACTATCGGTGGGCGCGGAGGTGACGAAAGCCACGTAACGGCGTTCGGGCGGAGCCTTTGCCAGGGTGAAGCCAATCTTGACGTGATCTGTCACGGCAGTCCCGTTGGGAGTGTAATGCAAGCTAACGGCGATATCCGACCCGGCCGGGATCAGCTTGGCTGCGTTGATGGTTCTGTAGTCGGCCGCAGCGTTCCCAGGAAGGTAGCAGTCTTCCGGGGCGCCAGCCTGTAGAATCGCAGCCGCCTCCGCCGGCGGTAAACCCGCCAACTTGCCGCCCAAGAAAGGATCTCCCTTTTCGGCCGGGCAGCTCCCTCTTCGTCTCGTTCCTTGTCCTGCCATACCGGGACTCTGTATTTCACCGCGGGGTTGTGCGGAATATCGCCCGCACAAATGTGATGCGTAACGGCAGGGTATTCCGGCTTGACCTGGACCGAGGTCACCCACGTATCCTTGGTGAAACCGGTCGGCACAATCACCATGCGCCACTCCACGACATTGTTCTTGGGGCGGGCGGGAACATCCGTGATAGGTCCGTCAACCACGATGTCGGGCTGGATGACCCACCCCTCGGCCCACTGAACCGGCGCCGGCGCGTCCTTGGCGTCGCCTTCCAGCGCGCCGCTGTCGGCCCATTTGACGATAGTCGCGATTTCGCTCTGTTTCAGCGACGGATCGTTACCATACTGCGATCAGCCGACCATGGCGGCATTTTCCTGGTGGCCACGCGCCCTTCATCGCCTTGGCCCAAGGCCTGGCGCTCTGATACGTGAGAAACGACATCGGCGCCATCTGCCCCGGCCGGTGACAACTCTGGCAATTCTTTTGCAGGATCGGCAGTACGTCCTTGTTGAAAGTCACCGGGGCGCCGGAGTTCGTGTCGGCGGCCCAAAACACTCCTGCCGTGAGTGCCAGAAGAGCGAATAAAAGACGCATCTTGTCTCCTCCGTCCAAGAATGCGCCCGTCCAATTGTGTGGTCAAGAAGAGTCGCTGCACGGGGCCAAGTAGCGCACTCACTCTGCATGCGGCGTCGAGACTCATTTCCGGAACCGGAAGTTCCTCCACGCGGGCCTCCCAGGATTGAAGCCTGAACGGCCAAACATTAAAATGAATCAGTCGGCGTGAGCCGGCCGGGTGAGAAATTCCGGCGGCCGCGAAACGTGGAGCGAGTCTCATGGTCATCGAAGCCCATGGTCAAAGGAAGTAGCGCGTGACCAAGCGTCAAAAGGAAGTTCCCGCCAAACTCGGCCGATCCGCCGTCCGGATCTTCGCCGCCAACGATCGCATGAACCAAATGCTCATCGAACATCTGGACCCTGCCGCATGGAGAGCGAAACCGCCCGGCAAGGCCCGAACCATTGCGGCTATCTTTACGCACATGCACAATGTGCGCTCCAAGTGGATCAGGCTGACGGCTCCGCACCTGAAGGTTCCGCCAAAGCTCAACCGTGCGACCTGCACACCCCGTCAGGCCCTCGCGGGTCTAGCCGAAAGCGCCGCTCGCTGCATCGAGTTGCTGGCTGAAGCGCTCGGCGGCGGTGGGGGCCGCGTCCAGAAGTTTCGCCGCGACGGCTGGGCTCCGCCTTGGCCGGTCGGCCCGGAAATGCTGTGCTACATGCTTGCTCACGAAGCCCACCATCGCGGCCAGGTGTGCATGCTGGCCCATCAGCTCGGATTCCCGTTACCGACGAACGTGGCGTCAGGGATCTGGAATTGGGAAAGGCTCTGGAGAGAGGTCGGCTAGGAGCGCGCCGATATGGTGGCACAGGCTTTAGCCAGTGGATGTTCCAGACTGTTCGACAGCTTTTTTCCCCAACGACTCTTGCTCGTGCAAACACAGAGTTTTTGGATTGTCCACACTCGAGCCACGGAAAACACGGAAGAATTCCGAGGGGTGAAACGTCATAGATTAGTAGCGTCGGCATGGTACTGGACGGCAATGACCGGGAAGTGATCGAAGGTTGCCAGCGGGGCGACTATGACGCATTTCGTGTGCTCTTTGAAACCAATCAGGACCGCGTGTATTCGATCGCGTTGCGCTACTCGGGCGATCCGGCGGCGGCCATGGACATTGCGCAGGAGACGTTCCTGAAGGTGTGGGCCTCGATCGGCGATTTCCGCGGGGACTCGAGTTTTGAATCGTGGCTCTACCGGATTGTGGTAAATCGCTGCCTGGACTATCGGCGGCGGGGTAAGCGGTGGATGCCGTTCCTCTCCGGGCTGCTGGATGCGGTGGTCGCGCCTGCCGAAAGCGCGCTGCACAAGTTGATGCGCGTGGAAGTTGAGGACGACGTGCAGCGGATGGTCGGGAGACTGCCGGCCGAGCAGCGGATTGTAGTGGTGCTGCGTTACACGGAAGGGCTGTCGTACGAAGAGATCGCCGAAGTGGTGGGATGCTCGGCGGGGACGGTGGCGTCGCGATTGAATCGGGCGCATAAGCTGTTGGAGCGGCGGTTGGCGCATCTGAAGAAGGATGCGCGGAGGTAAGGCATGTGGGTTGAGGCGGAGCTTCGTAGGGAGTTGCAGCAGGTGCGCGCACCCGAGGAGTTGTGGGAGCGCGTTCAACGACCCCGCGCCGCTGTGTCGAGAGGCGGGCGTGGGTATGTTTGGGTGTTGGCTGCCGCTGCGATGGTGATGGTTGTTCTCTTTCTTGCTCGACCGCGTGGGGAGTTTCGATCCGGAGATGCCGCCAGGATTCGGGCGTGGGTGCTGTTGCATGCCGGTCTCGATGTGCCTTTGCAAGCTTCGACGGCGCTGCGGTTGGTTGGGGCGAAGGGGACCGACGGACGGGCCGAGATCGCGTGCCGTGTTGGGGATCGCGATGTAAAGCTGACGGTTTCGCGGGCGCGTGCTGGAGTGGTGGAGGTGAGCGCGCACCAAGCTTACAAGGGTGGGAAGGCTGTTTCGTGGGCGATGCGTGGGCAGCTTTACACTCTCGCGTGTGCGACGCCGGAAGATCTTCAGGTGGCCTGCATGCTGTGCCATGCCGGCGGCGTCCGGCCCGTTGGGTGAGAAACTGGGGGTCTCCCCGATTCCCCCAAAAGATGGAAGGGGATACAACCACCGATAGAACAGGGCTATCAGCCTTAGTTATCAATAGAATACGGTGGAGCAAGACGACGGAGCGGATTGTTGGTCGGCCGATTGCTTGGCGCTATACTGGAGTTCTAGGAGCAAATCATGAAGACCTACGTGAAGTTCGGCGCCATGGTGGTGGTGATTGTCGGGGTCCTGGTATGGCTCGCGATGGGCGGGATCAGCGAAAGCAAGACCTACTACAAGACGATCGCCGAGCTCGGCCAGATGGGCGATCAGGCTAAAGGCAAGCGGCTTCGCGTGGGCGGCGATGTGGAGCAAGGATCTATCGTTCGCAAAGGCTCCGAGGTTACGTTCGTTATGCACCAGGAATCGGTGAAGCTGAAGGTAGTGTATAACGGCGTCGATCCGCTGCCGGATACCTTCAAGGATGGCGCGCAGGCGCTGGCCGACGGAAAACTGGGGCCGGACGGCACTTTCCAAGCCAGTAAGATCCAAGCCAAGTGCGCTTCGAAATACGAAGCCAAACCGCAACTGAAGAAGGACGGTAACCGGGCCAGCATGTAGCGGCTGCGAATCGCAGGCGAGTGCCTGTGCCGCATTTTAGAGGAACTAAGCTCGAATGGAAAACATAGGCGCTCTCTCCATACTGATCTCGTTCTGTTTGGCCGTATATGCGGTCATCGGTTCGGTGATCGGCAAGCTCAAGAAAAGCCCGGCTCTGGTGGTCAGCGCGGAGCGAGCGGTTTACTCCACTTGGATTCTGCTCACCATCGCTTCGGGCATCCTGATTTACTCCCTGCTCAGTGGCGACTTCCGCCTGGGCTACGTCGCGGCGCACACCGACGCGTCCATGTCGAACATTTACAAGTTCACGGCATGGTGGGGCGGACAGGAAGGGTCGCTGCTGTTGTGGGCCTGGCTGCTGTCGACATACTCGGCTGTAGTGGTTTTCATGAACCGGCGCAAGTTCCGCGACATGATGCCGTGGGTGACGGCCGTGTTGATGGCCACCGAATCATTCTTCCTGATCCTGATCTCATTCGTGCTCAGCCCATTTGCGATTTTGATCGCCGGCCGCGGAAACATCGTGGAGGGCATGGGACGCGGGTTGAATCCACTGTTGCAGTACTGGACCATGGTGATCCATCCGCCGATGCTGTATCTGGGCTACGTCGGATTCACGGTACCGTTTGCTTTCGCCATGGGATCGCTGATCACCAAGCAGCCCGGCGACAACTGGATTCATACTACGCGGCGCTGGACCATCGTGACGTGGCTGTTTCAGAGCACGGGCATTCTGCTGGGGCAGGGCTGGGCGTATGCGGTGCTCGGCTGGGGTGGATATTGGGCCTGGGACCCGGTGGAGAACGCCTCGCTGCTGCCTTGGATCACGGCGACGGCGTTTCTGCATTCAGTGATGATGCAGGAAAAGAAGGGCATGATGAAGGTGTGGAACATGGTGCTGATTTCGGCCACCTTCTTCCTGTGCATCTTCGGAACATTTCTGACGAGGTCGGGTGTGGTGAGCTCGGTGCACGCTTTCGCGCAGTCGCCCATCGGCAAGTATTTCGTGATTTTCCTGGCCATCGGACTCGCGGCCACGATTTTTTTGATTCTGGACCGGCTGGGTTACCTGCGCAGTGAAGCGCGGCTGGAGAGCGTGGTATCGCGCGAGTCGAGCTTCATGTTCAACAACCTGATCCTGCTGGCGAGCTGCTTCGCGGTGCTGTGGGGTACGCTGTTCCCGGTGATTTCGGAAGCAGTAACGGGCGAGAAGATCAGCGTGGACGCGCCGTTTTTCAACCGCATCAATATTCCCATCGGACTTGGGCTGCTGCTGTTGACGGGTATTGGTCCGCTGATCGCCTGGCGCAGGAGTTCGGTGGAGAGCTTGCGGCGCGCGTTCTTCTGGCCGACCGTCGCCGGGCTGGCGGTGATGGTGGGGCTCGCATTCTTTGGTGTTCTCGAACATCCTTACGCGCTGGTTTCTTTCGGACTGTGCATGTTCGTGACGACGACCATCTTCGCCGAGTTTTGGAAGGGCGCGTCGGCCATTCGGGCCAAGACCGGCATCGGCATGATCCCGGCGATGGTGGAGCTGACGCATCGCAACACGCGGCGCTACGGCGGGTACCTGGTGCATATGGGCATCGTGTTCATGTTTATCGGATATACCGGCGCGGCGTTCAATCAGGACGTGACTAAAGAGGTGTCGCCCGGAGGCAGCTTCCAGTTGGGTCATTACACGCTGCGGATCGCGGACCGGCAAGAGGGCGATAACAGCAACTACACTTGGCAGAAGTTGATTGTGGAAGCTTCGCGCGGTTCGACGCCGCTGGGGACGCTGGAGCCGGAACGCCGGCTTTATAAATCGAGCCAGCAGCCGACTTCGGAAGTCGCCATCCGGCGGCGTCTGAATGAAGACCTTTATCTAAATTTCGCCGGCGTATCGAACGACAATCAGCGCGCGGTGATTCAGGCCTACATCTTTCCGCTGGTCACCTGGATCTGGATCGGGTTCTGGGTGCTGGCCATGGGAACGCTGGTCTGCTTGATCCCGAGCAAGGTGCGGCTGTCGTATGCGCGCACGCAAGTGGTGGGAGTAACACAAAAACATGCGCCGGTTCAGAAATAGCCTTCTCGTCGTCAGCTTTCTCACGGCGTCGTGCTTTGCGCAGAACGCCGAGGAGTTGGAGAGTCCCGCGGTGAACCGAGTGGCAGAGAAATTGCTCTGTCCATGTGGGTGCAAGATGAACATGGCATGCCGCATGGAACCTTATCCTTGTCGAACCTGCTGGGAAAATAAGAAGAAGATTTTCAAGATGCAGGCCGCTGGTCTTTCCGATCAGGCGATTTTGGATCAGTTCGCGCAGGAACAAGGGAAGGACGTGGTGGCGGTGCCTCCAGGCGTGATGGGCTCGCTTTCCATGTACACGGCCGGGTTCGTCGGATTACTTCTCGTGGTGTGGGTTATTCGCAGATATCGCCGTCCAGGCGTTGTTGCCGGCGCGGCGTCGGCTGACGATCCCACCTTGGATCGCTATCACGACCAAATCGAGAAAGAAGTGGAAAAGCTCGATTAATGGCGCTGACGGTGGCGGTTCTTCTCGCGGTGGGAACCATCGTATTCACTTTGCTGGTGCGCGGCAAAGACGTGCCGGAAACGCCGCCGATTTCACCGACTGCTCATCTGGAGCAACGCAAGTCGCAGATCTACGAGAATCTGCGCGATCTGCAGTTTGAGTTTCGCGTGGGCAAGTTGTCGGACGCCGATTATCAGAAGACCAAGCTGGATTTGCAACGGGAGTTGGCGAAGGTGCTGGCGGAGATCGATTCGCTAGCGCCCGCGGTCCAGGCCAAGCAGGCTGCGGCTGTGGCTGCGCCTGCGTCCAAGCCCAAGCCGGGCGCCTCCAAGAAGTGTCCGCACTGCGGGGCGAGTTTCCCGCAAGCGCTGAAGTTCTGCGGAGAGTGTGGGAAGGCGATGGCGTCATGAGCGGACGGTTTCTATGGCTCCTGTGTCTGCCGGCGTTTGCGGCCGTCGATGGAACGGTGATCAACGGGACCACCGGGAAACCGGCGGCGAATACCATTGTGTCGCTGGTGCAGCCGGGGCAAGGCGGGATGCAGACGCTGCAAAGCGTGAAGACCGATGCGCAAGGAAATTTTCGACTGGATAAGGAAGCGCAAGGCCCCACGCTGGTACAGGTGTTTTTCGGCGGTGTCCTTTACAACAAAGTAGTGATGCCGGGCATGCCGACAAGCGGTATGAACGTCGAAGTCTACGACGCCAGCACCAAACCGGACACGGCGAAAGTTACGCAGCACTTCATTGTGCTACAGCCCAGCGACACCGAGATGGCGGTGAGCGAGGGCATCCTTTATCAGGGCGATCCGAAGCTCACGTTCAACGACGCAGCCAACGGCACGCTGCATTTTTATTTGCCACCGGAGGCGAAGGGGCAGGTGAGCGTGACTATCAACGCGCCCGGCGGCATGCCCATACAGCGGCCGGCGGAGAAGACCAATCAACCGAACGTGTACAAGGTGATGTATCCCATTAAGCCCGGCGAGACGCGGTTCGATTTGAACTACATTGTGCCGGTAACCAGCCCGATGACTTTTTCCGGAAAGATCCTTCACACCGAGGGCGCGTCGGACCTGGTGATCCCTACGGGTGTCACCATCAAGGGCGACAATCTGGAATTGGCGGGGCAGGAGCCGAAGACGCAGGCCAGCATCTACCGCATCAAGGGCGCGAGTTACAAGGTGGAGGTGGAGGGCAAAGGGTCACTGACGCAACCGGAGGCAGCGGCGCAGGACGAAGACAATGGCGCGCCGACTATCCAGGAAGTGAAGCCGCGGATTTACGAGCGGTTGTACTGGATCCTCGGCGTGGCGTTCGCGATTCTGGGGCTCGGGTCGTTCGCTCTGTATCGAAATTCCGCTGTCGCGAGAAAAGGCTGACGAAGATGTGGGGCAGGTTGCCAACCTGCGCGCGATTGTTAATCGCGCTGGACCAAGCGGGTTACCAACCCGCTGCAGGTTGCCAACCTGCCCCACATCGGACAGAGAAAGGTATCATTTGCGGATGAGCGCCGTCGCGATCGAAGGCGTTTGGAAGTTTTTCGGCGATTATCCAGCGCTTAAGGACATCAGCTTTTCCGTCGAGCCCGGCGCTTGCCTTGCTTTACTGGGGCGCAACGGTGCGGGGAAGACCACGCTGCTACGGATTCTCGCCGGGCTATCGAAGACCGCGAAAGGCACCATCACCATTCTGGGCGGCGACGCGCGCGCAGAGGGTACACACAAGCGCATCGGCGTCCTGGGGCACGGCATCGGCGTTTACGAAGAGCTTTCTGCGTACGAAAATCTGCGGCTTTTTGCCAAGTTGTATGAAGTGGCCGATCCGGTAAAGACCGCTCGGGAATGGCTGGAGCGCACCGGTCTGGATCGGGTGCGCGACGGCTTGGTCCGCGAATTCTCGCGCGGGATGCGGCAGCGTCTGGCAGTGGCGCGCGCGTTTCTGCACAATCCTTCTTTGCTTTTATTGGACGAGCCCTTCACCGCGTTGGACGACCGCGCGATTGCGGTGCTTCAGGATCTGCTGAAATCCGCGCTGGCCGAGGGCCGGACCATCATCATGTCCACGCATCAACTGCGCGAGGCGCTGGAACTGGCCACCGATGTCGCGCTGATCAATCGAGGCAAGCTGGCGTTTCGCGGCGAACGCACGGGCGAGATGCTGGAAGATCCCGGCTGGCTGTATCGCCACTACGGAGAAGCATGAGTTTCCTGCGACAGTCGCTGGCCATCGCCGGCAAGGATCTGCGCTCGGAAGTGCGCAGCAAGGAGACGGTGAACGCGTCGCTGTCGTTCGCGCTGGTGATTCTGCTGCTGTTCAGTTTCGCCTTCGATCCGAGTTCGGAGCAGACGCGCGAAATCTCCGGCGGACTGCTGTGGCTGGTGTTCGCCTTCGCCGGCACGCTGATCCTGAACCGCAGCTTCGCCCGCGAGCTGGTGAACGATTGTCTGGACGCCTTGATTTCTTCACCCGCCAGCGGAGCGCAATTGTTCTTCGGCAAGTGCCTCGCGAATTATGTGCTGCTGTTGATTGTGGAGACCGTGTGCCTGCCGATCTTCGTGATCTTCTACGACGCGCGTTGGCCGCGCCAGATGTGGCTGCTGTTTATCGTGATGATGCTGGGCACCTGGGGCATCACTGTGATCGGCACGTTGTTCAGCGCCATGACCGTGAATCTGCGGCTGCGCGAGTTGATGCTGCCGACCCTCATCTATCCAATGCTGATTCCGGCGTTGATGGGCGCCATCCAGCTCAGCACTGTTTTGATCTCCGGCGAGCCGTTGGGGCCCGACAACCAGGTCTGGTTCAAACTTCTGGTCGGCTTTGATGTAATCTTTACTATCCTGGCCTTAGCGCTGGTTGAAATCGTATTAGTGGGGTAAAGTATGCGACTGAAAATCATGATTGCTCTCGCGGTAGCGTCCGGGGCGCTGCTTTCCTGGAACCTGCACACCATGTTCCTGCGGGTCCCCGACGAGTTGAATCAGGGTGCCATTTTCCGCATCATCTATTTTCATGTGCCATCGGCTATCACCTCGTTCACCGGGTTCTTCTTCGCGATGTTTTCGAGCGTGATGTATTTGGCGAAGAAGGATCTGCGTTTCGACGCCATCGCCGCGTCCATCAATGAAGTGTCGCTGGCCTTCGCCACGGTGACCCTGATCACCGGCAGCCTGTGGGGCCGGATCGCCTGGGGAATTTGGTGGACCTGGGACGCGCGCCTGACTTCGTATTTCGTTTGCTGGCTGCTCTACGTCGGCTACCTGATGCTGCGCCGCGCGATTGACGATCCCACCACTCGCGCACGGCTCTGCGCCGTGCTGTCCATCTTCGCCTGCGCCGATATCGTGATCGTGTGGAAATCCATCGAGTGGTTCCGCACGCAGCACCCCGGCCCTGTTTTGAGCATTCGCAATGGCGGCGGCATGGCCCCCGGAATGGAAGCGCCCATTTGGTGGAACCTGCTGGCCCTGCTGATGCTCGCCGCCGTTTTGATCATGATGCGCATGCGCCAGGACGCGATACAGCGCGAAATCGAATCGATGCGCCGCTACGCGCACGCCTTCTGAGGAGATCCCATGGACTCAAATTACACATTCATGTTCTACGGCTTCCTGGCCGCCTGGCTGATCGTGATCATCTATGTGATCTCGATCGCGTTGCGGGAGCGGAAGCTGCGCCAGGAGTTGGATCGGGTGAAGCGAATGGTGGAAGAGGGCGAGCGCGAGCGTAAGTAGGTCCGTAGAAAAGCAACCCTCAAAGTTGGTGCTTGAGGTTACTTAGGGTCAACGCAAGATTAACTAATCTATCGAGATCGGAAAACAATCATTACGAGATGCTTTGATGGTCGCCATCGGCGGCTCTCTTCACTGGCTGCGAGCTCTGTAAACACTGGAGAATTCGCAATAGCAGCGCGCCTTCCCACGCTCCTTCCACCCCCAAGCGCTCCGCAAGCATCTCCTGCGCCACAAGATCGCTACTTTGCCCGAACTCAAAACTGCTCTCGGCGCCAGCGCAGACCTCACTGTCTTTCGCAAGCTCAAACTTTGCCCCCGGAACCGCGCGCATTTTTTCGAGCATGGCCTGTTCCAACTGGACCAGCGCCGTAGCGTCCTTCACCTGCGATGCCGGAATGAAGATGCGCAGCGTCAGCACGTCCTGCGGATCGAATCCCGCATCCACGCGCCTGAGCGCTTGAAACGTTCGGATCATCAGTCCGGAGCCGACCAGCAGCACCAGCGCGAGCGCCACCTGCACCACCACCAACACGCTGCGTACGCGATGCCGCTCCCGGCTCTGGCTCGACGACCGTCCGCCGCCGCGCAGTGCGTTGCCGATTCGCGGCCGGGCCTACTTGATCGCCGGAATCATTCCGAACAATACCCCCGTCACCACCGCCGTCACGAACGTGAACAGGATCACCGCCGGGTCGATGGAGATCTCATTCAACCGCGGCAGGTTCGCTGGAGCCATCGCCATCAGGATTCGAACCGCGCCATACGCCAGCCCGAGACCGAGCGCGCCGCCCAGCAATCCCAGCGCGCCGCTTTCCATCAGCAACTCCCTCGCGACATCTCGCCATCCCGCTCCCAGCGCGGTTCGGATCGCCAACTCCTGCTGCCGCCCTTCGGCGCGAACCAGCAGCAAATTCGCCACATTGGCGCACGCGATCAGCAGAACCATTCCGACGGTCCCCATCAACACCCAAAGCGTTTTCGCGATATCGCCGATAAGCCTTTGCCCCAGAAATTGCAGCTTCGAGCGAACCGCACATCTTCAAACTCCTCTAGCGTTAAGCCGGGAGATAGAGGGAACTGGTGCAGCGGTTCCGGATGCGGATACGGCAACGGCTTCAATACAATGCCGTTGATCACGCTGAAAATCGCGCTATTGGCCCCGATACCTAGCGCCAGCGTGAGGAGCGTAACGGCCGTAAACATCGGCGCGCGGGACAGCCGCCGGAGAACATGTCTGAATCGCATTTCATGATGACGCCCCGCTGAGAAAAACGTCCCGCGACAGCCGCAATTTTCCGTGTGTCGTCTAGCCCGCACTTCGCCGCGCCCTTCGACTCATCAGGCGTTCGCTGGATCGCGCGGCGGAGGTCCGCGGCGAGCTTCTTGGACTTTGAAATGTTCGCCATGTCCGTCGCCTCCACCGCGTAGACACACCATCGGAATCCGGCTGGAAAAATTGGCAAGAACATCCGCCTTTCTGTCTCGCGACAAATCGGCCGATGCTCTTGCCAGCGTAGGTACGGACTTGTTTCGGACGCAATAGCGAACTACTGGGCCTTGAAACTGCCGACCGCGACAATGCCGATGTCATTCTGCATGGTCATCAGCTCTTTTCCGCCATTCAATGCCACAAAGTAGATGGCGGTCTTGTTGATCCGGTCCCCGCAATCGGGCTTCACGGCGACGTTGGCCCTAATGGCGGTTGGCTCCGATGGTGGTTCGGCCGGCGGTTCCTCCACAACAACCGGCGGATTGATGTACTCCAGCATGATCAAGCCGGTCCCGTCCGGATTCACTTGATAGGACCCCTGGAAGGTGCGTGACGACATTTCTGAACCGATGGTGGACGTTGTAAGTGTCCCGCGGACTCCGCCGTTTCCATCAAATAGCGCTACTCCATGTTCGGCTACCGGCTGATCGTTCACTCCCCGTCCATCCAGAATGAACCCGTAGGTCCCCGCCAACGACAGGTTGGTGAAGGTGACCGTTCCATTGGCGTGAGCGCTGGGCAGCACGGCCCACACTCCAAACGACGCCACGATTGCTGCCGCGAAGAGCACGGTCCATACAGATCGCTTATGCCACAGTGTATTAAACATTGTTAATCTCCTCCGGGCCGGATGTGTGCAGCAGCCTGGCCGAAGAATAACTCGTTTTGAATCAGTGTAATTCCAGCAAACGTGAGGGATTGCCCGCACCCAGATGAGCCAAATCACCAAGCGATCTGCCTCATCTACGATACCTCGCCCTCGATTCGGCGTCTCGCCCGCGTTGCGAAGCATCTGCGATTCGGTCAAACTACCAGACTGACCGGCCAGGAAAGAGAGCGCGCCGGTCAGGCTGGCTCGATCGGCTGCCGTCAGGCTGTCTGTGGTCTTTCGGATATGATGGTCTACCGTGTGTCCCCAACCTTGTCCCGCCCGCGCTGCTGACCCCGTGCTCGATCGCGAGCTCGCATACTACGAGGATTTCTACAGCGGCCCCGGAGCCGCCCATTTTGCGAAACCAGCCGTGGTCGCGTTTCGCCAATACCTGGTGCGGCGCATCCTCCGAGCCACCGGCGCCGGGCCCAACTCCCGGGTTCTCAGCATCGGTTGCGGAATTGGCGATACCGAATTGCTCCTGGCCCCGCACGTCGCGCAAGTAACCGGTTTCGATTTATCGCCCGCGGCGATTCAAGCGGCCACCCGCGCTGCCGCCCTCTCCGGCGTGCACAATGTCCAGTTCATGCAGGGCGCCTGGCAGGACCTCTCCCCTACCGGTCAATCGTTCGACCTCGTGCTCGCCATCTTCTTCTTGCACCATCTCGGGGAAACTCAGTTCGCCGATTTTCCCAGCCAACTTCGCCCGCTGGTGAACGATCATGGACGGTTCTACGCATTGGAACCCAGCGCTCGGCGGCTATCCGGCTTCCTCGGCAAGCTGCTGGTACCGCGCCTGATGAAAAAATATCAGTCCGACGATGAACGCCCACTCCTGGTTGGGCCCACCGCTGCGTCGTTCCACCAAGCGCGCTTCGATGTGACGTATCGCTGGTTCGACTTCTGCTCCACTCCCATCGCCGGCCTCTTCCCTTCCTGGCCCTCCGCCTACCGCCTCGCGCGCCAACTGGACCACGCGCTCACCGCTTTGCCCGGACTGCACGCCCTCAGCAGCAATTTCGAATTGATCGCCGCCGCAGCTTCGCCTCGGGATCCTATATGCCAATAGAAATCGGACACGTCGAGGCCATCTTCCGCTATCCCGTGAAATCCATGCGCGGCGAACCACTCCACACCGCCGAGCTCGGCTGGCACGGTCTCCCCGGCGACAGACGCCTGGCACTCCGGCGGATGAATGACCGCGGCGAGTTTCCGTGGCTAACGGCAAGCAAGCTTCCCGCACTGCTCCTGTTTACTCCGCAGCACGGTGAAGATGCCGCTCCGGGCGCCCTTCCCACGCATGTTCGCACCCCGGATGGTCACGAGATCCCCATCTTCGGCGAAGAATTAGCCGCCGATGTCGGACGCCGCTACGGAGCGCCCGTGCAGATGATGCAGTGGAAGCACGGCATCTTCGATGAAGCGAGCATCTCCGTGATCGCCTCCGATACGGTTCGCGAGATCTCACAGCTCGCCGGGCTAAGCCCCGACGTCCGCCGGTTTCGCCCAAATGTCGCGGTTCGTCTACTGCGCTCGGGCGCCTTCCAGGAGGACGAGTGGGTGGGCCGTGTCCTGTCATTCGGCGAGGCTGCCGACGCCCCCGCCATCGCCGTCACCATGCGCGACGTTCGCTGCGCAATGTTGAACCTTGATCCCGACTCGGCAAGTCCCGCTCCAGAAATGATGAAGGCCGTAGTTCGTGTGCACGAAAACACCGCGGGAATCTACGGCACAGTAACTCGGACCGGCCGCCTAGCCGCGGGACAGCCCATCTTCCTCCATCCAGCCTAGAAGCCCGTGCGTTTCAACATTTCCGACCGTGGTAGCACATGCTTTAGCTTGTGCGCATTTCGCTTTTTACTACTTCATCAGCTCCGCAAGCTTGTCCTTCACCGCCGCCCCCCAAATGTCATACCCCTTTGCCTGCGGATGCAAATTATCCGCCCGGAACGCATCCTTGAGAAAATAACCCCTCTCATCAAGAAACTTAGCGCCAATATCCAGATAAAACACATGCCTCTGGTCATCAAGCCTGGCAATAATACTGTTAATCTCCGCGATCTTATCGCGCACCGAATCGCCCGGCACCCCACGTGGGAAAATCGCCAGCAGCAAAATCTTCGCCTCTGGAAAGTCGTTCCGCAGCTCCAGCACCACCGCGCCGACGCCCTCCGCGATTTCCGCCGCCGTGGCCGTCCCGGCGTTGTTGCTCCCGCCCGTGTTGTTGGTGCCGATCATCAGCATCACGGCCTTCGGCTGGAATCCCTGCCCCTCTCCGTTTTTCAAACCCCAGAGAACTCCTTGCGTCGTGTCGCCGGCCACGGCGAAGTTAGCCGTCTTCATTTCGCCGAAATATTTCTCAAACATCGCCTTGTTGGCGTCTCCCTGCACCCACCAGTCGGTGATGGAGTCGCCGTGCAACAGCAGGTCGATATCCCCTTTTTTCGCGATCTCGACGAACCCTTCGTGCCGCAGGCCCATCCGTTGCGGGGTCTGCGTGTACGTAGCGGCGACATTCAGCCGGGAAGGATGAAGCATCAGCAGCGATTCATACTTCGTCAGCAGTGGCTTTGCCGCCGACTTATCCGCGTCGACCCACTTCTTCACCGCATCATTGACCTGCGCCAACTCCGCGGACGTCGGACGCAGTATCGCGACCTCGGGCGGAACAGCAGCCGGCGGCCCGATCACCACCGGCGCAAAACCTGGCCGGGCGGGACTCGGTGCGGCGGGGGGCTGTGCAATCGCGAAGCCCGCGAAGACCAACAAGGCAACACTGGCGTGAAGCACGCGTCTCATACCGACCTCCTTCCAATTCGTCCAATTCTACATGAATTGGTGGCACATGCTTTAGCTTGTGCGAAACAGGCTCTAGCCTGTGGGGTTCCGAACCTTTTCACCAACTCCTAGCCTGCCACCAGATCGCGCCACCGAATTCCGCAGCCAATTTCCGGACAGCGAATTGGTGCTAAGCCCCGTTTTCTCCCTTCAGCATGCCAGGCTGAAAGAAATATCCCGTGCCAACTCTCCGGTCCGCCGAGCCAGCAATTCCGAAGCCTTCCCCCCGCCTTCCGTCCACGCGTGTCCGCCCGGCTACCCCGACATCTCGGCAGTTTCCGGAATGCCCCTCCTAGCGGACAACAACTAGGGCCCTTTAGCTGTAACGGTTCTCCCCCCCAAAGCATCTAACCGCCCCGGAGGGACAAAGTATGACTCGGAATACCCTTGCCGCATTCGCGATTCTCGCGGTTGTTCTTACTGCCGCTAGCGTCCAAGCCGCACCAGTGACCTGTGTAGCCAACGCGGGCGTCCCGCTGATTGTTCGCGTGGACGGCACGGCTGAACCCGTGGGCGACTATACCTTGACCTGCACCGGCGGTACCGCGACGCCGCCCGGAGTTCCCGTTCCGCAAATGAACTTCAGCGTCTTCTTGAATTCCAACTTGACCAGCAAAACCACGGCTCCTGGCTTTAGCGAAGCCCTGCTGCTGGTGGACGAGCCCAACACGCCTTTGTCCCCAGGCGTTCCCATGCTGAATTGCGGAAACGTCGGCGCGCCGGACAATGGAGTGTCCGGGCCGGGCGTGTGCGCGATTATCGGCACCGGCATTCCCACCACCACTTACGATGGAACGGCCAATGGTTTCGGCACCGCCGCTTGTGATGGCATATTGGGCCATCCTGCCCCCAACAGCTACACTTGCGGGCGTCCCAACATCTTTCAAGCGCAACCCTCGCCCCCCGCCAGCAACGTCGTGGTATTTCTGGGCGTCCCGTTCGACCCGCCTGGCCTGGGCACCCGGACGTTTCGGTTCACCAACCTTCGCGTCGATGCCTCAGCGCTTGGCCCTGCCACTCCCGTTGCAGTCCAGATGACCATCGCCATCTCCGGCAGTCTCGCGGTGTCGGTATCGAATCCGGTACAGTCGGTTGCGTTCACGGAACCGGGGTTGGTGTTCACCGTTCCCTCTCCCACACCCGGAACTTCCATCGTACACGTGACCGAAGGATTTGCGGGCGCCTTCCGGGCCAAGAATCTCTCCGATACGGTGGGAAACGGCGGCCCCGGCAATGCCACCTTCATTGGACCCGGTTACGCCTACAACGGAAACACGGTCTATCCGCCAGACCTGGCACAGAACGTTCCCGGGATCTTCTACAACTCGGAAAGCGGCCTGGAGTGGCAGAATAACGGCCTGAACGGCCCGCCTTCTCCGAATCCTCCGCTCGGATACGGAGCTTCCAGCGTGCCGAACCTAGGGAATCCGTTCTTTTCGGCCGGCTTTGGAGGAGTGAATACCGGGATCGCGGACGCCGGCGTCGTGAATCAAGGCACGCGGATCGCCCTCACCTTCATCGGGGTCCACGGATCGCACCGCGTCATCGTTCCGGAGGTGGTCCATCTGCACCGAGTCGGCAGTCCCGCAGTGGATTCAGGAGTGATGGTGCTCACCACGACGGACAACGCGGGGAGTGGCCCGTTCAGTCCCACCAGCTCCGGATCGAGCATTCCCGCGGGCAATTTTGCCGTGTATGAAGTGCTGTATGCGGATCCTTTTGCCGTCGAGTTTGCCGACGTCCCCTGCACCTACGTGGGAGGAGGCCCCGCCAAGAAGGTTGAAGTCAGCGTGAGCTTCGCGCCGTTCTACCCGGGTGCGCCGCCGGTGAATCCGCCGGTCCCAAGGTTCCGCCCGGCAACCAGTTCGTTGATATTGTTCTGATTGATGCGGGCCCTTACCGAGCCGTGACCGTGACGGTCACGGCTCGGAAACATCCTCCAAATAAACGACATACTGAACTGAGCCGCGACCGTAAGGAAGCGGATGCCGATTCTTTCACAGCTTCTGAGGGAGCGGTTTTGCCACCGGCTGCTGGCATCTTCGTGGTAAGAACCCAACCAACACATCCGGGCGCTCTGCAAGATTATGTTGGACTCGCGATGACCACGGCCGTCCGGCAGAGGAATTCTCCGCCGCTAACAGAAATTCCGTTGTTGCCGTCCCTTGAATGTGCGGCCCTAACTTCGATTGATAGGCAACCTGCGCGGCCGCTCCCCAGTCAGCGCGAATACCGCGTTCGCTACCGCCGGTGCAATAGGCGGCACACCGGGTTCACCCATGCCGCCGATCTCTGCACCGCTGTTGACCACGTGCACATCGATAGCCGGAGCGTCCGCCATTCGCACCGCTCGGTACCCATCGAAATTGGTCTGGACAATCGCGCCATTGGCCACGGTAACTTCGCCCTGCAATGTCGCGCTGAGGCCGAAAATCGCCCCGCCCTCCACCATCATCTTGACCGAATCCGGATTCACGGCCGTGCCGCAATCCACCGCGCCGGTGACCTGGCGCACGCGTATAGTGCCGTTCGGTTCTTTGGACACGGTCGCGACGTATCCGATAACACTGCCGAAAGAGTAGAACGCGGCGATCCCGCGCGCGCAGCCAGCCGGAGCAGGTTTGGCCCAGCCGCCTTTGTCCGCCACTACCTCCAGAATCTTCCGTATCCGCCGGATTATTGCAGCGTCCTCTCCTTCGTCGCGCAGCAGGTCGAGCCGGAAGTCCAGCGGATTCCTGCCTGCTGCGTGGGCCAGCTCATCGATGAACGATTCCACGGCGAACCCGTTGAAGGAAGCCGACACACTGCGCCACCAGGCTCGACGGACGCACGATGGGAGCGGCGCATAGTCCACACGCAGCTTCGGAATCGAATACAGAACTTCGGACCCTCCGTACTCTTGCCGCGCGACGCCAGCGGGGTCCTTGAGACGCTCCGGCGGGTCGAACACTTCGCGAATCGACGTCGACACAATCCGATGCGTCCACGCAATCGGCCGGCCATCGGATCCCAAAGCCGCGCGCAGGCGGTGGTACGACAACGGACGGTAGAAATCGTGTTGCATATCGTCTTCGCGCGTCCAGGTGAGCTTCACCGGCTTGCCGGCCGCTTTGGAAATTTGCCAGGCTTCGGTCGGATAATCCCACTGGTAACGGCGTCCGAAGCCTCCTCCGGCCCACTGGTTGTGAATGGTAATTGCCTCGCTCGGCAACCCGGAAAAGCCCGCCAGCAGATTCTTGATCTCTCTCGCGCACTGCGTGCCGGTCCAGATGTCGATGCCATCCGCGCGCACGTCGGCAGTGCAGTTCATCGGCTCCATCGTGGCGTGCGGTTGAAAGGGGAGCTCGTAAATCGCTTCCACCACTTTGGCGGCGCCGGCGAACGCCTGTTCCGCATTGCCCCGTTCCTGGATCACGTATGTCGCGGGGCCTTGCAATTGCTTGTGGGCAAGTTCACGTAACGTCTCCGACGATTCCAACGCGTTAGGTCCAAGGTCCCAAGTAGCCGCCAGCGCCTTGCGCCCCTGCATGGCAGCCCAGGTATTGTCGGCTACGACGGCGATTCCGCCAGCCGTGTTCGGCATGCGGCCGATGGCCGAGATTTCGAACACTTCGCGTACTCCTGGAATGCGCTTGGCAGCCGCGGTGTCGTATTTCTTGGGCTTCCCACCGAATGTCGGGCATCGGGCGACGACGGCATACAGCATGCCAGGAACCTGAACGTCTATGCCGTACTTGGCGCTTCCGTCCACTTTCAGCGGAACATCCGGACGCGGAACCGCGCGGCCGATCAGACGATAATCCTTTGGATCCTTCAGCGGTGCCTTCTTGGGATCGGGTGGCGTCAGCTTGGCTGCGTCTTCCACAAGGTCGCCGTATGTGAAACTGCGGCCGCTGGGCTGGTGCCTGACGCGACTCTCTTCCGCCCGGCAAGTTTCGTGCGAGACCTTCCAGCGATTGGCCGCGGCGGTGATCAGCATCTCGCGCGCCTGCGCCCCCGCCTGGCGCAGATATTCCCAACCCGCAATGGTCGCGCCGCTCCCGCCGGTTGAAAGGTGCGGGTATACCTTGGGATCGGCCGGAGCCTGGATAATGCGGACCGAGTTCCAATCGGCGTCCAGCTCCTCCGCCACCAGCATCGCCAGCCCCGTCCAGGAGCCTTGCCCGATGTCGGTGTTTTCCAGAAGCACCGTAATGTCGCCGGCCTGGCCGATTCGCAACCATCCATTCGGGGTGAAACCACCGGCCGCTTGCAACTGGCGCGGCAGCGCGGCAGGGAAGCCGATGATCAGGCCTCCCAACTTCAGAAAATCGCGGCGTTCCATTTAAGCAGCTCCTTGCGCGGCCCGATGGATGGCCCGCCGGATGCGGCAATAGGTGCCGCACCGGCAAATATTGCCCGACATGGCGGCGTCGATCTCCGCATCCGTCGGCTTTGGCTTGCCGGCCAGAAGCGCCGCCGCCGACATGATCTGTCCGGACTGGCAGTACCCGCATTGCGGGACTTGCTCCGCGATCCAGGCTCGCTGCAGCGGATGGCTTCGATTGGGCGAGAGTCCCTCGATGGTCGTCACCTGGCGCAAGCCAACAGTGGAAATGGGGGTGGTGCATGACCGGACGGCCTTGCCGTCCAGGTGAACCGTGCACGCACCGCACAGACCCGCCCCGCACCCGAATTTCGTTCCGGTCAGCGCCAGAGTGTCGCGCAAAACCCAAAGCAGCGGCGTGCCTGGATCGTCGTTGAGCACGCGCTTCGCGCCGTTGATCGTGATGGTGATAGCCATAACGTCAAATTGACGGGTGTCCGGGCCTTCGGTCAACAAAAAACAAATGAAATTGTTCTGACCGGCTAATTGCCGATGAGTGAATGCGTTGCGAAACAATCTGACCCGCCGGCGCGGGGGTGTTTTCGGCTCCATTCCAGGTGTTAACCGACTGGCTCTCGTATGATGGTGCTATCCGCGAGGATGGAACCATGAACGGCGCTCCTTCTCCACCGGCCGCTTATCGCTTCGGTACTTTTCAGCTCGATCCGCGGACCCGCGAACTGCTAAAAGACGGCCAACGGATCCGCATCCAGGAAAAACCGTTCCTGATGCTGGCATTTCTTCTGGAGCGCGCCGGGGAAGTGGTAACGCGCGAGGAGCTCAGAGAGCGGCTTTGGCCATCCGACACGTTCGTCGAATTCGATGACAATCTGAACAGTACGGCAAAGCGCGTCCGCGAAACCCTCGGCGACACGGCCGAGCGGCCTCGATACATACAGACCGTACCCAAGCGCGGTTATCGATTCATTCCTCCCGTGGAGATCCTTTCTAACGCCGCGGAGCAGCCATCGGCGCAGCCCGTCGCTCCCATCCGACGCCCCAGGATAATTCTCTCGGCGGCCATCGCCCTGGCTCTCGCGCTGGGCGCTTCCGCTTATGTATGGAAGTCACTGCAGCCACAAAAGATCACACTCGCCGTTCTGCCGTTCCGGAATCTGAGCGGCGACGCGGCACAAGACTATCTCGCCGATGGAGTCACCGAACAATTGACCGCGCATCTCGGGCGGCTTAGTCCATCGAAAGTAGCAGTGATCTCGGTGACCTCCGCGATGCGTTTCAAGAACACAGCCGAGGATGTGCCGTCCATCGCGCGGCAGCTCAATGCCAGTTACCTGCTGGAAGGCAGCGTGCGGCGTCTGGACGGACGGTTCGATGTGACCGCGCAACTGGTTCGCGCATCCGATCGGACACACGCATGGGCTGAGACCTATTCGCTTCCGGCGGACGATTTCCTGCGGCTGCAGGACAAAGTGGTGCGTGGTGTGGCCGAGGCCTTGGCCATTCGTCTTCTGCCCGCGGAGTCGGCCCTGCTGGCACGGGCGGCCACCACCAATACCGCCGCTTACGACGCCTACCTCGCCGGGCTGTATCAATGGAATCGGGGGACCAGGCAGAGCTTTCAAGCGGCGCTCGAGCAGTTCGGCCGCGCCGCGGCGCTGGACCCGGGTTACGCGCTGGCCCACGATGGAATGGCCAAGTGTTATTTGGAACTCGGCGATTATCGGTTTATCGCGCCCGAGGAGGCAATGGCCAAGGCGCAAGCGGAAGTTTCCATCGCGCTTAAGCTGGACGACACCATCCCCGAATCGCACGTCGTGGCTGCCACCGTGCTGGACCGAACCGGTCCCACGGCGGCCGGAGTGGACGAAGGATACCGCCGCGCCCTCGCCTTGAATCCAAGCGACGCCCGCGCCCGGCGCAGCTACGCCATGTACCTGCTGGGGCGTCGGCGCAATCCGGAAGCCGTGGCGCAAATCGAACAGGCGGTCCGCTTGGATCCTCTTTCGCCCAGCGCACATTCGTACGCCGGCTGGATATATTACTCCGCGAAGGATCCGAAGCGAGCGTGGGCGGAGTCGCAGCGGGCTTTGGAGCTGGATCCGAACTATCCTTTTGCGCTCTACATTCAAGGGCATTTGTGTCAGGACGAGCGGAAGTACGATCGGGCAATTGCCCAATACACCAAGGCCGTCACCTCCTCCGGGCGCACGCCGAAATATTTGTACGCCTTGGCCCAGGCGTACCTGGCCCAAGGCAAGCGCGACCCGGCTCGACAAATTCTGGCCGAGTTGCAACAGCAAGCCAAGACTGCATACGTACCGCCAGACTACCTGCAAAACCTGGCCGCCAAGCTCGGGGCGTTGCGGCTTGATTGACACGGTTCAGAATCTAGTCTTCGCGCTTACAGCAACTTACCGAGCCGCGACCGTGAGGGAGCGAGCCAGAGGGCGGTTTTCAGCATCGTCTTTTAGCCTGTGGGCGCTCCGAACCTTTTTCACCAACCTGCTAGACTGCGAGTAGGTGATCCGTGTCGTCGAGCCCGGTAACTAAACTAACCGAACAGGAATACCTCGCGCTCGATCGCGCCGCGGAGTTCCGCAGCGAGTTTCTGGACGGTGAAATGTTCGCCATGTCCGGTGGCTCTATGCGCCATGCCCTGCTGCAGGGGAATCTCAACGGGGAGCTCTTCATTGCCCTCAAAGGTGGCACTTGCAAAGCCTTCGGCTCTGACTTCCGGGTGCGCGTTTCCTCCCGGATGTACACCTACCCCGACATCTCGGTAGTTTGCGGAAAGCCCCTCTTGGCGGACGAGCGGCAAGACGTTCTGCTCAATCCGGCGGTTATCTTCGAGGTACTCTCGCCATCCACTGAGCACTATGATCGCTGCTTGAAGCTTCAGCGCTACCGGACCATCGAGTCGCTCCGCGAATACATTCTGGTGAACCAGGACGAAGTGCGGATTGAGCAATATACCCGCCAGCCAGACAACACGTGGAATTTGCGCGACTGTCTAGGCCTGGATAGCGAGCTACGGTTGGACTCGATTGGCGTCTCGCTGCCGCTGCGAAGCATTTACGATAACGTCGACCTGACAGGCTGACCAAAAAGAAACGCCTCCGCCTCCATCAACATGGCGCCGCCGCACCGCGAGCGTCACGGGCAATCGGAACCTCACTAAATGGCAAATGCCGCGCGGACTTGGTCCGTAATCCGCATTTCTCAAATGTGGCGCGGCGATGTAGCGCACGCACTCGTGCGTGCAGTGTCGAGACTCTT
>DASQGY010000153.1:0-10294 GCA_035632375.1 Bryobacteraceae bacterium | reverse complement strand
TCTGGATCTCGAAGCCCTTATAGGGAAAATCGCGCTCCTGATACGCCGTATGAAAGTAGACGCCCGAGTTGCACCCCGGCCGCGCCAGCGCCTCCACCTCCAGCTCGAAATTGCGGAAATCCGCGCCGTGTACCGGCCCCGTGTAGAACAAATGCGACCTCGCACCATCTGCCGCGAGCTGCCCCTCTACCACTTTCCAGGAAACCTTGTTCTCGCTCGGCCGCCATCCTTCCAGGCTCCGTCCGTCAAACAGCTCCACCCAGCCATCGTCCGCCGCGGAAAGTCCCAGCGCTGTTATCGTTCCGACGAAACTTCGGCGCGTAATCTGAGATTTCATCATCGGCTTGAGTATATCCCCGCCATCGGATCAACGCCCCAGGAGTCTGCTACGCTGGACTGACACAAAGGAGCGTTGGCTTGAATATCGCATACAGAACTGGCATCACCCTCAGCTTCGCAATCGTCTTTCTCTCGGCGCCGCCGCTATGCGCGCAGCGCGTTCCGGCCGACTGGCAACAGGTCGGTAAAGCCGGCGAGTGGTCGGAAACAGCCGCCATGACCGCGATGAACGGATTGATCTGGAGCATCGAGGCCGACGGCACTCTCTACAAAACCAACAAGCGTGGCGAATACGCACAAGTAGGACCCAAGGGAGCATTTCGTCATGTGACGATGATCGAAGCTCTGGATGGTCTGCTCTACACCGTGGAAGACGGTACGCTTTACCAGACCGACCCGGATGCCGGCACGTGGCGTCAGCTAGGCGAAAAAGGCATTTGGGCCAACACCGCAGCCATGGTCGGAATGAACGGATACCTGTGGAGCATCGAGAACAACGGTACGCTGTTCAAGACCGATAAGCAAGGCGTCTACGAGCAGATTGGGCCCAAGGGCGCATTCCGGCACGCCACCCTGCTCGCCGCCATGGACGGCAAGCTGTGGACCGTGGAACAGGGAACGCTCTATAGCACCGACCCGGTCGCCGGTAAATGGCAGCGCATCGGCAAGGAAGGCGAGTGGGGAGATACCATCGCCTTGGAAGCCGGCAGCGGATTCCTGTGGAGCCTGGAAAACGACGGCACACTCTACAAGACACACAAAAGCGGCAACTACGTCCAGGTAGGAAACAAAGGCGAATATCGCGGCACCAAGATGTTGGTCTCGATGGACGGCAGCCTCTACACAGTAGAAGACGGCACCATGTACCGCACCCGCTGAAAACCGGGGACAGCCCGCGTGTTTCCGGTTTCCAGGAAAGAAGACCGGGGGCGGAAAACCCGGACGGGGCGGAAAACCGGGGGGGGGCGGAAAACCGGGGACAGACGGAACGTTTCCTGGTTTCCGATACATCTCCCTCCTCTTCTAACTCATTCCCCGTCAACAACTAAGACCGGGGACAGACGGAACGCTTCCAAGTCCCCCGATATCTCCGCCCCAGACCTAGCCTCCAAGAACCACCATGCGAGAATAAGATCGAGCCGCCCAGTGGACTCCCGTCGCCCGTATTACCACCAGTTCGCCTGGGCCTACGACCTCCTCCAGACCGATCCCGTCGCTCCCCGCGTCGACTTCATCCAATCCGTCTTGAGCCACCACCACATCGCCACCAACGCGAGCATTCTCGACGCCGGATGCGGCACCGGCCGGTACGCCGCCGAACTGGCCAAGCGCGGCTTCTCGGTGTCTGGCGTGGATCAGTCCGAAGACCTCATCGCCGTAGCCAGGCAACGTGACCCGGAAGCCGCGCCCCGCCCCGAATTCGCCGTCGCCAACCTCCTCGAAGCTTCATTCCCAATTCCCTTCGATGCCATCCTCTGCCGCGGCGTCCTGAACGATTTCGTCGACGACAGCGCTCGCCGCACCGTTTTCCAAAACTTCTCCACCTGGCTGCGCCCCGGCGGCCTCCTGGTTTTTGACGTGCGCGAGTGGACCAGAACTCTTGATCGCTATCGAAGAAACCCGTCGCACCGGCGCACAGTCGCATTGCCCGACGGCGTGCTCGCCTTTGAAAGTGAAACCGGCCTGAACGTCGAGCTAAGACAATTGCACATCCGCGAACGCTTCGACGTCGAGCAAGCCGGCGTCAGAACGATAACCGAAAATGACTTCACCATGAGATGCTGGACGCCGAACGAAATCGCCTCCTGCCTTTCCGCAACAGGTCTGGATGAGATCGCCACGCCTACCACCTACGGCGACCAGGATCGCGCATGGTCGGACCGCCTGGTTTTGGTTGCGCGGAAACGCGCTCCCTCGCCGCGTCCCCAGGCACAGTAACTCCGCCGGGTTCGCCCAGAGGCGTCACGAATGGCTAGACACCGCCCCGCCCCAACCTGTGCCAAACTGCCCTGGACGATCACGCCTGACGAAAATCCGCTTTCCCTCAGCCTTTCAGCGGCTTCCGGCACCAAAATAAGTCGAAAGTGGCCCCTCGTGTGCTAAACAAGACCTGGCATGACCCAAACGGAGTTCGCCCAGGTGGGTTCGTTTTTCCAAATCCGCGAAACACCTCGCCTCAACATCACAGATGCGCCACCCACGACCCCCACCTCCCGCCGCGCCACCCCGAACGCACTCATCCTAAACCACTTCCCCCAAGTTGGCTTTGTTTTTTCAAATCTCCTCCCGCGCCGCCCGGCCACACCACAGATGCGCCACCAGGAGTATCCTAGGACTTGGCCTGTCTTCTCGCTGCTACCCCGCGAAGACCCGCTTCATCTAAATAAATGACCTTGCCCTCCATGTCGATCCAAGGAACGCGCCTCCCATGAGCGCTGCCTCCGTCGGACTCGCCGGCCGCCAGCGCTTCTACACCTCCACCGTCGGTAAAAAAGCGGTCATGGCCGCCAGCGGCGCAATCCTGTTCCTCTTCGTCATCGGCCACCTCATCGGCAACCTCCAAATCTACGAAGGCCCCGAAAAACTCAACCACTACGCCGTCCTCCTCCGCTCCTTGCCCGCCCTGCTCTGGACCGTCCGCGCCACCCTGCTCCTCATGGTGATCCTGCACATCTGGTCCTCCGTCCAGCTCGGCCTCCGCAATATCGAAGCCCGCCCCACCGGCTACGTCAAGAAGAAGCCCACCGGCTCCTCCTACGCCTCGCGCACCATGTACTGGAGCGGCCCCATCGTCCTCGCCTTCGTCATCTATCACCTGCTCGATTTCACCTTCGGCAATCTCAACCCGCATTTCCAGGAGGGCAACGTCTACGCGAACGTGGTGGCCAGTTTCCAGGTCATCCCCGTCTCGGCGTTCTACATCTTCGCTATGCTGCTGCTCTGCATGCACCTCTATCACGGCCTGTGGAGCATGTTTCAATCGCTCGGCCTGAATCATCCCCGCTACACGCCGATCCTGCGTCGAGCCGCCGCCGCCGTCGCGATCCTCATCGCCGTGGGCAACATCTCCATCCCCATCTCGGTGATGGCCGGACTGGTGAAATGATGCAACTCGATTCCCGCGTCCCCCACGGCCCCATCGAAAAACTCTGGGACCAGGCCCGCTTCGAAATGAAGCTGGTGAATCCGGCCAACAAGCGTAAGCACACCATCCTGGTGGTCGGCTCCGGACTCGCCGGAGCATCGGCCGCCGCCAGCCTCGGCGAGCTCGGCTACAACGTGAAGTGTTTCTGCTTCCACGATTCGCCGCGCCGCGCGCACAGCATCGCCGCCCAGGGTGGCATCAACGCCGCGAAAAATTATCACAACGATGGCGACAGCGTCTTCCGCCTGTTCTACGACACCGTCAAAGGCGGCGACTTCCGCTCGCGCGAAGCCAATGTCTACCGGCTCGCGCAGATCAGCGTCAACATCATCGATCAGTGCGTCGCCCAGGGCGTTCCCTTCGCCCGCGAATATGCCGGCACGCTCGCCAATCGCTCCTTCGGCGGCGCGCAGGTCTCCCGCACTTTCTATGCCCGCGGCCAGACCGGCCAGCAGCTTCTGCTCGGTGCATATCAGGCCCTCGAACACCAGATAGATTCCGGTCGCGTGCAAATGTTCCCGCGCACCGAGATGCTCGACCTTGTCGTGATCGACGGCGTCGCGCGCGGCATAGTCACTCGCAATCTGGTCACCGGCAAAATAGAATCGCACGTCGGCGACGCTGTTGTGCTCGGCACCGGTGGCTACGGCAACACATATTTCCTCTCCACCAACGCCAAAGGTTCCAACTGCACCGCCATCTGGCGCGCGCACAAACGCGGTGCGGCCTTCGCCAATCCGTGCTTCACCCAGATTCATCCCACGTGCATCCCGGTCTCCGGCCACTACCAATCGAAACTCACCTTGATGAGCGAATCGCTGCGCAACGACGGCCGCATCTGGGTGCCGAAACAGCCGGGCGATAAACGTTCTCCCAGCCAGATTCCCGAAGGCGATCGCGATTATTATCTCGAGCGCCGCTACCCCAGCTTCGGCAACCTGGTCCCCCGCGACGTCGCTTCCCGCAATGCCAAGGCAGTCTGCGACGAAGGCCGCGGCGTCGGCGAAACCGGGCTCGGCGTCTACCTGGATTTCTCCGATGCCATTAGCCGCCTCGGCGTCGATGTGATTCGCGAACGCTACGGCAACCTCTTCGAGATGTACCAGCGCATCACCGATGAGGACCCGTACAAGCTCCCCATGCGCATCTATCCGGCCATGCACTACACCATGGGCGGGCTGTGGGTGGATTACTACCTGATGAGTACGCTCCCCGGCCTGTTCGTCATTGGCGAGGCCAACTTCTCCGATCACGGCGCGAACCGCCTGGGCGCGAGCGCGCTGATGCAAGGGCTCTCCGACGGCTACTTCATCGTTCCCTACACCGTCGGCGATTACATCGCCAAAGCGAAGCTCCAAAAAATCGACGCCACGCATCCCGAATTCCTGGCCGCCGAAAGCGGAGTATCCGAGATAACTCGCCAACTGCTTTCCATTCGTGGCGGCCAAACGGTCGACTCTTTCCACCGCGAGCTCGGCAAGATCATGTGGGACGATTGCGGAATGTCCCGCAACGCGGCTAGTCTCGAAACCGCCATCAGCCAAATTCGCGACCTGCGCGAGAACTATTGGAAGCACGTGAATGTCGCCGGCAGTGCCGACGACTTGAACCAGTCGCTCGAAAAGGCCGGCCGCGTCGCCGACTTCTTCGAACTCGGCGAGTTGATTTGCCTGGACGCCCTGAACCGCAATGAATCCTGCGGAGGCCACTTCCGCGAGGAATACCAAACCCCGGAAGGCGAAGCCCAGCGCAACGACGATCAATATTCGCATGTGGCGGCTTGGGAATATCAGGGCGCGGGCGAAGCCCCGGCGCTCCACAAAGAGCCGCTGAACTTCGAATACGTCCATCCCAGCCAGCGGAGCTACAAATGACCATGCGGTTGCACATCCACAGGCAGCCTGCGCGATTCTACATTTTCTTTCACAGGCTAAAGCCTGTGCTACCTTCAGAAACTTGTCAGCAAGTGGTAGCACAGGCTTTAGCCTGTGAGTCATGTGAACGCCAGGACGACAAATGAGACTAATCCTCCACATCTGGCGTCAAAAAAACCCCTCCGACCCCGGCCGCATGATGCGCTACCTAGCCGGCGACGTCAACCCAGACATGTCCATGCTGGAGCTGCTCGACGTCATCAACGAAGACCTGATCCTTGAAGGTCAAGAACCCATCGCCTTCGAACACGATTGCCGCGAAGGAATCTGCGGCTCCTGCGGCTTCATGATCAATGGCATCGCGCACGGCCCCCAGCCCGCCACCACGGTCTGCCAGCTCAGCATGCGCCACTTCAAAGACGGCCAGGAACTGTACCTCGAACCGTGGCGCGCGAAAGCGTTTCCAGTAATCAAAGACCTGATTGTCGACCGCAGCGCCTTCGACCGCATCATCGAAGCCGGCGGCTACATCAGTGTTCCCACCGGCAGCGCTCCGGACGGCAATGCCATCCCAGTGCCGAAGGACGATGCCGAGCGCGCCATGGACGCCGCCGCGTGCATCGGCTGCGGAGCCTGCGTGGCCGCGTGTCCCAATGCCTCCGCAGCGTTATTCACCGGCGCAAAAATCGCGCACCTCGGCCTGCTGCCGCAAGGCCAGCCGGAGCGTCACGAGCGCGCGTTGCGCATGGTCGGCCAATACAACTCCGAAGGCTTCGGAAGCTGCACCAACATCGGCGAGTGCGAAGCCGTCTGCCCTAAGGGAATCAGCCTGGAAGTAATCGCCAGAATGAACCACGATTACCTGACCGCCAGTCTCCGCCACCGCTGATGTCGATTTTCCATTTTCTTTCACCGGCTAAAGCCTGTAATACCGCTTGCAACTGACGACTGGATGGTGGCACAGGCTTCAGCCTGTGCGTATTTTTCAGCAACATATTTTTCAGCAACCGAATAGCGCCTCTCGCCTTGTGGATATAATGTCCACAGCTTCGGAGGTCCACAACTCGTGAAAACCCTGAACTGCCTGCTTCTCACATTAATCCTGAGCGCCACCGCTCACGCCCAGTTACTGCTCGGAACCATCTCCGGAACCGTCACCGATGCGCAAGGCGCAGTGATCCCTGCGGCCACCATCGAAGTCCAAAACATCGACACCAACCTCAAGCTTTCGGCTCAAACCCAATCGAACGGGCTGTACCAGGTGCCGAACCTGCCCATCGGGATGTACAAGGTCACCGTCCACCACGAAGGCTTTGAGAGCAAGATATTCACCCCGATTCAGGTCCAGGCCAACCGCACCAGCACCGTCGATGTTCAATTGACCGTTGGCCAAGTCTCCACCTCCGTCGAAGTTCGCGGCACTCCGCTGCGCAACGAAACCGATGCCACCACCGGCTATGTCCTCGATTCGCACACTATCGAGAACACGCCGCTCGGCACCGGCAGCTTCACGCAACTCGCCATCCTAAGCCCCGGCGTCAATGCGGATTTTCTCGCCGGATCGGGAACCAACTCCGGTCTCGGCAACCAAAACATTTGGGCCAACGGACAGCGCGACTCCAGCAACAGTTTCTCCATCAACGCCGTCAGCACCAACAACCTGTTCAACGGTAAATCCTCCAGCCAGGTCTCCGAAATCCGCTACACGCTCAACACCGGCCAGTTCACCAGCGCGAATTCGGGCAACGAAATTCAAACCAACATGACCGTGTATAACGCCATCGGCCAGGGCATGCCGACGCCCGCGCCCGAGACGTTGCAGGAACTCCGCGTCAACTCCGCCCAATACGACGCGTCACAAGGCGGCAACTCCGGCGCACAGATCGCCATGATCACGCGCTCCGGCACTAACGAGTTTCATGGCCAGTTATACGAATACCTGCAGAATAAAGCCTTCAACGCCGCGCCATTTTTCCGTAATGCCGACCCGGCCATTTCCGCGCACGACAAGGTTCCGGCTCTGCATTACAATCGCTTCGGCGCGACGCTGGGCGGCCCCATAGTCCGCGACAAGATCTTCTTCTTTGTCGCCTACCAGGGCATCCGCAACAACGACGCTCTCGGTGGTAACTCCAAGGTCGCCGTCCCGCAGCACCTAACCGACGACCGTAGTCCCGCCGCGCTCTCGCTGGTTGCCCAGCAGGATTTCAATGTCGCCATCGCGCCCAGCGCCATCGACTCCGTCGCCTTGAAGACCCTACAGGCCAAGATCAACGGTAAATTCCTCATCCCCTCCGTCACCGTCACCGACCCCGCCGTCGCCAAACAGCTTAATTACAACGCGCTCATTCCCGGCCCCCCAAGCGTTTTCACCCAAGACCAGATCAACGCCAACGTCGATTGGAACTTCAGTCCCATCGACCGGCTCTCAGTGAAGTATTTTTCCAGCGACAATCCCAACACGAACCCGTTCGGCCAGAGCAACGTGCTCGGTTTTCCGCAGCACCTGGAAGCGGGTAGCTGGGTGGCATCGGTGAACAATACGTATGTTGTCCGGCCCAACCTCACCTGGGAACAGCGCGTCGGCATCAGCCGCCAGCGAGCCATGTCCACCACCAGCCAGGCCATCACGCCCGCCGACATCGGAATCAATCTCTTTGGCAGCGACCGCTTTCCCACGCTACAAATCTTTCAAGCCGACGGCGTGATTCGCAGCGGTCTCATCATTGGTCCGCGCAACGTGCTGGGCAACGCGGGAACAGCACAGAATCGCGGCACCTGGAGCTCGAACGCCAATTGGATCGTCGGCCGCCACACCATTTACTTCGGCTTCTCCATGGATCTCACGCAGTTGAACATCGTCAATCGCAGCAACCAGGTCGCCAACGTGGAGTCGCAGACCTTCGCCGATTTCCTGCGCGGTTCTCCGCTGAACACCTCGTTCTCCTTCCTCTACGCCGGCGCGAGCAATCGCTACTTCCGCGCCTGGACCGACGGCGCGTATTTGCAGGACAACATCAAGGTGAAGAGCAATTTCAACATCAGCCTTGGACTTCGCTACGACCTGAACGGCCCCTTCTGGGAGAAGTACGGCCTGCTCGCCAACTTCCATCCGGATGCCTACCGCTACGATCCCGCCAGCGACACGGTGACCAACGCAGGCATCGTGATCGCCGGCAATAATCCAACGCTCGGCACCAAAGGCGTTTCCGATTCCACGCTCACCGGCCGGCAGTGGGGCATCGGCCCGAGGATTGGTCTGGCCTGGAGTCCCAGCCGCTTGAAGAACGTCACCGTGCGAGCCGGCTTCGGACTCTACTACGACCGCGGCGAATACTTCTCCTATCTATCGCCGGGCTCCGGTCCCGGCGGCACCGGCGGACCGTTCGGTGTCACCCTGCAACTGCCGTTCGTATCGCGCGTTGCCGCGACGTCAAGCGGCACTTTGGATGTGCCCTTCGGCGCAGCCCCTCCTCCTCCGCCGACCAATCCCAATGCCATCACCGCGCTGCTGCCCAACATCGCCAAGATGAAATCCGGCGGCTCCACTTACGTATTCGGCGGTTACGATCCAGCCAACACGCTGCCCTACACCGAGAACTGGTCGCTCGATTTGCAGTGGCAGCCGCTCAACAGTATGCTGCTCAGCGTGGGCTACGTGGGCAACCACGGTGTCCACCAGGTGCTGCCCATTCCCTTCAATCAGGCGGGCATCGCCACGCCCGATCATCCCATTAACGGCGAGCAGTATTCGTACGGCTTCAACATGGTCCCGGTAGAGACCCTCAAGACATTCGATGGCGGCAACACCGACTTGCGCACTCCGTTCCTGGGCTACAGCACTAATTCCGTGCTGTACAAAACCATCGGCGTCTCCAGCTACAACGCCCTGCAGATAGGCCTGCGCAAGCGATTGTCGAAGGGCCTTCAGCTCACCGCATCGTACACCTGGGCACATTCCCTCGATGAACAAAGCGGCCTGGGCCTGTTCTACAACGGCAACGATCCCACCTTCCCGCATCTCTCCTACGGCAACTCCGCCTACGACCGCACGCACGTTTTCATCGCCAGCTATTTCTACGAATTTCCAAATGTGGCGAAGTCGGCGGCGCTTGGCTTGATTACCAATGGCTGGCAGCTCAGCGGCCTGGTGACGGCGCAAAGCGGGCAACCCTATAACTTCTACGATTTCTCGGGCGCAGTCGCCGGACAATATTTCTCGAGCTTCGTCAGCATCGTCGATCCAATCATCGGCTTCCAGCCCGGCGTCACCAACAGCAGCGTCAAACTACAGGGCACTACCGGCGTGGATCCCTCCCGTCCGCTGATCGATATCAGCAAGCTCTTCGCACCGACTATCGCGCCGGGGTCCAATGGCGTTCCTCCCTGCGCGACGGTAAGCGGCAGCCAGGTGTGCGACACGGTGGAGACCGGCTACTCCAACTCCGGCCGCGACGTTTTCCGCGGACCCTTCCAAGCCCGCATGGACACCGCGATCGGCAAAGTCTTCAAGATCTCCGAGCGCTTCAGACTACGCTACAGCGCCGAATTCTACAACATCACCAACCACCCAAGCTTCGACGTCCCCAACAACAACCCGAGCCTCTACAGCGTCTCCTCCGGCAAGGTAACCCCACGAACCCCCTCCGCAACCACCGGCATGATCTCGCACACCATCGGCAGCCCGCGCTTCGTCCAAATGTCCCTGCGCCTCCAGTTCTGAATCCAGGAACATTGCGTAGTCGGCCGATCCTCAGCCTGTGGGGCAGGTTGCCAACCTGCGCGCGATTGTTAATCGCGCTTCGCCAAGCGTGCTACCAACCTGCCCCAAGTTCTGCAGAGAATCCACAATCCAGAATAGAGAAACCGCACCGAAGGTGCATCCACCTTCTGGCTCCTGGATTCTGGCTCCTGGATTCCTCCCAGCCGGGGGGGG
>DASQGY010000152.1:0-4842 GCA_035632375.1 Bryobacteraceae bacterium | reverse complement strand
GATGCCGACGCTTCTTCTGGTGATCTGCCCGTAGACCTTGTAGCTGGCCGCGGAGGTTGGATCCGGGTGCAGATTATAGCCACGAAAGAGAACGCCGGGAATGTCGTGGCCGAAACGGTCCTGGCCCTTGGTCAGTTCGCCCGAGAAGCTTCCGGAAGCATCCACGTTCAAAGTGAGCATACGGTCAGGCCGGCCGTAAGTAGCAGTAGCGCAGTACGTTTCATAGATGGGTTCGTTTTCATGATCGATCTCCTTGTTTTTTCGAGCGGCCTTCCTGACCGCCACAAGCCGAGACTAAGGCTGAAGGTTCGGTCCGGACAAGCGAAACGGCACGTAACTCATGGGGCTACATGGAATTTCGCCCTTTTGCGCGTATTCCTGAGGTCCGGAGGCGCTGCACCCGAGCCAGCCGGTCGATTTGACAACCTCTGAGAGTCTTCGCTATTCTTTAATGAGTTCGCGAGTTGTGTCTTCTGCTCCTGTGCTACCACTCTCTTGTTGTGGGAGTCCGGCCAGGGGTCGGCCCCGAGGTTTTTGGCGGAGTTTGAGCCGCTGAGAGCATGGGCTAGTCCAAAGTAAGTACCCTCGCAGAGTTGTTGCAGACTGATTTTTTTGACGGTGTCGGCCTTGGCCTGCCGTTCTGTGTAAAACGAAAACCTAACGTCTAGAGAGGAAATTCGTGCCGACGTTTAACCAACTCGTACGAAAGGGGCGGCGCCCGCCGCGGTACAAGACGGCGAGCCCTGCATTGCAGGCCTGTCCGCAGAAGCGCGGCGTGTGCACGCGTGTGTACACTACCACGCCGAAGAAGCCGAATTCCGCGCTGCGCAAAGTGGCGCGCGTGCGTTTGACCAACGGGATCGAAGTGACCACCTACATCCCCGGCGTCGGCCATAACCTGCAGGAGCACTCTATTGTGTTGATCCGCGGGGGCCGTGTGAAGGATCTGCCGGGCGTTCGGTATCACGTGGTTCGAGGAACGCTGGATGCAGCGGGCGTCACGGACCGCAAGCAGTCGCGATCGAAATATGGAGCGAAGCGGCCGAAGGGACCGGCGAAATAAGGTATGCCACGTAGACGGAGACCAGAGCCTCGGGAGATCCTGCCGGATCCAATTTACAACTCGACGCTGGCGGAGAAATTCGTCAACTCGATGATGTGGGACGGCAAGAAGAATACGTCGCAGCGGATTTTCTACGACGCCATGGACAAGATCAAGGAGCGGACGGCGGACGATCCCTTGAAGCTTTTCAAGAAGGCGGTGGAGAACGCCAAGCCGTTGCTGGAAGTGAAGACGCGGCGCGTGGGAGGCGCCAACTATCAGGTGCCGGTGGAGGTCCCGCAGAATCGCCGGGTGAGCCTGGCCATTCGCTGGATCTTGCAGAACGCGCGCAGCAGGCCGGAAAAAGGCATGCCGGAGAAACTGGCGAATGAATTGACAGATGCCGCGAACATGCGCGGCGGAGCGATTAAGAAGAAGGACGATGTGCATCGAATGGCCGAGGCGAACAAGGCCTTTGCGCATTACAGGTGGTAAAGGAATGAGGCGGCAGATGGCAGGCGGCAGGCGGCAGGACGGATCTCGGAAGTTTCCTGCCTCCTGCCTCCTGCCTCCTGCCTCCTAAGGTTTTATATGGCACGCACCGTACCGATCGAGAGGATGCGAAATATCGGCATCATGGCCCACATTGATGCCGGTAAGACCACCACTACGGAACGTGTGCTTTACTATACCGGTCGCACGCACAAGATTGGCGAAGTGCATGAAGGCACAGCCATCATGGATTGGATGGAGCAGGAGCAGGAGCGGGGAATCACCATCACTTCGGCGGCCACCACCTGCGAATGGCGCGACATCACCATCAACATCATCGACACGCCCGGTCACGTGGATTTCACCGCGGAAGTGGAGCGCAGCCTGCGCGTGCTGGATGGCGCTGTGGCGGTATTCGACGCCGTGGCCGGTGTGCAGCCGCAATCGGAAACAGTGTGGCGGCAGGCCGATAAATACGGCGTCCCACGCATTTGCTTCATCAACAAAATGGATCGCGTGGGCGCGGATTTCCATCACGCCGTGGACACTATTGTCGATCGCTTGAAGTGCCGGCCGGTAGTGATTCAGATCCCCATCGGTGCTGAGGATCAGTTCAAAGGCATCGTGGATCTGGTGCATATGCGCGCGCGCATCTGGCGCGATGAGACGCTGGGCGCCGAGTACGACGAAGTGGATATTCCGGCGGATCTGCTCGATCAAGCGAAGGCGTATCGCGAGCAGATGATCGAGGCGGTGGCCGAATCGGACGACCATCTGTTTGCGAAGTTCGTGGAAGGCGCGGCGATCACTGAAGAGGAATTAAGTCAGGGCATTCGCAAGGCGACTATCACGCAGAAAATTTTCCCGGTGATCTGCGGCAGCGCGTTCAAGAACAAGGGCGTGCAGAACCTACTGGACGCGGTGGTGGACTACCTTCCATCGCCGATCGATATTCGACCGGTGAAGGGCCTGCTTCCGGACAATCCGGAAGTTCACGAAGAGCGGCCGGCTGCCGACGATGCACCGTTTTCCGCGCTGGTGTTCAAGATCATGACCGACCCGTTCGTGGGGCAACTGGCCTACATTCGCGTGTATTCGGGCCGGTTGGGTGCGGGCGACTCGGTGTTCAACGTGGCGAAGAATCGCAGGGAGCGCGTGGGGCGGCTGGTGAAGATGCACGCCAACAAGCGCGAGGACATCCAGGATATTCTGGCCGGCGACATTTGCGCCGCGGTGCTGAAGAATGTATCCACCGGCGATACCATTTGCGATGAGCGACACCCGATTCTGCTGGAGTCGATCGATTTCCCCGAGCCGGTAATTCAACTGGCCATCGAGCCGAAGACGAAAGCCGACCAGGAAAAGCTGGGGATGGCGATCCAGAAGCTGGTGCAGGAAGATCCGACCTTGCGGGTGTCCACCGATCCCGATACCGGGCAGACCATTTTGGCCGGCATGGGCGAGTTGCACCTGGAAATCATCGTGGATCGCATGCAGCGGGAGTTTAACGTCGGCGCCAATGTCGGCAAGCCGCAGGTTGCTTATCGCGAAACGATCCGGGGCAAGGCCGAGTACGACTACACGCATAAGAAGCAGACCGGCGGCGCGGGGCAATATGCACGCGTGAAACTGCGTGTGATGCCGGATCCGGGCAAGGGCTTTGAGTTCGAAAACGAAATCACCGGCGGCTCCGTACCGCGGGAGTTTGTTCCGGCGGTGGAGAAAGGCGTCAAAGAGGCGCTGGAGGGCGGGATTTTGGCCGGGTATCCGATGGTGGACGTCAAGGTGGAGTTGTACGACGGCGACTACCATGACGTGGACTCGTCGGAAATGGCCTTCAAGATTTGCAGTTCGATTTGCGTGAAAGAAGCGTGCCGGAAAGCCAAGCCGGTGTTGCTGGAGCCGGTGATGCGCATCGAAGTGGTGGTGCCGGAAGAGTACATGGGTACGGTGAACGGCGACCTGAGCTCGCGGCGCGGGCGTTTGGAAGGGACAGAGGTTCACGGGACCACGCAGGTGATCAAGGCGATGGTGCCGCTGTCGGAGATGTTCGGTTACGCCACCGAACTGCGGTCGCGGACCCAGGGTCGCGGGACTTTCACGATGCATTTCGGGCAGTACGAGGAAGTGCCGAAGAACATTTCGGAGGAGATTGTGGCGAAGGTGCAGGGGAAAGTGACGAGGTAGGAGTTCGAGAATCCAAGAATTCATGAATTCAAGAATGAGGAAGAGCAGCCATGGCTAAGGAAAAATTCGATCGCAGCAAACCGCACGTGAACATCGGGACCATCGGGCACATCGATCACGGCAAGACGACGCTGACGGCGGCCATCACCAAGGTGCTGGCCAAGCACAATCCGAAGGTGAAGTTCCGGTCGTTCGATTCCATCGACAATGCGCCGGAAGAGAAGGCGCGCGGAATCACTATCGCGGTGGCGCACATCGAGTACGAGACGGCGAACCGGCACTATGCGCACGTGGATTGCCCGGGCCACGCCGACTACATCAAGAACATGATCACCGGGGCGGCGCAGATGGATGGCGCGATTTTGGTGGTCGCAGCGACCGACGGCCCGATGCCGCAAACGCGTGAGCATGTGCTGCTGGCGCGCCAGGTGGGCGTGCCATGTATCGTGGTGGCGCTGAATAAAGTCGACATGGTGGACGATCCGGAGCTGCTCGAGCTGGTGGAGCTGGAAGTCCGCGAGCTGTTGACCAAGTATCAATTCCCGGGCGACGATCTGCCGGTGGTGCGGGTGAGCGCGCTGGGAGCGTTGAACGGCGAAGAGAAGTGGGAGAAGACGGTCGATGAGCTGATGGCCAAGGTGGACGAGTATGTTCCGACGCCGGCGCGCGACATCGACAAGCCGTTCCTGATGCCGATTGAAGATATTTTCTCGATCCAGGGCCGCGGGACGGTGGTGACGGGCCGTATCGAGAAGGGGATCTGCAAGGTCGGCGAGGAAATGGAGATCGTCGGCTTCCGCGACACGCGCAAGACGGTAGTGACCGGCGTGGAAATGTTCAAGAAGTTGCTGGACGAAGGGCGCGCGGGCGATAACGTGGGCCTGCTGTTGCGCGGTATCGAAAAAGACGACGTGGAGCGCGGGCAGGTGATCGCCAAGCCGGGGTCGATCACGCCGCACAAGAAGTTCAAGGGCGAAGTGTACGTGCTGAGCAAGGATGAAGGGGGGCGGCACACGCCGTTCTTCAAGGGCTATCGGCCGCAGTTTTATTTCCGGACCACGGACGTGACCGGAGTGACGGAGATGCCGGCGGGGACCGAGATGGTGATGCCGGGCGACAAC
>DASQGY010000151.1:0-24922 GCA_035632375.1 Bryobacteraceae bacterium | reverse complement strand
GTACGCTCCGGGCCCCTCGGAGGCAAACGAAGCTCTTGCGGTGAAAGCGGCGGTATTCCGGAACTTGGGGCTCGAAGTAGCCATCTGCGGAACCAACAACGGTCTCGTACAATAGCTAGGTGTCAGGTGTCAGGTTTCAGGTGTCAGGTTGGGGACGCTGAACTAGTAACAGAAAACATATATGCGCGTTGGGATTATTGGCACTGGGGCGGTTTCGCATAAACATGCGCAGGCGTACGCCAACATTGGATATCAACTGACGGTTTGTACCGATATCAATGCGGAGAGCGGCCGCGCGTTCGCCGATCAGCACGGTTGCGAGTTTGTTCCGACTTTCGAGCAGGTGTGCCGCCATCCCAAGGTGGACTATGTGGACGTCTGCACCTTCCCCGATTTCCGTTTGCAGCCGTTGCGTATCTGCGCTGAAGCAAAGAAACACGTGCAGGTGCAGAAGCCGATTTCGACCAATCTGGCCAATGCGCAGGAGATGATCGACACCGCGCGCACTGCCGGCATCCTGCTCGGCGTGGTGAGCCAGCATCGCTTCGACGATTCGACGCAGTTCGTACGCCGCGCCCTGGACGCCGGCCGTCTGGGCAAGATTCTGCAAGCCGATGCATACGTCAAATGGTTTCGTTCCCCGGCTTATTACTCGCGGCCTATCAAAGGAAGCTGGGCCACGGAGGGCGGCGGCGCGCTGATCAATCAGGCGATTCATCAGGTGGACATTTTGCTCTGGCTCACTGGCGGTGTCAGCCAGGTGTTCGGTTTGTGGCAGCTCGGCGCATTGCACAAAATTGAATCCGAGGACGTCGTGACGGCGATGCTGAAATATTCGAGTGGCGCGACAGGCGTGATCCAGGCGTCCACCGCGTTTTGGCCCGGCTACACCGAGCGACTCGAGATCCACGGCACCAAAGGGACCGCCGTGATTTCGGGCGACAAGCTGACCACCTGGGACGCCGAGAACGACTCGGGCGAACCTCCGCCCATCGAACGCGACGTCGCTTCCGGCGCATCCGATCCCATGGCGATTTCGCTCGCCCCGTTCGAGCGCCAATTCCTGGATTTCGGCGATGCGATTCGCACCGGCCGGAAACCGCTGTCGTCGGGCGAGGACGGCTATCGGGCGCTGGAGTTGGTGGCGTCGGTCTATCGGTCCTGCCGCGAGGGATGCGTGGTGAGGCTGTAGTGTCCGGCGCCAGAAAGTGGGGCGGGCCCCCCGGCCCGCGGCCGACGCCCCCGTCGGCCTGCTCGCTGTGATGCAAGTCCGCGTACCAGCTTCCAGCGCCAATCTCGGCCCCGGCTTCGATGCTCTTGGCCTGGCCCTCGAGATCTATCTCACTTGCCGCTTCGAGCCAGCCGAAAAGTTGACCATCCGCGTAACCGGCCGCGATGCCGATTGCATCTCCACCGGCGACGACAACCTGATCTGGCAAACAGCGCTCCGCGTAGCGAAAGACGTCGGTGAAACGCTGCCTCCCATCGCGCTCGACATCGATAACGATATTCCCATCGGCAAAGGCCTGGGATCGAGCGCGGCTGCTCTCACCGCCGGCGTCGTGATCGCCGACCAGTTGCTAGGCCTGCACTGGAAGCCCCATCGCATCCTGGATGAAGCGGCGCAGATCGAAGGGCATCCGGACAACGTCGCAGCCTGCGTCTTGGGGTCCATTGTCGCCAGCGCGCTCGAACCGGGCGGCGAGGCGCGCGCCGTGCGGCTGGAATTGCCCGCGACCTACGACCTGGCTGTAGTTGTGCCCGACTTCGTACTTCCAACCAGCGAGGCCCGCGCCGTGCTCCCCGATTCCTACTCGCGCGCCGACGCCATCTTCAACGTGCAACGAAGCGCCCTGCTGATCGCGGCACTCGCCACCGGCACTACCAGCGCGTTCCCAGCCGCATTCGAGGATCGTCTGCACCAGCCCTATCGATATCCACTGGTACCAGGGCTAAAGGAAATCGTGAATCTCCGCGCGCCCGGTTTATTGGGCTGCGTGTTAAGCGGCGCGGGATCGTCCGTGCTCGTCTTCTACGAAAAAGGCCACGCCGAAGTTTGCGAGTTGGTGCGCCGTATCTTCGCCCTCAACGGCCACCAATCCGAAACGTTGTGGATCGCGATCGCCCGCCGCGGTTACGAACTGCAGTAGCCACACCCGTGTGGGGCAGGTTGCCAACCTGCGCGCGATTGTTAATCGCGCTTCACCAAACGGGTTGCCAACCCGCTTCAGGTTCCCAACCTGCCCCACACCCTACTCATCTCACACCCCGCGCCGGTTTCCCCACAAATCAATATGCAGCCGCGGGCTGTAGCGAAACCCTTCCCGCTTGCAGATTTCCGCGAGCCACGGAGCGCGACTGGCCAGGACGGCGGCATCCGTACCCTCAGGCATCAACACCACGCGTTCCTTCCCCGCCCCGATTTCCGCGATGATGGCACGAACCTCCTCCACGTCGCCCGGCTGAGCAATTACAAATTTCAGTTGATACGAATACCGCCCTATCAGCCGCTTCAAAATCTCAGGCTGATAGCGCAGACGTTCGTGCTGCGCCGCCCATCGGCCCTCGGGTGTCGAATTCGCCAGCTTTGGACTGATGCTCATCAAATCGCAACGCACCTCGGCGTCGACCGTCCCCGCAGTCTCGATAGTCAGGTGCTGGTTCAGTCGACGCGTCAAGTACACCATCTCAGGCGCGATCATCGGCTCACCGCCGGTCACCACGACATGCGAAGCCCCGTAGCCCTCCACCTCCGTCACGATCGAATCCAGCGATCGCTCCTCGCCTTCCGGCGTCCAGGAAGTATATGGCGTATCGCACCAACTGCAGCGCAGATTGCAGCCGCTGGTGCGCACGAAGACCGACGGCACCCCCACCAGCATGCCTTCGCCCTGAATCGAATGGAAGATTTCAGCGATTTTCACTTGGGATACTCGAGCGGGTCTTCGATGCCCGCTTCCGCAAAGCCCTTGAGCCGCAGCCGGCAGGAATCGCACAAACCGCACGCACGCCCTTCGCCGTCCGGATCGTAGCAGCTATGCGTCAACCGGAAATCGACACCCAACTCGCTCCCTAGTTTGATGATCTCGCTTTTCGAAAGCCGGATCAGGGGCGCGTGGATCTTCACTCGCGTGCGCCCTTCCACGCCGGCCTTGGTCGCCAGATTCGCCATTTGCTCGAAGGCGGCGATGAACTCCGGGCGGCAATCCGGATATCCGGAATAGTCGATAGCATTGACGCCGATGAAAATATCCGCGCTCCCCAGCACCTCGGCCCAGGCGAGCGCCAGCGAGAGAAAAACAGTGTTGCGCGCGGGAACATAAGTGACGGGAATGCCTCCGACCGGCCCGGTTTTCGGCACTTCGATATTGCTGGTCAGCGCCGATCCACCGAACAGCCGCAAATTAATCGGCACCACCAGATGCTTCGCACCGAAGCTGGATGCGACTTTCACCGCGGCGATCATCTCCACGTGGTGGCGCTGGCCGTAATCCAGCGTCAAGGCGTGACAGTCGAAACCCTCGCTGCGCGCAATCGCCAGGCAAGTGGCCGAGTCGAGCCCGCCGCTCAACAAACAGACCGCCGGTTTCATTTCGGCAGCTTCAGCGTGAGGAAGATTCCGATTACAGGAAAAAGACTCAGCGCCGCGAGCGCGCGATGCAGCGTGAAGTGATCGCCCGCCCAACCCGTGAGCGGGATGAAGATGAGACCGGCCATACCCCAGGCAAAGCCCATCATCAGCGCCGACACTGTGCCGGCCTGCGAAGGAACCAGTTCCTGGGCCATCACCACGTTCACCGGAATAGTGAACAGCAGGAACAGGCCAGTGAGAGCGAGGCCGATCATCGATACCATGCCGCCGGTAAACAGAAACAGCGCGAGAAACGGCAGACATCCGGCCATCGAAATCAGGATGACCTTGCGCCCACCCCACCGATCCGCCAGATGGCCGCCCAGGAATCCGCCGATGGCGCCCGCCGACAAGTACAACGTGAGCGAGTAACTGGCCGCGGTGAATCCGAAGCCGCGCTCGCGATGCAGATAGAGCGGCAATAGCTGTGAATAGACCACTTGAATAATCGAGCGGATGAACACCAGAAAATACAAAATGGTTAGCGGCTTCCAAACCGCGCGCAACGGCCGCCAGTCAAAATGTTTGCGCAGGTGCGGCGCAGGACGCTCATGCTCCGGCATCAGCGCCAGCAACAGCACTGTGATCAGTACGGCGGGCAGCGCGCCCCAATAAGTCCGCTGCGGGCCGAGCCAGTTGAAGAGCGCCGAGAAATAGGCCGGCCCGGCGGCCAGACCCAGCGTCCCGGCGCTGATGAAGATCGCCATCCACTGGCCGCGGTTTCCAGTGAGTCCAACGGTCGCCCGCGCCGACGCCTGCGGATGGAAAGACGCGACACCGCAGCCGCCGAGCAGCACCAGCGCGATTAGCCAGCCGTAACTTGGGGCCAAGCCGAGAGCAGAAATAAAGATCCCGGCGACTGCCGGCGCAAGGATCGAAAATAGCCGCGAGTGAAAACGGTCCGACAGGTAACCGTAGGCCGGCTGCATCACCGATCCCGAAAGAACCAGCAGCCCGCCCAGCACGCCGGCCTGCGTCAAGGTGAGATGCAGCTTATCACCGAGGTAGGGCTGGAACGTACCCAGTGCGGCCGAGTAAAGATCGATGAAAAAGTGGCCGAGAGAAAAAAGAACCAGTCCCAGGAAACCGGTCCGGACAACGCGCTCCCGATCGGTTAGTGGAATGGCTTGGGCTTCAGTGGCCATGCGGGAACTTTCATTATAGAGACTCGCGCCCAACAGACTCGGTTAAGTCTCCCGATCAAGACCCAGTTTCACTCTCCCATCGGGAAACACCGCGTACATTTCCAGCGTCCCGCCCATGGCTTCCACGAAGTTCTCGAGCGTACTGAGATAGATGTCGGTGCGTTTCTCGAGTTGCGAAACCGCCGCCTGCGTCATGTCGAGCGTTTTAGCGAGTTGTTGCTGCGTGAGTCGCCGCGCCGCACGAAGCTCGTGCAAAGGCATCTCCTTGAGATCCTGGTCGGCGAGGCGTCGAGCTTCGGCTCGAGCGTCCGGCGACATCATCGCCCGAAGTTCACTGTATTTTGTAGTCTTTGGCATCTTTTTCTTCCTTGATCTCAACCAGGTAGTTATCGTAAAGCTGATCTGCGAGCGGCACGTTTTTCTCGTACCACCGGTCATCGCCAGTCTTATCCCCACCCAACAAAAGAAGCGCGACGCGGTAAGGATCGAAAACGTAGAGTACCCGATAAGGGCGGCCCTGATGTTGCACTCGCAATTCACGCATCGCGGAATGCCGCGAGCCGTTTACTGCGCTGCTGTACGGAAACTGGAGATTAGGACCACGCTCCTCCAGCAGCAAAACGGACCGCTCCACCGATACGCGTTCGGCTACGGTGAGTCCGTTCCACCAGCCCTTGAACTCATCCGTGACCTCGACCTCCCACGACACACTCACATTATAACGTTAAGCTAATATAAGTCAAGCGTTATAACCGTCTGCCAGGGGTTGGGCTTTCGGTGTGAGCCCCGTTAGTGCCCGTCGATCAGTTGCTCTAACTTGTCGCGCACCGCCGAAGGTGAAAACGGTTTCGAAAAATACGCACTCGCGCCCAAGCCCGCAACGCGCGCCGGGATCCTCGGGTCGCTGTCGCCGCTGATCACCAGTATGGGCAACCTCGCACGAAACGGCTGCGAGCGCACCGTCTCGATCAATTCGAAGCCGTCCATCTGGGGCAGCCGGAGATCCGTTACCAGAGCGCACACCTCCGTGGCTTCCAGGCACTGCAGCGCCTCCTCGGCCGTGTTCACCGAACGCACCGCCAGATTGGGAAGCTTCATCAACGCCACTTCCAGCGTGTCGCGGCAAATCTCAGCGTCTTCGACGATCAGGACGATGCGGTTCATAGGCAGCCTACGGAACAAAACGGTAACCTACGCCGTGGACAGTTACGAAATGGCGCGGAGTGGCGGCGTCCGGCTCCAGCTTCTGGCGCAAGCGTACGACATGCGCATCGACGGTACGCGTGTGAGGGAAGGAATCGTAACCCCACACGGAATTCAGGATCATGTCACGCGAAAGAACACGGTCGGGGTTTTGCAAGAAATGGGTGAGAAGATTATACTCGGCACGGGTCAATCTCAACTGCGCCCCACCGCGCGAAACAACGCGGCGCGTGAGATCCACCTCCACATCGCCGAATTCCATGGTTTTCGTGTCCTCCGGCGAAGCGCGGCGCAGCACCGCACGGATGCGCGCCAGCAGTTCCCGAACGCCGAAGGGTTTCACTACATAATCGTCGGCGCCGATTTCGAGTAATTGCACTTTATCCATTTCGCCGGCCATGGCGCTCAGAACGATGATTGGGGTCTTCATGCCGATGGTCCGCAATTGTTTGCAAACTTCCGCCCCGTTCAGGCCGGGCATCAGCAGGTCCACAAGAATCAGGACGGGCTTTACGGCCAGCGCCTGCTCGACGCCTGCTTTGCCATCTCCTGCCAGCACGGGTTGAAATCCCTCGCTCTCCAGCATCACTCCAATGGTGTCCCGCAGGCTGCTGTCGTCATCGATTACAAGCACGGTTGGCATGTCGGGAACTACGGAGAATTGTACTCGTAATATTGCGGGAGGGTCGTGGAAAACAGGATACGGCGGCGGAATTTTACAACACTTTTACATCTTGGCAACGTGCGGCAGCGGCGTCAGGAACGGTTGCATCTTCCTGGCGAATTCCGATTCCGAGAACCTGGCGGCATGGGCCTGAAGCGCGCGGGGCTCCACCTCGCCCTCCCGCTCGTCCCAGCGCCTGATCGCCTGTGCGAGCGCGTCATCCGTGGCTTCATCAAAGAACAGGCCACCCACGGGATCGCTCACCGGAATGGTATCGAGAGCGCCTCCCCGCCCCAGCGCGATCACCGGCTTGCCGCTGGCCAGCGCCTCGACGGCGGTGATTCCGAAGTCTTCCTCACCCGGCATAATCAGCGCTCGACAGCGCGAATAAGCATCGCGCACCTCTTCGTCGCGCAAGCGCCCGCAAAACTCGATATTCCCCGCCGCTGCCCTCTTCAGTGCCGCGAATTCCGGCCCATCGCCAATCACGCGCAGCTTGCGGCCGTTCTTCGAGAAGACGCGGATCGCCGAATCCAGGCGCTTGTACGCCACCAGTTCGGAAACGATGAGGTAATAATCCTCCGGCGGTTTCCAACAAAACTTCTCCACTGCGACTGGTGGCGGAATCACCACCGATTCCCTACGATAGGTGCTCCAGATGCGCCGCCGTACATATTCGCTATTCGCCACAAATTCATCGACCCGCGCCGCCGAGGCAAAATCCCAAAGCCGAAGATAATTCGCAAACGGAGCCATGAGAGCGCGCTTCCATCGCGAATGCGTCCATTCGTTGCGATAGGCCGGATAGAGGTCCCACAGATACCGCATCGGCGTGTGGCAATAGCAAACGTGACGAGCCGTCGACGGCGCGATCACACCCTTCGCCGGACCGGACTCGCTGCTGACGATCAGATCGTAGCCTCGCAGGTCAAAGCTCTCGAGCGCCATTGGCATCAAGGGCAGTAGCGACCGATAGCTGCGCCGGAACGGTTGAAGAAAGGAGGCCTGAACGCGATGAGCGCGAATGGTGGGCGAAACTTTCGCGGGATCGTAGAACAGCGTGAAGAGATCGGCGTCCGGAAGCAGCCGGCAAAGCGCCTCCACCACGCGCTCGCCGCCGCGCATGTTCAGCAGCCAATAATGGACAATCGCGGCGCGCATGGGGTGATTGATATCGACGGGGTATCGTAGAGAAGTATGCCACGGTTCCTGCCGCCCCGCAGACTCCCATGAAGCGCATCAGCAGCCGGCGCATGCTCGCGGACACGGTCACCGTTGGCGGCTGGACCTTCGCGGTCAAAGTGGCCGGCGCGGTGAAGGTGATCCTGGCCGCGCGAATGTTTGGCGCGGGCGACGCCATGGACGCCTACCTGATCGCCTTCCTGCTGCCGTCGTTCTTCATCGACATGCTCGCCGGACCGCTCGATTCGGCGCTGATCCCCGCCTTGGTTGAATTGCGCGAGAAACAGCAAAAGGCCGCCGCGGAAGCGCTCTATCGCAGCGTCCTGGCCGCCGCGGGCGCAGGATTCTTGTTCGCGGCGTTAGCTGCAGCCGTGATGTCGGGTTTATTTCTGCCGCTGCTGGCTTCCAGCTTCACACCGGCCAAGCTGGTGGTTACACAACAATTGCTGTTAATGATGATCGCCGTGGTGCCTCTCAGCGGACTCGCGGCCACCTGGCGCGCGGCCCTGAATTCAGAGCATCACTTCGCGTTTGCCGCCGCCGTGCCGCTGGTGACTCCGGTACTTTCGATCGTCGCCATCCTGACCGCCGGCAAACAATACGGCGTGCCAGTGCTGGCCATCGGAACACTCGCGGGTGGAACCCTCGAAGCGATTGTGAGCGGCGTGGGTGCAAAGCTCGCCGGATACAGCGTGATTCCCCGCTGGACCGGCATGGCCCCCGCGCTGCGCCAAGTCGGGTTGCAATATATGCCGTTGGTCGCCGTCACGCTGGTTATGACCGGGTCGGCCTTGGTCGATCAGGGAATGGCCGCACGGCTGGGATCGGGAAGTGTCGCGGCCTTGAGTTACGGTACCCGTCTACTGGGAGTCTTGATCGTGATCGGCCCCACGGCAGTCGGTACGGCCGTGCTGCCCCACATCTCCGCCGGCGTTGTAGCTGGTGGATCGAGGGCCGTGCGCCACAGTCTGCGCACCTACGCGCTGGTGGTCCTGGGCGTAATTCTTCCGCTGACCGCCGCTACGATTTACTTTTCCGGACCGATCGTGCGCATTCTATTTCAAAACGGAACATTCAGCGAGACTGCAACGCTGCTGGTCTCGCGTGTACAGCAGGCTTCGCTGTGGCAGCTTCCCATCGTGGTCCTGCTGGCGCTGGAAATCCGCCTTATTTCGGCGCTCAAGAAAACCCGTCTCCTCTATCGCGTCGCCGCGCTCAGCCTGTTGCTGACTTTCGTGTTCGACGCGCTGTTCATGCGCTGGCTGGGCGTGGTGGGGATCGCGCTGGCTGGTGTTGTGGTCCGGCTTGTTTCGGGTTTGTACCTTTCTTGTAAAATCTCCGGGCTCCGTGCCTGGGATACTGGTTTTCAGGGTGCCGATCGCGTAATCTGACAAACGAAGCCCTTCATGCCTCCGCCATCCGCAATTGAACAGAATCTCGAACAATTCACGCCCGATCCAGTTCTTTGCGATGTCGCTTTTCCGCTCCGCCGAACTCTTTATCCGATGGGATTCGCGGTGGAGATCGCCAGCAATTCCGAGCACGTGATTCAGGCGGCGTCCGAGAGCTGGGCATCGTATCCGCAAGCCTTCGACGATGCGCCAGTACGGCTCCATCTCGGCGTCACGCCCGGCGATTCGAAGCTGCCGGTTCGATCGATCATCCGGTCACGGGAACACCTGATGTCCATCTACGCCAATCCGGATAACTTCGCCATCTGCGATTTGAACGCGGGCTTCTCCTACGGTTGGGTGACGGAGCCGGTGGCCGCCGACCATCCCTTGCTGCGTTATCGATTTCTGGTTTCGACGGCGCTCACGCTGGTGCAACATGCATCGCTCTCCGTGATTCACAGCGCACTAATAGCACGGAATGGCAGCGGAGTGACTCTGTGTGGAGACTCTATGTCCGGCAAAAGCACCTTGGCTTACGCTTGCGCTCGCGCCGGGTGGAGCTACGTCACCGACGATGGAACGTTTCTGGTGCGCAAGAACACAGACCGGTATGCCATTGGAGAGCGGCATTGCATACGGTTCCGTCAAGACGCCCGCGACCTGTTTCCCGAGCTTAAGGATCGCCTACCGCAGGTTCGTCCGAACGGCAAGCTGGGCATCGAGCTGCTAACCAGCGAGTTGCCGATCACCACCGCGCTGGGCTGCCAGATCGATCACATTGTTTTCTTGAACCGGAATGAACCGGGACCGGCCCGGCTGCGGCCATATCCCAGGGACCAATTCCTGGAGTCGTGCAAAGGGGGCGCCTGTTACGGAGCAGCGGAGGTCCGCGCCGAACAATTACGATCGTATGAGCGGCTGGCTGGCGCTGGGATCTGGGAGTTGTGTTATCGGGATTTCGACAGCGCCATTCATCGCCTGGAGCAACTGGTGGATTCTGGAGGCTGAGGTCCACCGGCCCAAACATCCATGAAGAACTATTTTGTATTGCTCGTTTCTTTGACAGCGTTGATCCTACCCGTCCACGCCCAAGTATCGTCCGGCAGCTTGCTCGGCGACGCGCGCGACGAGAAAGGGGCATCCATTCCGGGCGTCGCGATTCAGGCGCGCAGCAACGCCACTGGTTTCACTAGAACGGCAACCACCAACAGTTTCGGCAGCTACCGCATCGACGATCTTCTCCCCGGCTCTTACACCGTGACCGCGCAGCGAGAGGGCTTTCAAGCAGTTACCGTGTCGCCGGTCGTTGTCGAAGTGGATCAAAAAGCTCGCGTCGATTTCGATCTGCGCTTGGGGTCCAGTCACGAGACGGTCACCGTGAGTGCTCGCAGCACCCCGCTGCAAACCGATGAAGCTTCTGAGGGCTATCTGCTGGGATCGAAATTCATCCAGGAACTACCGCTGCTGGGCCGCAACATCATTTCTCTTGTGACCCTGGGCCCCGGCGCCATCCCGCGACAGTTAGGCGGATTCTCGCACGACATCATGAACGACCTGCAGGGCAACCGCGGCGCAGTGGCTTTCAACGCGCCGGTGAACGGGGCCCGTTCCACGGAGAACAACTACATCCTGGATGGCGCCTACAATACCGACCAAAATGTCTATGCCATCGCCGTGGTTCCGTTGCTCGAGACGGTGGCCGAGTTTCGCATCCAAACTTCTCTCGCGCCCGCCGAGTTCGCGCAGTCCGGCGGCGCGGTGATCGATGTGGTCACCAAGCCGGGGACCAAGCAGTTCCACGGGAACGCATTCGAATTCTTTCGCAATGAAGCGACCGACGCCCGGGGCTTCTTCGAGTCGCCGGATCTGCCGCGCGCCGTCTTCCGGCAGAATCAGTACGGAGCGTCGCTGGGCGGCCCGCTAACGCCTTCCACTTTCTTCTTCGCCTCCTACGAAGGACTGCGCGGCCGATCCGCCAGCTCGACGCAGCATCTGCTTCCCGACGCGACCATTCGCACCGGCGATTTTTCCGGGCGCCAGCCGATCTTCGATCCGGTGAATTTCGACGCGGCCGGCGCACGCTTGCCGTTCGGGGACAACCGAATTCCACGCAGCCGCATCGATCAGGCCACGGCGAAATATCTCACGGCCTTTGAGCCGCTGCCCAATCACCCCGTGGCGAACGGAAACAATTTTCTCGACTCAACCCCGAACCGCGATCACGCTGACAACGGCTCGCTCCGGCTGGACCGCGCTTGGGGCGAACGCAACCGCGCGTTTGTGCGCTACACCGTCAATGACGATCGCACGCTGCTCGCCGGATCGTTCCCCGCCCTGCCCACCTCGGAAAATACGCGCGCGCAACAGGTGGCCATCGGCCATACTTTCGCCGGCTCATCCTGGGTGAACGAGAATCACTTCTCATTCACACGATTGCGCGTCTTCGATCTCCCGGAGAGCGCTTTCGGGGCCAACGTGCTGGCCAATCTGGGCATCAATGGCCTCTCGACAAACCCGTTCACCTACGGGCTGCCGACGCTGACGGTGACGGATTTCGAAACCGTGCAGGACTCGCAAAACCTGCCGCAGGTGCAGCGCGACAACACCTGGCATTTCTCCACCAGCTTCGCCCGCACCCAAGGACGGCACACCTGGAAGGCCGGCGCGCAGTTCACGCATTTCACCATGGCCTACTTGCAGAGTCTGTTCGTACGCGGCAATTTTGTCTTCACTGGGCAGTACACGCAAGATCCGGCTAATCCGGACACCACCGGCGACGCGTTCGCCGATTTCCTGCTGGGCTTTCCAGCGCAGACGCAGCGATCGGTTGGGGACGCGCAGGCGTATTTGCGCCACAATACATACGCGGCATACGTACAGGACGACTGGCGTCTAACCTCGCGCATCAGCCTGTCGGCGGGCCTTCGTTACGAATATGTCGCGCCCTTCAGTGAAGACCGCGGCAACCTCTTCAATCTGGATTATTCGAACCTTCCCCAAGCGCCCGTACTGCGCCGGGTGAGCACAGGCATCAATCCGAAGCGCCTGGATTTCGCGCCGCGCCTCGGACTGGCTGCTCGGCTGCCACACGTTCTTGGGAGTTCGCACGATACCGTTTTCCGCGCCGGATACGGCATCTATTTCAGTCCGGAGATCGCGGTGGAAACCTACGATCTGCTGCGTAATGGCGTACGCAATGAGTTCAACCAGCCAAGCGGATTGAAGCCAGTGCTGACTTTCGAGAATGGCTTCCCGCAAACCGCGTCCACTGGGTTCCCAAGTTATTTCGGCGTCGATCAGAACGCACGCACACCCTATGTGCAACAGTGGTCGACAAGTATCCAACATGAGTTGGCCGGCAACACCGTCTTCGAGATCGCGTACGTTGGGACCAAGGGGACCGGCCTGGGGCGCTTTCGCCGATTCAATACGCCAGCCCACGTGGAAACCGGCGAGAATCTGCCTCCGCGGCCCGGCGACCTGCAATCGCTCCGCACCTTCCCAAGCCTTGGCCAGCTTGTGCAGCGCCAGCACCTGGCCAACTCGATTTATCACTCGCTGCAGATCAAAGCGGAGAAGCGCTTCACCGGCCGGTTGTCGTTCATCGCCAGTTTCGTGTGGGCCAAGTCCATTGACGACACCGACAACATCGTGCCCGGACAGTTCGCCAGTTTTGGCGCGCAGGACGAACGCAATCTCAGGCTGGAGCGCGGGCTTTCGTTCTTCGATGTGCGGCGCAGGCTGAGTGCCGGTTACGTGTACTCGCTGCCCGGCGCGCCAGTTCTGAAGGCGGTGTTGAACAACTGGCAACTGAGCGGCAACTTGACCTTCCAGGACGGCACGCCGCTGAATCCGGTTTATTTCGCCAGCGACTTCGCGAACTCCGGCACCCCCAACCGCCCCAACGTCGTTCCCGGCCAGAATGTCAATCTGCCCGCCAGCCAGCGGAGCGCCGATCGCTTTTTCAATCCGAACGCGTTCTCGGACCCGGCGCCCTTTACGTTCGGCAATGCCGGCCGCGACGTTCTCCCCGGCCCTGGCAACGCCGTGGTGGATGCTGCCCTGCATCGCCGATTCGTGGTGCGCGAACAAAAGACCATCGAGTTTCGCGCGGAAACCTTCAACGCGCTGAATCACCCGAACATCGGAATCCCAGGCCCCTATCCCGATTTCGGACCGTTCTTCGGCAAAGCGTTTTCGGCAGGCGACCCACGGCGCATGCAATTTGCTCTAAGATTCGATTTCTGAGCGAATTCAACCCACGCATCCCCGGTTATGCCCGCACGGTGCTGGCGGCGTTGCGATTCTCGTCGCCCCAGCGCGCGCCACTAGGAGAATTCACCGAAACGGAATGGAACCAGGCGCTCGACTTCACCGATCGAACGCAATTGAGCTTCGCGCTCCTTCAGACCTGCGGCGAGATTCTGCCGGATTGGGTTCGCACACGGATCAAGGCCGATCTGGCTGACAACGCGCTGCGTTGGACGCGCATCAAGGCGATTTATCAAGAGGCCGCCGACGCCTTCCACGCGGCCGGCCTCGAGTTTGTCGTACTGAAAGGCTTCAGCCACTGCCCTCGATTCGTGGAGGATCCGCGGCGCCGCTTTCATTCCGACCTCGATCTCCTTTTCCCGCAATCGCAATTGGAGGCTGCTCGCGACGTCGCACTCGAATTGGGCTACGAGCCGATTACGCCATTCGATCGCCACCCCATGAATCATTTGCCCACCATGATTCGCAAGACCGGATATCAGTGGACGGGGCGCCACTTCGACCCGGATATCCCGGTGCCGCTCGAATTGCATTTCCAGCTCTGGCATCGCGAGACCGAGCGCATCTCGCCCGAGGGAGTGGAATGTTTTTGGGAGCGCCGGCAAGAAGCGGAGGTCGATGGCGTGCGATTTCAGGCGCTGCACCCCGCCGACGCCATCGCCAATGCGGCGCTTCACATGCTTCGGCATCTTTTGCGCGGCAGCCTGCGGCCGTTTCACGTGTACGAGCTGGCTTGGATGCTGCATCACAGTTCCGGCGACACGGAACTTTGGACTGCCTGGCGCGAGTTGCACCACGAATCGCTGCGCCAGTTGGAAGCGATCTGCTTCGACATCGCGCAGCGCTGGTTCGATTGCCAACTGCCGGAGCAGGCGCGCGAGGCCATCGAGGCGCTGCCACTGGATGTCAGCCGATGGCTGGCGATGTATTCTGCGTCGCCGCTGGAAGGTTGGTTCCGGCCGAACAAAGATGAGCTCTGGCTGCATTGGACCTTGATCCGCTCCACCGCCGGCCGCCTCGACATGCTGCGCCGCAGGCTGGTACCCGAACAGTTGCCCGGTCCCGTCGGCGCGATTTTCGTTCCCAAGGAGCAACTCACTACGCGGGTCCGGTTGCGGGCCCGATCGAGCTATCTGGCTTTGCTGTTCTCGCGCACAATTCACCACGCGCGCGCGTTACTCCCCACAGCGGCGAGTGCGGTGCGCTGGTTTTGGTCCGGCACCGGACTGGGGTCGCAGTACTGGCAATTCTTCTTCGCCGAAGCCTTCTTCGACTTCGGTATGTTCGTGTTTTTCTTTCTCTACAACCTGTACCTGCTGCAATTGGGATTTCGAGAAGACGTCATCGGACTGATGTCGGGCGTTATGACGGCGGGTTCGGTGGCGGGCTCGCTGCTGGCGGTGGTGGCCATGCAGCGCTTTGGAATCCGCAGGACTCTGCTCACGGCCTTCGCCCTGACGGCGGGGCTCTCCGCTCTGCGCGCCTATGTCACCTTCGTGCCCGCGCTGCTTGCGCTCTCCGCCGCTGCGGGTATCACGTCCGCTTTCTGGCCCGTTGCGTATTCGCCCTCTATCACTCAATTGACCAACGAAAAAAATCGTCCACTGGGATTCAGTCTGATTTGCTCGGCGGGCATCTCCATCGGCATTCTGGGAGGGCTCGCCGCGAGCCGCATGCCGGGATGGCTCACGCGGTTCCATCTGGCATCTTCCAGCGTCACGTCGTATCGCACGTCGCTGTTCATCGGCTGCGCCATCGTCCTGCTTGCGCTGTTGCCGCTGTCGAAAGTGCAATTCGGAGCCCTTCCGCCGAGTGAACGCAGACTCCGCCGCCCCAGCCCGATGCTCTGGCGATTTCTGATCGCTATGGTTGCCTGGAACCTGGGGACCGGTGCGCTGAATCCGTTTTTCAACGTGTTCTTCGTGCGCCGCATTCAGTTGCCGGTGGAAAAACTCGGCTATGTTTTCTCCGGATCGCAGATCGCGCAGGTGCTGGCGATTCTAGCCACGCCTCTGATCTTCCGCAAATTCGGGCTGACCCGCAGCATCGCCGGGATGCAGTTGGGCACCGCGTTCGCACTGCTCGCGTTGGCGGCCGCCGGCGGACCTTGGTGGGCCGCAGGCGCTTACGCCGGATACATGATGTCGCAATACATGAGCGAGCCCGGCATGTTCACGCTGCTGATGGAGAGCGTGCGAGTGGGCGAGCGCAACAGCGCGTCGTCTCTGAACTTCCTGGTGACCTTCAGCGGCCAGGCCATCGCGGCGGCAGCAGCGGGGCGCTTGCTCGAACACTTCGGCTATCCACCGGTGATGATTGGCGCGGCGCTCATGTGTGTTGTGGCGGCGCTGCTCTTTCGCGCTCTGCTCTCCGATCCGAAACCAGCCGCCACATCAGATCCGTAATAGTGGCCTGATACGAGGCCAGCGTATGGTGCTCCTCCCAGGCGCGGCGGGCGTTCGCGGCAACGGCGCGCAACCGCTTCGGATCGCCGGTCAGCAGTTCGCGCAACTTTACGGCGAGTGCTTCGGGAGTAGCTGGCTGAACCAGGAATCCAGTCTCGTCATTGGCGATCACTTCAGGGATTCCGCCCACCGGGAAGGCCACCACCGGAACGCCGGCCGAGAACGCCTCCACTAACACACGGCCCATCGCTTCCTGCTTGGATGGCACTACCAGGACATCGAGCTCCGCAAATACCGAGGCGACGTCCTCGCGCCATCCGAGAAACTCCACGTTCAGCCCGCGGGCTTCGGTGCACACTTGGTCGAAGTAGCGATCCATCGCAAAGAGCGGCGCTCCGCAAATCAAGAACCGGATATTCGGGAACTCGGCCCTGAGGACGGCGACCGCCTTGAGAAACTCGATCTGCCCTTTCTCCGGGCTGATGCGGCCCACCATCCCGATGCACCAATCCCCGTTGAATGCCCGCTGCCGAAACGGGATCTCGGCGATTCCGTTCACAATCACGTGGACTCTTTCCAACGGAACTATTCCGGCGACGGATCCGGCGGCGGACCTGCTGCACGCGACAACGGTCACGTCGGCGCGTCCGGAACACCAGCGCGCCAATCGGACTGCGTACCGCTGATTGATGTGGCTGTGCAGATGAAACAGCACCGGCAAACGCCGCTCGGAGGCGATCGCCGCAGCGGGGAGCAAGCGCGGACCGTTGACGTAGATCAGGTCGAACGTCGTGCGGCTCACAAGATCCCTTATCACTCGAATCTGGCGGCGTACGTCGAACGCGAACCGCAGAAAATCGCTGGGACTCTTGCTCCCCGATTGATACGGCCCACACGGAATTTCATCAACAGCAACGCCACGCGCCAGCAGTTGTTCCACCAATGGCCCGCCGCCCGGAATCAGCACGTGGGCCTTCCACCCACGCTCTTCCACCGCCTGCAGCACGTCCAGCAGCCCGCGTTGCGCGCCGCCGATCTCGCTGAATTGGTCCAGAAACAGGATGTTCATCCGCTGGCAATATGGTTGCACGACGTACGGTATTGACAGCAGTGCCTATTTGTCATACACTGTTGGAGTAATGGCCAGCCCGGAGTCTGCCGGTCAATTCGAACAGTTGGTGCTCACTGCGATCTTGAGCCTGCGTGAGGATGCTTATGGCGTTTCGATCCACGCCAAAGTGGAAGAACTGGCCCGTCCGAAAGCGGCGTCGCTCGGCGCCGTCTACGTCACTTTGGACCGTCTCGAAGACAAGGGCTTCGTTTCGTCCTGGCTCTCCGATCCAACGTCCGCGCGCGGCGGCAGAGCCAAACGCTGCTACAAACTCGAGGCTCTCGGCGAACGAGCCCTACAGGAATCGGCGGCGACGGCAAAGCGGATTTGGGACACCATCGTGGAAGTTTGGGGTAAGGAGTGGGCCAAAGAATGGGGCAAGCGATGGGGAAAAGAGGCGGGTTGATGCCGGCGCCACCCCGCGTCGCGGAAGCGATCATCGGTTGGCTGATACCGCCCGTTTGCCGTGAGCACGTTCTCGGCGACCTTCACGAGCGCTACCGCAGCACAAGCCAATATCTCCACGACGCAATGCGCACCGTTCCGCTCGTGATCCTGAGCAGGATACGCCGCATCACGGATCCGCAGTTGCTTTTGATGGAAGCATTCGCCCTCTACCTGTCGTTCGTAATCGCCGCCTGGTGGCTCGGCCCAGCATCGTTTTTGTATGAGGATTGGGGCCTGCTGCGACTGGCCATCCCCACGGCAGTGACCCTTCTGGCTCTCATTCTGGTGGATGCCTACGCTAACCCAGCGAGACGATTTTCGTTGAAGCCGGCGCTCCAGGCAGCCATCGGCATCAGCTTTGCCTTCTTGTCTCAATCAATCCTCTGGACTACCGGCGGCGAATTCGCTGTGCCGTGGAAAATCATGATGTACGGCGCCGGAGGGAGCCTGATTCTGATTTCTGCTTTGCGAGTCTTTTTCGCTGCGCCGGAGATTCGGCCGCGCGGCGGTGCGTAGCTTCTACCCGGCCTCTGCGCACGCCGCCAGCGCCAGTACGAAGAAATACACCGGCAGAACCCGCCAATAGGTGAGCAGATCGGCTGAGAGCATCTGTACCGCTTGGCCGGCCCAGAAGCAGCACATCCACGCCCCACAAAAGGATCGCACCGGATGGCCGGAACGGAAAGCCCGATAGGCGGTGGTGAGGATGGCAATGTTCAGCAGCAGCACCGCAGCCAGACCGACGATGCCGGTTTCGGCAAGCGAACTTATGTAGGTGTTGTCCGCCACCGAGGTCCTGCCGATGAAAGTCGAATAAGGCAGCGTTTTGTAGCCTACCCCCAAAAGCATGTGCCCGGGATGTGAAAGCAGGAAGTTGCCGAGCATTTGCCAGCTCACCAGTCGGCCGGATAACACCGCGTTGGGCGTCTCAAAAAAATACTGGAACCCATTTGAGACGCGCAGCCAGTAGTGCCCGGCAAACGACGGAAACGCGACGGCAACAACGGCCGCCGCTCCGGCTCCGAGCAGCCCCAGCCGCAACACCAGGCGTCCCCAACGAAATCTCTCGCGATGCAGCCACAGGAGCACCAGCATGGCCACGCCGAGATTCAACAGCGAAGCTCGCGAATACGACAGAACCAGCGCCGCCGCCAGCGCCGCACCGCCAATCAACATCGCGAGCCGGGAGATCGGCCGGCTCGCGCGCGGACGGAACAGCGCGACGGCGATCATCTCCAGGAAAAATGCACACAGATTTCCCAGCGTGCTCGCTTCGTAAAACACGCCCTGCGCCCGCCGGAAGCGGCCGGTATCCAGCCAGATGAACTGCGGTTCGTATCCTGCCGGTGTAGGGAATTGAAAATAGAAATCGACTACTGCGAAGACGGCCGACGCGATGGCTGCCCAGAAAAGCAAGCGAAGCGCGCGGAACGATTGCGTCGATTCGATCCTCGCCGGACCGTCGCGCACGTAGAGAAAAACGTACACGGAGATGCCGAACAGCATTACGCGCGCGAAACTAGCCGCGGCGATTCCCAGGCCGGAGTAGAAGGCGGCCATGCCGATACTGGCCAGCATGATGGCCGTGAGCGAAAACAACGAAACCAGCAGCGGATCGATTTCGAGACGCCATTCCGATAGCCGTAGCAAGCCCACGAAGAGCCCAGCGGCGGCGAACAGGAGCGCTAGGTGTGGGCCCGTGTCGCCCAGCGGGATGGGCAACGGAGGTGTCAACAGCGCGCTCGCCAGGAAAGCGGCCAGCCACGCGTTCGGAAAAGTCAGGATCGGCCAGACAATCGGCAGCGCAAGCAGCGGGGCGGCCAGCACCAACTTGGCAACGCGGCCCGGCATCAGCGCGGCTAGGGCGGCATAGAGGCCGAGCGTCGCGCCGGTCAGCAATTCCCGCGAATCCCGACGGCCGCCGGCCAGAATCATACGCGCATCCCGCGCGACACCGCGGGCTCAAATCCCACTGCTCTTCGCCGCAAGGCGAAGGCAAAACTCAGATAAACAATCGACGCCACCAGCGCAAGCAACAGCGCGGCGGCGACGTTGAGCGGAATATTGGGCGAACTGGGCCGCTGCGGAACGATGCCTGGATCCATTACGCGCAGCCGCTCCCCGCGCGTTCCGGCCGCGGCTAGAGCTTCCCGCAGACTCTTGGCGGCGCTCTCGTAAGATGTTTGCGCCGTCTTTAACTCGGCATCGAGTTGGTCTTTCCTGGCGATGCGCTCCGACAGGATTTTGCCTTTTTCATGAATACTCCGTTGCAGCTCTTGCGACCGTTTTTCGAGCAACGCCGCCCGCGACCGACCCGCCTGCAACTGCTCGCGCGAGAATTGTCCATCCGCGCCTCGTTGCTGCTCATATTCCGCGACATCGGCTTCCGCGCTTACCAGTTGCTCGCGCAGCTTTTCAAGCAGTTGAGCGCTCGCATCCACCTCGCTCTGCAGCGCTTCCACCGGCGCGCTGTTGGCCAGGCTGACGAGCGCCTTCTGCGCCCTATCTACGGAAGTCTGCGCGGCGGCTACCTGTTTTTGCGCGCTGTCCACTAGTTCGCGATCGGTCTCGGCGCTTTCCCCACGGCTGGCAGTAACGGTCTCCTCGGCGATGTACTGTGCCAGATTCTGCGCCAGTTTTGGATCGCGCAAGGTCACGCCGATTTCCATGATCTTGGTGTCCCTGATCTTCGAAACCTTCAGCACGCCGCGCTTTAACGACTCGATGGCTTGCCCCGATCCCGGGCCCAGCAAATGAAAGCGCTCGACAGCGCGAGCGAACAACGTGTCGCTCTCGGCGTAGCGTTCGTAGGTCTTGAGCGACTCAAGGTACACCGGACTCACCGCTGTTGCCGTCCGCGCATCGATTCCAGCGGGCGGATCGATGACGATGGTCGCTGTCGCCGTGTACCGCTTCGGGATCAACAGGCTTACCGAGAACGTGACCACCACCGCCACCAGGCAGGCCAGCGCTACGACTCGCCAACGACGCCGCAAGTAGTCCAGGTATTCGAATGGATCAAACGACTGGTACATGCAGCCTTTCCGCCGTGACTTCGCGTGACTCGCTCCAGCCTGCGCTAGCCTGATCCATATGCGCTTCCTTGTGCCGCTGGTTGCGGCGCTGGTTCCACTGCTGATAACTCCCGGTCTGCTGTCTTACTTCGATGTTACGCCCAAAATCGTAATTCTTCTATTCGGCGTTGCGCTAATTTCGTTATACCCCCGCGAGAACTCGCGCAACATTCGTGCGCTCCTCGCTACCACAGCGGGGCGGTGGTTCGCCGCGCTGCTGGCTGTTACCTGGGCCGCGTTCGCGCTGGCGGCGTCATTCTCGAGGTATGACAAGGTCTCCGTTCACGGCGGAACGTGGCGGCGTCTCGGGATGCTCACCGAGACCGGGTTGTTGCTCTTTGTATTGACGGCAGCCGCCTGGATGGCGGCCGATCGGAACAACGTCCGGACACTGCTGCGATGGTGTACCGCCAGCGGCGGCCTGGGCGCCGTCTATGGGATCTTTCAATACTTCGGTTGGGACCCGCTGTTGCCCGCGAAGGCATACCAGGTAGGCGAGGGCGCCTTCACCATCGTGCGGTCCCCCGGCACCCTGGGTCACGCCGATTATTTCGCGGCGTGGTTAGTGGCGATCGTGCCGTTGGCGCTCACCCTCGATCAAATCGAGGGCGTCCGATGGAGGAAGACCATCGCCCGAGCAGTGGCAGTGTTGGCGATTGCCGCCATTGTGTTGAGCGGCACGCGGTCGGCGATTCTGGGTTTGGCGATCGGCGCGATCGCGTTCGCCGTGCTTCGGCGGTCCCGCATACGAATTCGCGTGATCGCGTTTGGGCTGGCCTTGGCCGCCGCTTTTGCGTTGTTCTTCTTTTCGCCGCTTGGCGTCAAGCTGCGAGCCCGGCTCTATTGGTCGCTTGACGATCCACGCGGCGGTGCACGGCTGCTGCTGTGGCGCGATTCCTTGCGCATGGCAGGGAGCCGCCCTTGGGCCGGATTCGGTCCGGAGACTTTCTCCTACGAGTTCCCGCGCTTCGAATCGCTGGAGCTGGCGCGGGCGTATCCCGATTTTTATCATGAGTCGCCGCACAATATTTTTCTGGATGCGCTGACCGGCGAAGGTCTGTTGGGATTGCTCGCGCTCCTAGGGCTCTGCGGCCTGGCGCTGTGGGCCATCCCTCGCACGCCCGCTTCACTCTCGGCAGGTTTCGTTGCCGCTTTGGCCTGCCTGCAATTCAACGTCTTCGTCCTCGCCACGGCCCTGTATTTTTACCTGTTGCTGGCGCTGCTGGCAGTGACGACGCTTCGCGAAGCGCCTGTGCAGGGGAGCGCGGCGCGTTGGTCGCGCTGGCTCTGGCCGCTTGGCTGGATCGCCGGGCTCGTTTTAGCCGTTTTCGCTCTTCAGCTTGTAGCCGCCGATCGATACCTTCAACTGGCCCAGCGCGCCGTTGCCGCGGGAAACGTGGAGCAGGCAGCCCAAGCTTATCGCGCCTACTTGCAATGGAACGTCAAAGGCGCCGGCGCCGACCTGGATTATTCCCGCGCGATGGAGCAGCTTGCCATCCGGACGCCGCTGTTCGCCACGCGTCTGGCGGCCCGGCAACAAGCTCTCGAAGCCGGAGCGAGAGCTACCAGCACCGCCGACGACCGGCAGAACGCCTGGTACAACCTGGCCATGCTGTTCGCCGCCGAGAACGACACTGCGTCGGTGGAGCGGAGTTTGCGGAATGCCATCGCCTGGGCGCCCAACTGGTTTAAGCCGCATTGGACGCTGGCGCAACTTTTGGAGATCACCGGCCGGCATCAGGAGGCGCTTGCCGAAGCGGCAGCAGCCGTTGAGCGCGATGGCGGCCACGATCCGGAAGTAACGGAGACGCTACGCAAGTTGCAGCAGAAACAGGCCCCTCGGTGACATTTCACAAATTGTTTACATCCCGTCCATTGCCCTGCCATGACCGCTACTCTATAGTTAGGTCAAGTCTTCTATTATGCGAATGCGTGCAATCCTACTTCTCATCGCCGCCGCGATGTTGGCTTCGGCTCAATCGCCCAGCATTTTCGATGGCGGCATCCTGAACGGCGCAGGCTTCCAGAAGGGCCAACCCATCACCGGTGGATCGCTGATTTCAATCTTCGGATCGCAATTGGCGAGCAAGGTAGCATCGGCAGACTCAATTCCACTCTCGACGTTGCTGGCCGGCGTAACAGTGACATTTGCCAACGGCGGCACTACGCTACCCTCACCGTTGTTGTATGTCCAACCCGACGATCCGGCCAATCAAGTGGTATCGCAGATCAACTGCCAGGTACCGTGGAATCTGGTTCCCGCGGGCGCCACTGCCACGGTGAACGTGACGGTAACGGTGAATGGCAACACGTCACCGCCGGCTCAAGTTACTGTTGGCCCCGTCTCGCCAGGAATCTTCGCCTCAGGCGGACGAGCGATTGCGGTGAATGCGGATGGCACCCTAGCCTGGCCGGCTGGCGTGATTCCGGGTCTCACCACCCACGGCGCCAAGGTCGGCGACGTTCTCATTGTCTACGCCACTGGACTGGGTCCCGTGGACAAGCCAATCGCGGATGGCGCGAATTCTCTCGATGCATTGCGCAATATCACGACGCCCATTATTGTGGGGGTTGGCGGAGTAAGGGCCAACGTGTTCTTCGCCGGCCTCAGTCCGCAGTTTGTGGGCGTGAATCAACTGAACATCCAGGTTCCGAATATTGCTCCGAACGACAACGCCCCGCTGCAGATCCTGATCGGCGGGATCACCACTCCGACCAACACGACCATCTCCGTGGTTCCGTAACGACTCAGCGCCGGATTGCGGCCACGCGCAAGCGTCGATAGTCGAGCGTCCACACGCCATTGCGGTAAAGAGCAGGATGCAGCCGAGCCACCACTTCGGCCATCTTCTGTTTAACGGCCGCCGGTGACAATCCTTCAAAGTAGCTGCGGGCGAACATTTGCAGCCAGTCCTCCATGGCATTCTCGCCTTCCACTGGCGTCGGCCGGTCGAAGAGCCAGGCTTCGCGGACTTCCAGGCCGTGCTTCTCCAGCAGGGACGAGTAGTCGCCGATGCTGGGAAAGGTCCACGGGCAACCTTCGTCGACGGCATCGCCGAGCACCTGACGAAGCGCGGTGCGAATCACGGCAATATTGCCCTTGCCGCCGAACTCGGCCACGAATCGCCCACCGGGGCGCAGGGCCGCGGCCATCGAACTCACTGCGCCTTCGGCGTCCTTGACCCAATGCAGGACGGCGTTGGAGAAAACCGCATCGAATCTTTCCGGGAACTGGACGGTAGTAACGTCGGCCAAGGCGAATGTCAACGCTGGATAATTCTGCCGGGCCTGGCCGAGCATGTCGGGCGAACTGTCGATGCCGACAACGTCCGCCCCGCGTGCAACGATCTCCGCGGTGAGGTGACCGGTACCGCAGCCGACATCCAGAATCCGCTCACCCGGTTGCGGTGCGAGCAAGTCTACCAGGCTTGCGCCGAATTGCCAGACGTAGGAATGTTTGCCCTCGTAGCGATCGGCATCCCAGGGCGAGGAAGCGCTCACGCTTTCTTGCCGCGCGCTTTGACTTTTTTCGCCGGCGCGGGCGCAGGTTCAGGCACGGCCGCAGGAGCCTGTGCGCCATCCGTAACCGTCGACAGCACCTCTTTGAACAGCTCCATCTTCTTGAGTTCCTTCTTGGAAGGAGGCGCGATTTCGTGACGGTAGTCGTGATCGTGATAACAGGTGCGGCAGCGAACTTTGGCCGGGGCGCCGGTTACCAGCGAGACGATCGAGTGGTTAGTAATCCGGCGGCACTTGATGCAGTGATCGTCGATTACATCCCCAAGGCGATAATCGGACATAGGCAGTGGCTGATCCGGGGATCTTGGGCTGAGTATATCATTTCGCTAGTGACCAGCGGGTGGTGGAGTCGCGGTTTTTGTCCACTCGCCAATCCATTCCAGGAACGTGTTGTACCAGAGCACGCTGTTCTGGGGCTTCATAATCCAGTGGCCTTCGTCGGGGAACTCGAGCAGCTTCGACGGCACCTTTTGCATTTGGAGCGCCGTGAATAGCTGCAATCCCTGGGTGTACGGAACGCGGAAATCCATCTCGCCGTGAATAACCAGCGTTGGCGTCTTGAACTCCTTGGCGTAGTAACTCGGCGACCACTTGGCGTAAGTCTCGGGGTTATCCCACGGCGTGCCGTTGAACTCCCACAGTGGAAACCACAGCTCCTCGGTTGCGCCAAATTCGCTGCGCAGATCGTAGACACCGGCATGGGAAATCAGAGCCTTGAATCGCTGGGTGTGGCCGAGAATCCAATCGACCATGTAGCCGCCGTAGGAGCCTCCGGCTGCCGCCATACGCTCGGGGTCCGCGTAGGGGAGCGAGGCTACATGATCGGCTACAGCCATGATGTCTTCGAAGGCTTTGCCGCCCCAATCGTCCTTAAT
>DASQGY010000150.1:0-11682 GCA_035632375.1 Bryobacteraceae bacterium | reverse complement strand
GCGCTCTTGAATCTTGTCAGAAATCGATTTCGTCGAGGTCTCGGTTCCGTTCTTAGCCATCGTCGTATTCCTTAGGCCGAAGAAAGAATCCGCTAGACCCATCTGATTTCAGTGTTGTACAGCTTGGGTGGAAGGCAGACTGTTATGATACGCGTAAAGAGCCTAAATGCGTCTGCGCAAGAAACTCGGCGCAATCGCGCTCACGATGCACTGCGGCGTATCCGCGCAACAGTTCGTGGACGCGGATCATATCGACAAAGCCAAGCGAGCATTCAATGCCCCCGGCGCGGCGCCGACCTTGCAGTGCGAGATAAAGCCTGTCCAGCCCGCTCTGGATTTCAGCATGCGGCTCGAAACCGGCTACAGGATCCGCGTACCGCTCAACCAGTTTCTGGGGCCGGGACACGGCTGGACCACTCTTTTGCAAGTGACGCCGTCCACGGGCCAGCCTGTGTACCTGGTGAGCACATCCAAGTTGCCCGAGGTCCAGAGCAACAACGCCGAGGGCGAGGTCGCCGGTGGCTTTGTCGTCGGCGAGGGAATCTACGACGTGAGGGCGCTGGCGCAAGACGATGAAAAGCGGACGTGCCACAGTGCCTGGCGCATCGGCGCGAAACTCGGCCGCCTCGAACAGGGACTGCAACCGGCTATGCCCCCGAACACGGTGGGAGAAATATCCGGCCCTTTTTTGGCGGCCCGGCGCTCCGCAAATCCGAAGATCGGCCGTCTGACGATTTTCGTCCACGCCGCCCCGCGCTCCAGGCGCCTGTCTATATCCGAAGACGACACAACAATGCTGGCCGGCATGCTTTCAGCCCTCATGGAGCAGCTACCCGCACGCGAGGTGCGCCTGGTGGTATTCAATCTGGAGCAACAACGGATCGTCATGCGCAACGATAATTTCGCTCCTGAGGAAATCGAGAATGTTTCGAAGGCCATCAATGAACAGCAACTTGCCTCGGTGGATTACAGTGTCGTCAACAACCCAAAGGGTACCGTCGATTTGTTGACCGGCCTTGTTGAAACAGAAGTCCGGCGTGAGAAACCTTCCGATGCGGTCATCTTTCTCGGGTCTCACTCCAGAACCGTCGATTCAATTCCGGCCCTTGCGATGAATAGCCGGCCACCTGCGATAGAGCAGTTCTTCTATCTCCAATACAAGCGGCCGTTGCTGCCCCTGTCTTCTCCTTTGGGACTCACCGAGGCGCCACGAGGACCGGGCCTTGGCCCCGGGCGGCGTCCAGAGTTGCCGCCACCTGTTGATCGGGACCCCGAAACGATGCCCGACAGCATCCAGCAACTCATGAAGCGGTTGAAAGGACGCACTATGTTCCTGGCGAAACCGCATGACTTCGTGGAAGCGCTGGTCCGCCTAAACCAACTCGCCGGAAAACGCTAGGCGTCAAACTTACTTCTTGTCGGAAGGAATGGGGATGTCGAACGGCGAGACCTCGTAGATCCGGCCGTTTTCACCGAAGACCATCGGGACATTGCCCTGCCGATGCCGGACGACAGCCTTGTGGAATGCGCGCTTGAGTGCTGCGTCGATGGCCGCTTCGTCTTCAATTTTGTCAGCGATGGACTTCGTTGACGCTTCCGCTCCGTTCTTAGGCATCGTCGTATTCCTCTTTGTTCTTACGCCACAATTCTTCGTCGCGGACGGTCTCTTGGCCGTTCCGGACTTTCTTCGCAATCAATCGGGAGCCACCGAAAATCTCATTGTCGGAGAAGCGCCACGTAGTAGCAATCGGCCGATACAGTTCAAAGAAGTTTCGTAGCCCAGCACCATACCGCCTACGAATGGTTTCTTCCGGCACATCGTGCCCGCCGAGCCGAACTCGCCGCTGCACGCGCTCAATCGCATGATCCGGCAAATCGGTCAGCCTTCGGTCCGCCGGAGATAGTCGCGGATACCGCGCACCTCTTCAGCAATGTTGATTGACGCGCCAGGTGTCGCGTCGTAGACGCAAAGCCAAAGTCTTTCCCACCACCTACCACCCACTTCCCACCACCCAGCGGATTTGCGGCATCTTCTGTCATCTGTCACACTCAAAGTTCATGCCAGGAAGTACTACACGCCTTGCCTGCGCGTGCTTGGCCCTGTTGGCGACGCCTCCCTCTCTCCCGCAATCGTCCCCAGCCAGTTCCTCCCTCGCGCCCTTTCCTACTCAAGAGACGCTCTCCTACAACATCGAATGGCGCCTGATCTACGCCGGTAGCGCCCAACTCCGCCTCCTGGCTGAGAGGTCGGCAAATAAACCATCGTGGCAGTCCAAGTTGCACATCGAATCGGCAGGGTTGGTTTCCAAGCTCTACAAGCTCGACGATAACTACACTACCGATGTGGACAATCAGTTCTGCGCCAGTAGCACCGAGCTCAACGCTATCGAGCGCAGCCGTCATCGCGAAACCAAGGTCATTTACGATCGCGCCCGCGGTAAGGCCACCTACGTGGAGCGGGACCTGCTGAAGAACTCCATCTTCAAAACCGCCGAGGCCGACATCCCGGCGTGCGTCAGCGATATCATCGGTGGCATCTACAAGCTCAGAACTCTGAAACTATCGCCCGGCCAGTCGGCTCAGGTTCCATTGAGCGATGGCAAGAAAACCGTCTCCGCCCGCGTGGAGGCACAGCAGCGCGAACAGATCAAAATCAAGGCGGGCACATTCAACACCATTCGCTACGAAGCTTTCGTCTTCAACGGCGCGCTCTATGCCCGCAAGGCGCAACTACTAATCTGGCTGACCGACGATGTACGCCAGATGCCCGTCCAGATTCGTGCCCGCATGAGCTTTCCCATCGGCTCCATCACGCTCGAATTAGCCAACGAACAGCACCCCTGAAAAATCGATTTCAACCGCAAGAAGCGGATATCTATCTCCGCCGCTGCCGCTTAGCATGAGTGTGTAGGGAGGAATCGCAATGAACACCGCACATCCACTTATGACCACCGCAGAGGCGCTTACAATGATGAATGCCAGCGAACCCATGCCGAACCACGACGAACAGGAATTCTGGCGAGCCGGCTATTGGGACGCCGTCAACGGCCGCGACCGCTCGATGGACGGCGTGTTCTACTACGCCGTGCGCTCCACCGGCGTTTACTGCCGGCCCTCCTGCCCATCGCGGCGGCCCAAGCCTGAGAACGTGGTGTTTTTCAAAACACGCACCGCTGCCCAGCAGGCCGGCTTTCGCGCCTGCAAACGGTGCAAACCCGATTCCGACACCACCGGCAACCCCAATTCTGAGCTGGTGCAAAAGGTCTGCCGTTATATCGATGGCCATCCGGACCAACCGGCGACACTCGAAATGCTCAGCCGCGCCATCGGCCTGAGCCCGTTTTACTTGCAGCGAACATTCAAGGCGATGACCGGCATCACGCCGCGCGCCTACGCCGATTCCCGCCGCCTGCAGTCGCTCAAGGCCGGTCTGCGCCAAGGCCACTCCGTGACCCGCTCCATGTACGACGCGGGATACGGATCCAGCAGCCGCCTGTACGAGCGCGCCTCCTCGCAACTCGGCATGACCCCTTCGCGCTACCGCAAACAAGGCTCCGGCGTAACCATTCGCTACACGATCGCCGCCTCCGATGTCGGCCGGATGTTGCTCGCCGCCACTGGAAAAGGAATCTGCTCGGTCCAGTTCGGCGACTCCGATCGCGCGCTCGAGGTCGCCCTGCGCCACGAATATCCGCAAGCCGACTTGGTGCGTTCGGACCGTCAACTCTCCACATCGGTCCGCGCTATCCGCGACCGTGTTCGAGGCCATCACGCCGGCCCGCTACCTTTGGACATTCGCGCGACCGCGTTCCAGCGCCTGGTCTGGGAGCAACTCCAAGCCATTCCCTTCGGCGTCACGAAATCCTATGGAGAAATCGCGAAAAGCATCGGTCACCCGAAAGCAGCCCGAGCCGTCGCCCGCGCCTGCGCCACCAATCCCGTAGCCGTGGCGATTCCCTGCCATCGCGTAGTTCGCGAGAACGGCGATCTGGGCGGATATCGCTGGGGCATCAAGCGCAAGCAAAAGTTGCTGTCTTTGGAGCAAAAATCGTAGCGAACGCACCCGACATGCGCTAGATTAGTTCCTAGGTGCAAACCTACGACCTGCTCGTCATAGGCTCGGGTCCCGCTGGGCAACGGGCAGCTATCCAAGGCTCCAAACTAGGCAAACGCGTCGCCCTCGTCGAACGGCGCGAGATCATCGGCGGCGTTTGCATCAATACCGGGACCATCCCCAGCAAGACCATCCGCGAGGCGGTCCTGCATCTCTCCGGCTACTACTACCAGAACATCTACGGCGTCAATTATCACGTCAAGGAAAAGATCGCCATGGCCGACTTGGCCTTCCGCGTCCAGCAGGTGATCAAGACCGAAGTCGACGTTATTCACGCGCAACTTTCGCGCAACAACGTGGAGCTCATCCAAGGCGTCGCCAGCTTCGTCGATTCGCACACCGTTCAGGTGAACGGCCTGCGCGGCCAGCAGACCTTCGCCGCGGAGGTGATTATCATTGCGACCGGAACAAAGCCCGCTTCCTCGCCAAAGATTCCCTTGAACGGCCGCAATATCATCGACAGCGACCAAGTGCTCCAGATGCCGGATATTCCGAAAACGCTCATCGTGGTCGGTGGCGGTGTCATCGGCGTCGAGTACACGTGCATTTTCGCCACGCTGGGCGTCCGCGTCATCTTGGTGGAAAAGCGTCCTCGTCTCCTGGAATTCGCCGACGCCGAAATGGTCGAGGCGCTTTCCTACAACCTGCGCGACCGCCGCGTAACCATGCGTCTCGGCGAAGAGGTGGAGAGCGTGGATGCCATGCCCGACGGATCGGTGGTCGCAAACCTGGAGAGCAAGAAGAAACTAAGCGGGGATGCCTTGCTCTACTCGGTAGGGCGCCAGGGCAATGTGGACGAGTTGAATCTCGCCGCCCCCGATGTGGAAGTGGACTCCCGCGGCCGCATCAAGGTGGACGCGGATTTTCGAACCAAACAGCCGCACATCTTCGCCGTGGGCGATGTCATTGGTTTTCCCAGTCTCGCCTCCGTGTCCATGGAGCAGGGACGCATCGCCGCCGCCCGGGCATTCGGCAAATCGGTGCAATCCAACTCCGCGTCTTATCCGTACGGCATTTATACTATTCCCGAAATCTCCTTCGTCGGCAAGACTGAAGACCAACTTACCGATGAAGACGTTCCCTACGAAGTCGGCGTCGCCTACTACCGCGAGACCGCCAAGGGCCAGATCCGCGCCGACAACACCGGCCGGCTGAAAATCATCTTTCATCGCGAAACCAAGGCCGTCCTGGGCGTCCATATTATTGGAGAGGGCGCCACCGAATTGCTGCACGTCGGCCAGGCGGTGATGATCCTCGGCGGCACCATGGACTATTTCGTGAATACCGTTTTCAATTACCCGACCCTGGCGGAATGCTATAAGGTAGCCGCCTTTAATGGATTAAACAAACTGACCCGACTCGAATGATGCGGCGAGCCATCGGAATCACCACAGCCGGACACATCGCTACAGGCCTGGTGGAAGACCACCACTTGGCCGGCAAGCTGCTCATCTTCGAAGACCTGGATACCGATCCGTGGCACGGAATGCCCGCCGCCGGTATCGCGCAAATCATCGCCAATCAGATTCAAGCCGCGTCCGCAGGCGTCAGCGTGGATGCCATCGGCATTGGCCTGCCCGGCATCATTCGCCATGGCTTGGTCGAAGAATCGCCGAATGTTCGCCAGCTCAAGGGCGTCAATATGCGCGAGCTGGTGTCCGCGGCCCTGCGCGAATCGGGCATCAATGCTCCGGTGCATGTCTACAATGACGCCGACGCCGTTGCGGCGGGCCTTGCGGCTACACACGGCCACCTGGATCGCCTCGTCCGCGTCTGGACCTTGGGTAACGGCGTCGGTTTCGGCATCTACCCCTGGCACGAAGGAATCTGGGAGGGCGGCCACGTGGTGGTCTCGCTCGATCCTCGCGAGCGCTTCTGCGGTTGTGGCGGCCGCGGCCACCTGGAAAGCATCATGGGTAACCGCGCCATGCGCCTCCGCTTTCTGGATATGGAACCAGACGAGATTTTCGAAAACGCGCACCAGGGCGACCCGCGCTGTATCGAGTTCGTCAAGTTGTGGCACAACGCCCTCGCCGCCGCTACCGCCAGCTCTATTCACCTGGCGGGCCCCGGCAAGTTCTTCGTCTCCGGATTTAATGCCAAGCATTTGGATTTGCATTTACTGCACCAGTATCTGCACGACATGGTGAAGATGAGTCCGCTGCAAAGCTACATCATCGAAGTGGTTCCGGCGGGCGACGAGATCGCGGTGATCGGCGCCGCGGTGAACGCCCTCCGCGGCGAATTTCCAGAGTAACGTCTATGCCCGATCCAGCAACGTTCGACATCATGATCGTCGGCGGAGGACAAGCCGCCACTCCGCTTGCATTCGCCCTGGCCAAGGCCGGCAAGAGAGTCGCCCTGGCCGAGCGCCGCGACCTCGGCGGCTCGTGCGTGAACTTCGGCTGCATCCCAACCAAAGCAGCCATCGCCTCGGCCAAGGTTGCGCACCTTGCGCGGCGTGCCGCCGAATACGGGCTGCGCGTGCCCCAAGTGGAAGTCGATTTTGCCGCCGTGCTCCGCCGCGCAGGGGACATCGCGCTCGAATCGCGCACCGGTCTCGATCGCCTCTTCGAAAAATCGGAGAATCCAAAGCTCCTTCGCGGTCACGCACGATTCCTCGGCCCGGGTTTCCGGCTCCAAGTCGGAGAGGCCGCAGTCTCAGCCGCTCAAGTTGTCGTCGATACCGGCAATCGCACTGCCATCCCCAGCATCCCCGGTCTCGACAAAATCAAGTTTCTCGACGCCGGCAACTGGCTGCATCGCCCGGAACTCCCCGAACGCCTGGCCATGATCGGCGGCAGCTACATCGGCCTGGAAATGGCTCAGTTCTATCGCCGCATGGGCAGCCAGGTCGCGGTCTGGGAGACTTCGCCGCGCATCGCCGCTCACGAAGATCCGGACATTTCCACCGCGATTCAACAGTTCCTGGAGAGCGAAGGAATCGTGTTTCATCTCGGCGCGCACATCGCCTCCATCGACCAACTCAACGCCACGCACGTCTTCATCGCTGCCGGACGCAAGCCAAACACCGGCGACCTCGGTCTGGAAACCGTAGGTGTCGAAACAGACGCGCATGGCTACATCAAGATTGATCGCCGCCTGGCTACGAGTGTACCCGGCATCTGGGTGGCGGGCGACGCGCGCGGCGGTCCGCAGTTCACCCACACGTCCTGGGACGATTACCGGATCCTGCTGTCGCAAATCGCGGGCGATGGCTCCCGCACCACGGACCGCATCGTGCCCTACGCCATGTTCACAGATCCTGAACTGGCGCGCGTCGGACTCACCGAAACCGCCGCCCGCGAGAAAGGCCTGAAGTTCCGCGTCTCCAAGTTCGAGATGAAGAAGAACGGCAAAGCCCGTGAGATCGGCGAGCCGGACGGCTTCATCAAAGTCTTGCTCGAAGAAGACACCGGCAAGATCCTGGGCGCGGCCTTATTGTGCTCGAACGCCGCCGAGCTGATCCACATGTACATCGACATCGTGAACGCCGGCGCGTCCTCCACAGTGATCCGCGACGCCATCCACATTCACCCAACGTTAGCCGAAGCCGTCCAAAGCGCCGTCACCTAACCCTGCGAGGCGTAAGCCGAGGAAAGCCTTTCCCACAACCTACAACCCACAACCCACTACCGCGCGGCGTGCAGCGCCGCGCTCACCTGCGCTGCCCGTTTCCCCTGATACCGCGCCACCGCGATCTCATCTTCGGTTGGCGGCGCGCTGTTCTGCCCCGCAACGTGCGATGCCCCATAAGGAGTCCCCGCTTTGAACGTCGCCGGCTCGACGTAGCCGGTCGGCACGATGATGAATCCCAGGTGCGCCAGCGGATTGTAGAGCGAAATGATGGTGCTTTCCTGGCCGCCATGTGGCGTGGAAGTGGAGGTGAACGCGCTTCCCACCTTCCCGTTTATCTTGCCTTGAAACCACAATCCGCCGAGCGAATCGATGAACGCCTTCAGTTCCGCCGACACATTCCCAAACCGCGTCGGCGTTCCGAAAATCACGCCATCGGCCCACTCGACGTCGTCCGGAGTCGGCGCCGGATACAGCGCATTCATCCGCGCCGCATTCTCCGCCCAGCCCGGCGCGAGCGCCATCACCTCAGGGCCAACAATATCGCGAGCCCGCCGCAGCCGCACCTCCGCGCCTTCCGCCTTGGCGCCGTCGGCCACGGCATTCGCCATCTTCTCGGTGGATCCGCTTCGCGAATAAAAAACTACCAGAATCTTTGGAGATGCCATACGGAAAGTTAGATGCTAGCGGTTAATTTTGTGACGCAGAAAAAATCCCTCAGCCCCGTTCGTATAAGCTGGCGCACGGTTCCAGCCTGCTCTCGCCGCCATCGTTCACCGCAAACATCGGCTTCCGTCCGGGCCGTCCGTTCACTGGAGGCTCAGCATTCCAGAGTGATGCTCCGGCATACGCGCCGTCCTTCCGGAGCGCATAAAAATTGATGTCCACCGCCGCCAGCCATTTCTTATCGTCGTTGAAATTGCGCGACACCCGCTTCACCGCATCCATACATGCATCCCGCGGCGACATCCCGTGGCGCATATTCTCGACGATGGTGTGCGCTCCCACGATGCGAATATTCTCCTCGCCGCGTCCCGTCGATCCCGCCGCGCCAACATCCTGATCCACATACACTCCCGCTCCGATAATCGGCGAATCGCCCACGCGCCCCGCGATTTTCCACGCCATCCCGCTGGTGGTTGTCGTCCCCGCCATCTCGCCCTTCGCATTCAGCGCCAGGCAATTGATGGTCCCCTTCGGCGGATGAATGGCCACATTCACGGCCCAGGCCAGCGTCTTCTCATCCACGTGCGGAAACTGCTCCCGCAACTCCGCCACCGCTCCCGGCTTCGCATAAAACTCCCCCGACCAATGCGTTTGCCCGCTCTTGTCGCGCATCGATCTTTTCCACACCAGCCACGCGATCCGCGACTCCTCCACCATCAGATCCTCGGTCTTGTACCCCATCTCGCGCGCGAATTTCGCCGCCCCCTCGCCCACCAGCATCACGTGATCCGTCTCCGTCATCACCAGCTTGGCGATCTTCGACGGCGTCTTGCAGCCGGTAATTCCCGCCACCGCTCCACAGCGCCGCGTGGGCCCGTGCATCACGCTCGCATCCAGTTCCACCACGCCTTCTTCGTTCGGCAGCCCGCCGTAGCCCACGCCATGCTCGTTGGGATCAAGTTCCAGTATGTTCACTCCGGCGATCGCCGCGTCCAGCGTATCGGCGCCCGCTTTCAGCATCTCCATCGCCTTCTTGCACGCTCGCTGGCCATTGATGCTCGCGATCACGATATTCTTCGGCCTCTGCGCCACCGCCATCGGTCCAGTCGCCGCAACCGCGCCGAGAGCGGCGGAATTCCTCATCCAACTTCGCCTGCTGATTCCTGACGGCATGGACTTCGGTTCCTTTCCTTCAGCTACACTAACTCTTTACTCGATGCGCGAGCAAATCTCTCCCGCCCGCTCCATCAGCGGCGCAATCCAACTTCCCGGCGACAAGTCCATCTCGCACCGCTACGCCATGCTCGCCGCGATCGCCGAAGGCACAACGAAAATCCAGAACTATTCCACCGGCGCCGATTGCCAGTCGACGCTCGGTTGCGTGCGCGCGCTGGGCGCTGAAGTCGAAGCGCGCGACGGTTCGACCTGGGTTCACGGCCAGGGACTCGATGGTTTGCGCGAACCTGCCGCCATGCTCGACGCCGGTAACTCCGGCTCCACCATCCGCATGCTCTCCGGCATCCTCGCCGCCCAGCCTTTCGTCACCCGCATCGGTGGCGATGAATCGCTCTCCGGCCGGCCGATGGCGCGCATCATCGATCCGCTGCATCAAATGGGCGCCTGCATCGAAGCGCGCGGCGGCAAGTATCCGCCGCTCACTATCCGTGGAGCGAAGCTCCAGCCCATCGCTTACACGCTCCCAGTAGCCAGCGCCCAGGTGAAGAGTTGCGTTTTGCTAGCGGGCCTTTTTGCCGATGGCCGCACCACCGTCCATGAACCGCTACGCACCCGCGACCATACCGAGCTCGCTCTCCGCGAGTTCGGAGCCGACGTAGATGTCGAACGCCTCGCCATCACCGTCACCGGCCGTCCGCATCTCCAGGCCAAAGAATTGCGCGTCCCCGGCGATCTCTCTTCCGCCGCCTTCTTTCTCGTCGCCGCCCTGATCGCGCCGGACTCCACTCTCACCATACACGGCGTTGGCCTCAACCCCACTCGTTCTACCCTGCTCGATGTCCTTGTGGAAATGGGCGCGTCCATCAAAGTGATGGACATCACCTCCGCGGGCGGAGAATTGATCGGCGATGTGCTGGTTCAAAAATCGCGCATCCGCGGCGGGCTCCTGGAAAAGGCGCGCACCGCCGCCTTGATCGACGAAATCCCAGTGCTCGCCGTGCTCGGAGCCGCCAGCGACGAAGGATTGATCGTGCGCGACGCCGGCGAACTGCGAGTGAAGGAAACCGACCGCATCGCTACCATCGCCGAAAACTTTCGCCGCCTAGGCTTGTCCATCGAAATTCACGATAATGGATTCGAAGTGCCGGGCCGTCAATCCTTCCACGCCGCCGAGCTCGATTCCTTCGGCGATCACCGCATCGCCATGGCGTTTTCCGTGGCCGCACTTGCCGCCGATGGACCTTGCACCATCCATCGCGCCGAAGCGGCCTCCGTGTCTTTTCCTGAATTTTTCGATACACTACGTCGAGTTGCGGGGTGATTGGCTATGGCTGTTGCTGACCTGACGCTCGAAGGATTGATCCACGATCTCAACAACGTATTTCAAACCATCGGCGAGAGCGCCGACCTGCTGGCGCACGATCCCAAGTGGCAACGCATGGCGCTAACCTTACAGCGCAGCGTCGACCGTGGACAGCGAATCGTTCACAGCATCCTCGAAACCAACCGCTCCGCCACCGACCTCGCCCCGGTAATCGAGAATGCATCCCAGTTCTGCCTCGATTATCTGGAATGCGCCAACGGACCGCGCATCGACTTCACCCACGAGATCGATCCTGAATTCCGCCTGAAAGGCGACGCCGCCCAGTGGGAGCGCGTTTTAGTCAATCTATTCCTGAATTCCGCGCAAGCCGGTGCCAAAAACATCCGCATTCACGCCAGCGGCAATCAAGTTGTAGTCAGCGACGACGGCCCCGGAATTTCACCCGACCTGCTCCCCCGCATCTTCCAGCCGCGCGTCTCCACCAAATCCATCATCTCCGGCCTGGGCCTCTACGTAGTGCAATCCATAGTCGAACAAAACGGCGGCAGCGTCACAGCGACGAACGGCCCAACCGGCGGCGCCGTCTTCACCGTCCAGGTATAACGACGGACAAATCAAAAAAACCGGGGACAGGCTACTCTGTCCCAAGCCACCACCATCCCGAAGGACCGGTACCACGCCCGTTGGCGCGTGGACAGAGCTGCCTGTCCCCGGTTTTTTCTTGACACGAAACAACGCTCAATGTCCCCGAGTGCTCGTCAACAAAAGACGGCGGCGCAGCCGCATTCCATCCCTAACACCTAACACCTAGCACCCAGCACCTTCC
>DASQGY010000149.1:0-43437 GCA_035632375.1 Bryobacteraceae bacterium | reverse complement strand
AAGATCAGTTTGACGGCGCCGGAGAGACGGCCCCAGCTATCTTTTTCGATGGCAAGCTGGCGGCGCCCGGCGGGCGTAATGCAGTAGAACCGGGCCTCCCGGCCGGTCTCCGACTGTTTCCACTGGGCGCGCAGCCAGCCTTTCTGCTCCAGGCGGTGAAGGGCGGGATAGAGCGAGCCCTGGTTGACCTGGACTACCGACCGCGAGATCTGCTCCAACCGCTGCGCGATTCCGTATCCATGGGCGGGTTCGAGCGCCAGGATCTGGAGGATCAGCATGTCAAGCGTGCCTTGCGGGATGGGGAAACGCAAAGAGGGCATCGATACCTCAACCTTCGACACTTCAGCTTACACCATCAGCTTACACCCAGATAGGTCGAAGGTCAAGGTATGGGAGCAGTCGGCCCGTTGCAGCAGAACCTCTGTGGTCGCTACCAGACCGAGGCCAGTTTCCAGCCCTCGGACCTGCTGATTCTCAAGATCCTCTTTGCCCTGAAATTGAGTCCCACACCTCCGGGTTCAGGAGCGTAGGCGGACGCCGGCCTTCCAGAGCATCCACTGCGTTGCGGGCCGCTAACATCGACATTTCTCTCCTCGTATCCACCGACGCGCTGGCGATGTGCGGCGCTACCACTACGTTCTCCAGCTTCAGCAGCCCCGGATTCACTTCCGGCTCCCGCTCGAAAACATCCAGACCCGCCCCGCCAATCCAACCCTCGGCCAGCGCCTTGGCTGCCGCCGCCTCATCCACCACCGGCCCACGCGACGTGTTCACCAGAATCGCCGTCTTCTTCATCATCTTCAGCTCAGGCTCGCCGATCAGCTTCCGCGTTGCATCCGACAGCGGGACATGCAGGCTCACAAAATCCGCTTCGCGCAACAGTTGCTCTTTCGAAACGAACTCCAGTTCGAGCTCCCGTTCAATCGGTTCCGGCGCGCGCACCGCATCGTTATAGAGAATCCGCATCGAGAAACCCCGGCCGCGCCGCGCCACCGACTGCCCGATCCGGCCCATGCCGAAAATCCCCAGCGTCTTGTGATGGACGTCGTGCCCCACCAGCAGATCGATGGCCCACTTGCGCCATTCGCCGTTGTGGACCATGTGATGCCCCTCCACCAGTCGCCGCGCCGCCGCCAGCAAAAGCGTGAATGCGAAATCGGCGGTTGTCTCGGTGAGAACATCCGGCGTGTTCGAAACCAAAATACCCTTGCGCGTCGCCGCCGGCACGTCGATGTTGTCGAACCCCACCGCTACATTCGCGATGATCTTGACGCCATCGAGTGAATCGATCACTTCCGGCGTAAAACGGTTCATGAGTTGCGACACCACGGCACGCTTGCCGCGGATGCGCGCCTTCAACTGCTCGGCATCCAGGCCGTCGTCGTTGTCCACGTAATCGACTTCGCAGTGCTCCTTCAAATACTCAATCGCTTCCGGATAGATTCGCTTCGTGACCAGGACCGGTGGCTTCATTGCTACCATTCTCTCTTATGGCAAACCTGGGATTTCTCGGACTTGGGCTCATGGGCTACCCCATGGCAAGGAATCTGGCGCGCGCCGGCCATCAGGTGTACGTCTGGTCGAACACCGCGAGCAAAGCGAAGCAACTCGCGCAGGACGAAAAAACGATCGCATGCGATTCTCCCAAAGAAGTTGCTCGCGCGGCGGATTACATTTTCGCCTGCGTCGGCGATACGCAAATGTCCGAAGACGTTCTCACCGGCAACAACAGCGTAATCGAAGGCGCGAAGCCCGGCACCGTTGTCGCCGACGCCAGCACTATCTCTCCCGCCGCCAGCCGCCGGATCGGCGAGAAGCTCGCATCGAAGGGCATTCATTTCCTCGACGCCCCCTGCACCGGCTCCACCCCCGGCGCCACCGCCGGTACGCTGACCTTTATGATAGGCGGGGATCGCCAGGTCTACGAAAAAACGAAGCCATTCCTCGACATCATGGGCAAGCAGTTCTTCTTCTGCGGCGGGCCGGGCATGGGACTGCAGGCTAAATTGACGCAGAACCTTATTCTTTCCAACATCATGCAGGCTTTCAACGAGGGTATGGTGTTGAGCACCAAGGGCGGCGTCGACCCCGCGCTGATGCTCGACATCCTCAATAACAGCGCCGCCAAGTCCGGATTGATCTCCTACAAGGCTCCCTACGTCTTCAAAAGGGACTTCACCACCAACTTTTCCACAAAATGGATGCACAAGGACGTCGGCCTGGCCCTGGAGTCGGCCAAAGAGCTGAATGTGCCACTTCCCCTTACTGGCGCCACTGAACAGCTCTTTCAGGCTGCAATTGCAGAGGGTTACGGCGAACTGGACTTCTGTTCCACCATACGGGTGGGGGAGCGTTGGGCGGGTGTTGAGGTCCGGTCAAAATAAAAAATACAAAAAACTGTTGCAATCCAGGATTCCATATACTAGTATTGGAAGTAAGCCGGGGAGGCAACTCCCACCAAAGCGAGACTAACCTCATAAAAAGACCCCTGAAGCAATCCTCCCCGGCGCCCGAAAGGGTCTAGTTCTTCGCGAGAGGTTAGGGTTCTGAGAGGTAAAATCCGACGTTCACGCTATAATAGGGCCATTGCAGAATCTAACCATCCTCGGCTCCACCGGGTCGATTGGCGTTAGCACGCTCGATGTAGTGGGCCGGCACCCCGATCAGTACCGCGTTTTCGCACTCGTAGCGGGGCAGAACGTGGATCTACTGGTACAACAGATTCTGCACTTTCGCCCTCATGTCGTCGTAACCGCAACCGATACTATTCGCGAGAGTCTAATCAAGGGGCTGAGGAGTACCAGCCTGGCGCAGGCCGATTGGCCGGAGTTGCTTTGGGGAGCCAAAGCCCGGGTGGAAGCAGCCACGGCGCCGGAAGTGGACTTCGTGATGTCGGCGATCGTCGGCGTGGCCGGACTGGAAGCCACCTACGAAGCGATCTGTCGCGGGAAGCGAGTGGGGTTGGCCAACAAGGAGGTTCTGGTGGCAAGCGGAAAGCTGGTGATCGAAGCCGCCCGGAAATCCGGCACCGAGCTCATCCCCGTCGACAGCGAGCACAACGGCGCTCACCAATGCCTCCGAGCCGGGAAGAGAAGCGAGGTCGCGAGGCTCATTTTGACCGCTTCCGGGGGCCCTTTCCGCGAAATTTCGGGCGAAAAATTGGCGAAAGTAACCCCCTCCGAAGCCCTCAAACACCCCACCTGGAAGATGGGCCAACGCATCACCATAGACTCCGCTACCCTGATGAACAAAGGCTTCGAAGTCATTGAAGCCTGTTGGCTTTTCGACTTTTCACCCGACGAAATCGACGTAGTAATCCACCCCCAATCCTCCGTCCACGCCATGGTGGAATACACGGATGGCAGCGTGCTTGCCCAGATATCCGCGACCGACATGCGGATGCCGATACAGTATGCGCTGACGTATCCGACGCGTGAGGCTGCGCCGGTGCCGCGGCTCGATTGGACGGAAACTCGGACTTGGCAATTCAGCGCGCCGGATTTCGAGAAGTTTCCCGCGCTGCGGCTGGCCTATCAAGCGCAGCGGCAGGGTGGCTCCGCCACGTGTACGCTGAACGCGGCCGATGAGATCGCGGTGGAGGCATTTTTGAAGGAGCAGATCTCCTTCCCGGACATTCCGGCGGTGGTGGAAGAGACATTGGAGCGGGTTCCCGGTAAAGAGCCGCGTTCCGTCCAGGAAGTCCTGGAGATCGATGAGCTGTCGCGAGCAGCGGCGCGTCAGATCGTCGGTGAAAAATCGCGATACTATGAGGAGCGCGGACAGTTGTCCGTAAAAGTTTAGATCTATGCCATTGTTGGTTCTTCAAAACATCTGGTGGGCCCTGGTCCTGATCGGGATCATGATCCTGATTCACGAGCTCGGGCACTATTGGGCAGCCCGTTTTTTCGACGTCAAAGTGGACACGTTCAGTTTTGGGTTTGGGCCGCGGCTCTTCGGGTTCAAGAAGGGTGAAACCGATTTCCGCGTTGCCGGAATCCCCTTCGGTGGTTACGTGAAGATGGCTGGCGAGCAGCCCGGCGACGAGAACGCGAACGATCCTCGAGGATTCCTGAGCAAGCCGCGCTGGCAGCGGCTGATCATTGCCTTCGCGGGACCGGCGATGAATATCGTGCTCGCAGTGGCCATCCTGACCGGCCTGTTCATGGTCCGTTATCCGAAGTTGCCATCCACCCCGTCGCCGATCGTCGGTTATGTTGTGGCCGATAGCGCCGCGGCAAAGGCCGGAGTGCAAGCGGGTGACCAAGTGGTTCAGATCGCCGACGTAGCGAATCCCACCTGGGAAGATATCGAGATGAAGGAAGTGGCCAGCGCCGGCCATATGCTGCCGGTTTGGATCGTGCGCAACGGCGAACGAAAACGCGTGAACATAACGCCGGTGCTGGATCCGAGAACCGGAATGGGCTTCGCGGGTTGGGCCGAGCAGAATCAAATCGAGGTGGCGGACGTCACTCCCGACAAGCCCGCCGCGAAGGCCGGACTGCAGCACGGCGACATACTGGTGAGCGTCAACGGCGAGCCGGTTTATTCCACTCCGAAAGTTCTGGACATGATCGCAGCGGGCAAACCGCTCGAAATCAAGTACCTCAGGGATGGCAAGCCTGGCGCGATCAACGTTGCTCCGGTGATGTCGGCGATGGACGGCGGTCCGGAGCGCTGGATGATCGGCGCCATGCTGGGGCCGAAGGTCGAATTCGTCAGCCTGTCGCTGCCGCAGGCCCTGGTGGAATCGGTCCGCCAGAACGCCAAGAGCGCGACATTGATCTATCAATTCCTGCGGGGGATTATCGAGCGGCGGATGTCGCCGAAATCGCTCGAAGGTCCAATCGGGATCGCGCGATTGTCCGGTGCGGCCGCCCGCGAAGGTCCCACTGCCTACTTCGGCTTGACCGCGATGGTGAGCCTGAATCTCGCCATCTTCAACCTGCTGCCGATTCCGATTCTCGACGGCGGCGTGATCCTGTTGCTGATTGTGGAGATGTTCATGCGCCGCGATCTGAGTATGCGGGTGAAGGAAGCAGTTTTCAAACTGGGCTTCGTGTTCCTGATGGCGGTTGTGGCGTTCGTGCTTTACAACGACATTTCGAAACTGGCTGGTTGATTGTGGCGCACGCACTCGTGCGTGCCGTATTCACACTCGTGTGAATACAAGCTGAAACGGATACTGGTTAGCGTCGGCACGAGTGCCGACGCGGCACGCAATAGTGCGTGCGCTACGTCAATAGTTCGCGGTAGCGAAAACCGGTTCGATATCTACTGGAATGCCTTCCAGATTCGCCAGAGCTTTTTGCATGCTTGGGCGGATCACGCCTAGCTGATCCAGCATGCGCTTCGCGCCGGCGTAATCGCCCGTCGCTTCCAGCGTCAGCAGGTCATGATCCAGGTCGCTGACGGCCTGCTTGATCTTGTCGAAATTCACTTCGAAGCGGCCGTCGGGGCGCGCGATGAAGCCGCCTTTGTCGGTGAGGTAGTTCACCTGCATCGCCATTCCTTTGCCGTGCGCGTCTTTCAAGCCGAAGCGCAGCGTGCGAAAACTGGACGCTAGGAATGTGGTGTAGAGTTTACGCTCCGAGCTCTCGATCAGTTTGCGGTCGATGAGATGCTGGAGCATAAATAGTCCGGTCACGTCGGCCTTCGCTTCTTCGATTGCGCTGTAGAGTTCCTTCAATTCCTGACGCGGCGAGGTACTGCGGCCGGCGAGGATGATCTGGTGCGGTCCGATGCCGTGACTGAGCTCGTGAGCCAGGATGTGGGCGAAGAACGAATCGAAGCTCAGATCGGGGATGCCGGCCGGAGTGAGAACGCGCTTCGAAATCGGCTCGAGGGTGCTATGGAATTTGGCCTCTTGCACGTTCTTCAGCATCACGCGCTTGCTGCCTTTTTGTGCGACGACGCGCTCGTCGTTCGGCAGGTTGTAGGCTGCGGTCTGGACGCCGTGCTCGCCATCGCCGGCCGCGAAGACTTCGTTCACCACGCGGATCGGCGCCTGGCTGCCTAGCTTCGGATTGCGGTATTTGGGATCGATGGGCAGGTTGTTCTCCACTTCCTGCAAGTGGTCACCGAAGAATTTCAGCTTCGCCGTTTCGGCCTCGTCGCGAAGATTGACGTAGGCTTCGAAGCCGGCCTTGTAGCCGAAGACTTCGTCGTTGTAGGTTTCATACGGGCCGATGGTGATGTCAATGGGCGCGTCGAGATCCATCCAGGCGAGGTCGCTTTCGTAGTAATCGTTGGAAAGAAACGCAGCGCCGCGGGTCAGGAGGAATCGTTTCAGCGTTGCGTTGCCGGTCAACCCGGCTGCCTCTTCCAGCAGGCTGGCGGCCTTGGCGAGATCGTTCTTGTATGCCTCGCTGTAGGGAACGGCGTGCAAGTGCTTGTTGGCGTCGCGGCGGATGACGGTGAAGAAACCCTCAGCCTGTTCGCGCTCGGTCTTGGAAAGAGTCTTCACCCAGGTTTCGAACTCTGCGCGAGTCATGTCCTCGGGATAGAAGTTTGCGCCAGGGAGTTTCTTTGGCGGCACGCCCGGCAGAAACGCAGTGTGATCGTCGATTTCGGACCAAGGGGATTTGTTGATCCAAAAATAATGAAGGCGCGCCTTACCGAGCGGCGTCTTGTCGCGCTCCAGCTTGGCGTGCAGCGCCTGATTGCCGCTCCACAACTGATTCAGAAAAATGTTATTGAGCAAGCGCGAGGCTTCGATCAGTTTGAGCAGGGCCTTCTGGTCGCCCGGCGAGAGCTTCGAGACATCGGCGCGGAGTTCGGTGGGCGCGAAGCGCGCGGTCATCTTCTGGAGTTGTGCGAGGTCCGGAATATCGGCGGCGAGTGCAAGCATAGGGATGAAGAGCAGCAACTTTTTCATGTCATGCGACCTGATCCTAGGATGGCATTTTTCCGATAGAATCACTCTATGAAGGGCAACGACAAAGTTCTGGAACATTTAGGCGAGGCGCTCAAGGCCGAGCTCACCGCCATCAACCAGTATTTCCTCCACGCGAAGATGAACGAAAACTGGGGTTACATGCGGCTGGCGGCGCACTATCGCAAGGAATCCATCGAAGAGATGGCGCATGCCGAAAAGCTGATGAACCGGATCCTGTTTCTGGACGGGACGCCGAACATGACGGATATCGGGCCGATTAAGATCGGCAAGAACGTCAAGGCGCAACTGGACAACGACCTAGCGCTGGAGCTGGCGGCGGTAAACCATCTGAACGGCGCGATACTGCATGCCACGCAGGTGGGTGACAACGCTTCCCGTGCGCTGTTCGAAGAGATCCTCAGAGACGAAGAAGAGCATGTCGATTATCTGGAGGGACAGCTCCACGCGCTTGGGGAGATGGGCATCGAGAACTATCTGGCTCAACAACTTCATAAAGAAGGGTAGTGGGGTGTTCCGGCGAACAATTCAAGAAGGGGTTTTTCTGCGACTGCTGGAGGAGAGGCACGCGCCGGAGATCTTCGCCGTGGTGGACCGCGACCGCGCGTATTTGCGGGAGTGGCTGCCTTGGGTGGACCCGACCACCGACTCAAGCGTTACGCTCACGTTCATCAAGACCACTCTGGAGCAGTTTGCCAATAACGAAGGACTGGTGGCTGGCATCTGGCGCGGGGATGAATTCGCGGGGACCATCGGGACGCACAAGATCGACTGGCTGAATCGCAGGGTGGAGATCGGCTACTGGATCGCTGCGAAGTTCCAAGGCCGTGGGATCGTGACGGATGGTTGCCGCGCGCTGATCGACCATGCCTTTGAGGAATGGGAACTGAACCGCGTAGAGATTCATTGCGCGCCTCAGAACGAGAAGAGTTGCGCTATTCCTAAGCGCCTGGGCTTTCAGTTGGAAGGTGTTCTTCGCGAGGCCCAGTTGCTGCACGGCAGTTACGTGGACAGCAATTTCTACGCGATCCTGGCGCGTGAGTGGAGAAATCGGCTCTCCCCTGAAACATGACACTGGCTGTCGCGAGCTGAACCCATACTTCCTGTATGGGAATCACTCAACCGTGGAAGGCAAGGATAGCGCACAAGCTAAAGCATGTGCCACCACTTGCTCACAACTGTGGTGCGTGCTTGAGAATGTCTGTCACTTGGGGAATGGGGTTGGGTCGATGCCCGGGATGATGCGGAGGGCGTTTTTGTAGTAGAGCTTCTTCAGGACTTCGTCCGGCAGATCCAGGCCGTACATTTGCCAGAAGGCGTGATACTTGCGGTAGTAATCGAAATACTCGTCGGCGGTTTCGAAGACGCGGAAGTAGGTGTAATACTCTTCCGGATTCCAGATGTCTTTGCCGAACATGACGCGGTCCTGATACTTGGTCAGCCACTCCTTCGCGAAGCGGGGCTGGCGGCCGAGGTCATAAAGCACCGCTGCAACTTCGGTATTAACGTTGGGCAGGCGGTCGAGCAGTTTGCCCAGCTCCGCCAGGTTGCTGCCCATCCAGTCGAGATGCGCGGCGATGAAGGTGGTATTGGGATGCATGGCAAACATGTGGTGCTGCTCTTCCATGAGCGTTTCCCAGCTCGGATACTTGTCGGGAGGGCGGCCGCGGCCGGGATGCGTTACGATTTCCTGCCAGCGCTCGTTGTACTGGTCCACCGGCTGGAAAAACGACCACGGCTCGGCGGTGTGAATGAGGACGGGAATCTTCAGCCGGCCGCAAGTTTCGAAGACCTCGTTGAAGCGCGGATCGTCCACGTGAATGCGCTGGCCCTTCGTATCCTTTTGATCCATGCCGAAATTCTTGAAAATCTTCAGACCCTGCGCTCCGTTGCGGACGTCGCGCTCCAGTTGCGCGGCGGCGCGTTTGCTGTAACCCGGATCGTCGATGTTGGTGAAGTCGATGTTGGCGAACACTACGAAGCGCTTCGGATAGTGGCCCTTCATGTTGGCGACGCCTTTTTCCAGGCGATCGCCATAGCCGCCGCTCAGGTTCACCATCACCTGGAGGTTGATGCGGTCCATATCGCTCACCAGCTTGTCCAACTGCGCCTGCGGCATCTGCGAATTCTGGTGATTGTGGACATCGATAAACGGGTACTTGGCGCGCGTCACCGGATGCTGCGGGACCACGAGCGTGGATCGGGGCTTGTAGTCCTCGATGGACATGGTTGGCCGCTTGGGCTTGGGGTCAGGTGGCGTCGCGGTCTGCGCCAGCAAGGGCAGTACGGCCACGGCAAAGGCGAGTGTTCTACGCATGAATCGGTTGGTCCTCCAACATGGAAACTATTCGATGCCGCAACTCTTCCGTAAGTCGCATGCGATCGTGCGCTTTGGCGCGATCGGTGGGGATGGGGTGGCCGATGCGCATGGTGACGGTGCCGCTGCGGACGTGACCGGAGCCGAAGGGAAGAATCTCGCGCGTACCTTTTAACGCAACTGGTACCAGCGGAACACCGGCCTTGATGGCGATGAAGGCCGCACCCTCCTTGAAATCGCGCATGGAGCCGGTGCGCGACCGGCCGCCTTCCGGAAAGATGAGCAGCGAGATGCCCTCATCGCGGACAACCTGGGCCGCGAGCGTCATGGTCTTCACCGCAGCGCGGGCATCCTCGCGTGGGACGCGGATGTGGCCGGCTCGGGCCAGGTGCCAGCCCATAAACGGAATTTGAAACAGCCCGCGTTTGGCCAGGAACCGGAAGCGCACCGGAATGCTGGCCAGGGCTACGGGCGTGTCCATATAGCTCAGATGATTTGATACGAAGACGTAGCTGCCGTCTTCCTTGATCTTTTCCAGGCCGTCGACTTTGACTCTCACACCGCTGACTGCGAGGAGCGCCCGGCCCCATGCGCGCTCGATGGCGTTCTGCTTGCGCTTGGTGGGGTCGAAGAACGAAGCCAGGAAGCTCGCAGTGCCATAGAGGATAGTGGCCAGGGCGATCAGCGGGTCGGTGATCAGGATGGAGCGCAGGAACGACACTCGTTTCATTGTACGAGGAGGGCGCGGGCCTCGCCTACAACGAACAGCGAGCCAGTGATGAAGATAACGGCATCAGGATCGGCTTCGCGCACGGCGGCCAAGGCTTCTCTTACGGTGTGGGTCACCGTTGCACCGGGAGCTGGAATATCCTCCGGGGGCATGGCGCGCGAGTTGGCCGGCGCGGTGACGATGACTCGTTCGGCCAATGGGAATAGAGTTGCGGACATTTCGGCCGCGGCTTTGTCGCGCATGACGCCGTAGACGATCCAGATGCGGCGGCCCGAGTAGAATCGGCGGATGTATTGGACCAGCGCTCGCGTTCCTGCCGGATTGTGCGCGCCATCGAGAATGATTTCGGGGCGTTCGGCGACTCGCTCCAGACGACCGGGCCAGTGCGTGGCGGCGATTCCGGCAGGGGATACGCCGAGATGATGCAGTGCGATGGCGGCCGTTCGGGCGTTTTCCACTTGATGTTCGCCTGCGAGCGGGCACGTTATCTCGAGGTCCCTCATGCGGAAACGGCTGCCTCGCGCGTCGATCTCGAGGTTTGCGATCGCCCAGTCGCGCGCGAGCGTGTACGGACCTTTGGCGTGCGCGCGGAGGACGACCTCGGCTTCTGAGGGCTGCTCGGCGAAGATGGCCGGGGCGTCCGTTTTCAGGATGCCGGCTTTCTCGGCGGCGATTTTGGCCAGCGTGTCACCGAGGAAAAACTGATGGTCGAAGTCGATGGGCGTGATGATGCAGAGCGCGGGGGCGACTACGTTGGTGGCATCCAGGCGGCCGCCCATGCCGACTTCGAGGACGATGGTGTCCACTTGCGCGCGGGCGAACAATAGGAAAGCCATGGCCGTGACGCTCTCGAAATATGTCGGATGCAAATCGAGTTGGCCGGCGGCGAGCATGCGTTCGGCGGTTTCGTGAACTTCGGTGAAGGCGGCGGCAAATTGTTCTTGAGTGACAGGATCGCCGGCGATGCGGATGCGTTCCGTGGGCTCGCTCAGGTGTGGCGATGTGTAGAGCCCGGTGCGGACGCCCGAGGCGCGCAATCCCGCTTCGATCATGGCGCAAGTAGAGCCTTTGCCATTCGTACCTGCGACGTGGATGAAACGGCCTTGGTGGTGCGGATCGCCGAGTGCGTGCAACAGGTGTGTGATGCGCTCCAGGCCGAACTTAGCGGTCTGGATCTCGTTGCCCAGCGAGTAGAGGAAGCGGACGGATTCCGTGTAATTCATTCCGCAGCGGCCCTGTGGCGCATAAAGATGGCGCGTCCGAGAATGGCCAGAAGCACGCTGCCGCCGACCACTTTCAACTCGAAGAGCCACACCGAGGAGACGCCCGGCGGCGGTACAGCGGATAGAACTACACCGGCGATAGAGAGCAAAGCTCCCGCCGTTCCGGCCAAGCGCTGTCCGAATTTGAAGCCGGTGACGAAGATGTAGACGAACGGCAGCAGCGTGGCGACGACCACCATGTCGACCAGGATCTGGTAACCGGCGCGCAAGTTTTCGCCAAGCTGCACGATCAGGAGAAGCACGCTGGCCAGGCCGCATTGCACCATGATCGATATGTGCGGCGTGTGCCAGCGCGGATGCAGGCGGGCGAAAGCTTCGGGCAAGTGCCGGTCGATTCCCAGCGCGTAGGGCAGCCTGGTGTTGCCGGCGATATAGGTGCTGAGTTGGCCGGTGACGCCGATGGTGATCAGCAGCGCGAAGCACGGAGAGAGCCAGTTGGCGCCGAATCGCGCGCCGGCGATGTTGCCTGCCTGGGCGAGACCGGTCATGGCGCTGATCTGGTTTTGAGGGAGCAGGGCGAGTAGAGCCGCAGTCCCGGCGATGTAGAATCCGGCGCAGCCGAATCCGCTGATCCAGGCGGCTTTCGGGACATTGCGTTCCGGATTGTAGATCTCGCCGCCGAGAATGGGAGCGAGCTCCAGACCGGTCATGGCGAGCGCGATCTGCGACCAGAAGTTCAAGTTGGCCCAGGTAGGCTGCGGGAGGAAGTGGAAGTGCGTCGCGGATCCAAAGCGCCAGGCGACCATCACGCCGAACACGACGAGCAATCCGCCGACCAAGTAGGTTGACGTGCCGCCGAGGATGCCGGTCCACTTGCCGACGCGGAGGCCGAAGAAGTTTGCCAGGAACGCAGCCCAGAGCACGGTGAAAGTGACGGGGATCGCGTACCACGGATTTTCGGAATAGCGGACGCCGCTTTGACCGAACATGTAGCTGGCCATGGCGACGCCGGATAGCAGAAGCGTGGGGAAGTAGAGGATGTTGCTGACGAAGTAGAGCCAGGCGCAGAGGAATCCGTGCCAGGGGCCGAAGGCGCGCTTGGTCCAGACGTAGAAGCCGCCTTCTTCCGGGAAGCGTGCGGAGAGCGAGGCGACGACGAGCGCGGAGGGGAGGAAGAAGGCAAGGACGGCGAGGAGCCAGAGGGAGAGCGATCCGGGTCCAACTTGCGCGGCGGCGGCGAGCCAGCGGATGCCGACTACGGCGGAGACGTTGAAGAGGATGAGGTGCCAGAGGCGGAGCTCGCGGCGGAGGGTGGGGCTAGGGGACGGGATTGGGTCCGGTCGTGGCAAGGCTTATCGTACACTATGGCGGCGGGAATTCAAGAATTCAAGAAGGCGCCGCTGTGCGCCGCCGAATTCGAGGAATGGGGCGGGGACTTGTCGGTTCCTGGCGAGGTCGGCGTACACTAGTGATGAAGGGCTTTATGGCGACCACACCGAAAGCGTTGACTTACCAGGAGTGGCTCAAGCTGCCCGAAGCGGAAGGCATTGAGGAAGTCGTAAATGGCGAAATCCGTAGAATGCCTCCTAATAAAATTCTCCATGCCGATACCGTAGAAAATCTAGCTGAGCTTCTCAGGGCTGTCACTGACCGTCGGACCGTGCAGGTTCGGGTGAGCACGTTTGGACTAGTGATTCGTCGCGATCCTTTGACCACGCGCGTGCCGGACATCGCGCTGTTCGTTCGGAGCAACGTCGTCGAGATGGATGGTTATGTTCACTCGGCGCCCGAGCTTGTGGTCGAAGTGCTCTCGCCGGCCAACACGCGCGCTGAGCGTACCGAGAAGTTGAAGGATTACGAGAGCCTAGGTGTTCCGGAGGTTTGGGTGGTTTCGCCCGAGGCGCAGACGGTTGAAGTGCTGCTGCTTCAAAACGGCCGGCTGACGACGAGTGCGTTGCTGCGAGAAGGCCGGATGACGCCGGTTTGCTTTCCGGATGTTGCACTGGACATTGCTTCGATTTGGCCGAAGCATTAGGCCGCTCACGCCGGTTGTCCAGGCCTCAATCGCGTTTCAGGCGCTCCAAATCGACGGACATCGACGTCACGATTTCGCCACGCGCTCCAGAAACTCGCCCCTAACCCTGTTGATTCCTCGGACTGTGGGCAGGTTGATAACCTGCAGCGGGTTGGCGAAGCGCGATTAACAATCGCGCGCAGGTTGGCAACCTGCCCCACAGGGTGATGGTCAGTATTCGACGCAACGAGCGCGCTGGTTTCGGTTTGCGACGATGGTCCGTTGTTAGATCACACCTCGGCTCCCTCCTGTTGTTCCGCAGATCGAAGCCAGGGCCTTCGCGGTGAGACGGGTTAGGCCAGGCCGGCTTTGTACAAAGCTAGCAATTTGCCCCAGGCGCGCTCGGCGTCGGGCTTGTTGTAGATGGGCGTGCCGCCCTGCGCCGCGGGCATGTCCGGGACGCACCAGCCGTGCAGGGAGTCGGGATAAACTTCGATTTCGGCCGGCACTTTTGCGGCGGCGAAGGCTTCCTTCAGCTTGTCCTTGGCATCCGGCTGTCGCTTGTCGTCGTTCGAGGCCACGCCGAAATACATACGAGCCTTGATCTTGGGCGCCAGCAGGTGGGGGCTGTCGGGGTTGGCGGTGACCAGGCCGCCACCGTGGAAGGACGCGCCCGCGCCAATGCGATCGGGCAGCGCGGCGGCAGTCCTTACGACCAGCGGCCCACCCATGCAATAGCCCTGGGTCCCGATTTTCTTCGAATTGTTCACCTCTTTTTGCGCGTCGAGAAACGCGACGTACGCTGTCGCGTCCTTCTCCGGGTTGCCGGGCGCGTTCACCGAGGCCATCAGCGGCCGGAGCTTGGCCATGTCGTCCGGATTTCCGAAATTGAACTTGGAGGCATCGGTGAATGGAGCCTTGGAAACGCGATAGAAGGGGTTAGGCACCAGGACGGAATAACCGTCGGCGGCGAGGCGCTTGGCCATGTCGCGCATGGAGGGGCGTAGACCAAAAGCATCGGGCCAGAGCAGGACGCCTGGATGGGAGCCGGTCTTGGGGTGGATGAAGGCGGCGTCGCAAGTTCCATCGGGAGTTTTGATCTCGACATCGGTTTCAACTACGTCCAGGGCCGCGGAGGCTGATTCCGCCGAGCCAGCAAGGCCGGCAGCGACGGAAAGGGCTACGAAGTCACGTCTTGCGATGTCGCCGGCGTGAGGATCGTTCTTTTGGGGATTTTTTGAATCGTCGGTCATGGTTGCTCCTTTTCGGAATGTAGCACGTTGGCGCGGTTCATACTCCACTCCCTGCTGCCGATAAGGGCGTTGTGAACAAGATACTGCTGGCCCTCGCTGTTCTCACCCTGGCGCTAAGGGCCCAAACGGTCACGGTGACGGCCAGTCCGGCAACTTTGGCTTTCACTTACCAGGTGGGCGCTGCTACGCTGCCTTCCGCGCAAACGGTCACGGTGAAGGCGAGTTCGGGAACACCGGCGTTTACCACGGCGATTACGCCTCCGGGAACATTGTGGCTTACAGTGACTCCGGACAGCGGCAAGCTCCCCGGCACGCTCACGGTACGTGTGAATCCAACCAGCCTGCCTGCCGCCACCTACAGCACTACAGCCGTTACCGTGACCGTTGGTGGGGTTGTGACCACCATTCCAGTTACGCTCGTAGTGTCGCCCGCGCCCGCCACGCTTACGCCGAGCGTCACCACTCTCAATTTCTCCGCGCCGCCTTTTCCTCCTCTTTCGCAGATTGTCACGCTTTCGACTAACGGCGCACCGATTTCTTTCACCGCCTCTTCCGGAGCCCCTTGGCTGACAGTTGCGACAAGGCTCGGTGGTGCGTCGGACATTGTCTTCCAAGGCGAACAATACCCGCTGACTGTGTCGGTGGACCCAAGCAGCCTAGCGCCGCAGACGGCCCCGTACGTCGGCAAGATCACCATCGCCACTTCGGGCTCCGCGACGACGCCGAAATCGCTGAACCTCACCGTGAATCTGACGGTGAGTAGTTTGACGCCCACCATCACCAGCGTCTGGCCGCCCACTCTGCCGGTGAATGGCCCGGCGCAGACCATCACGATCCAGGGAACCAACTTCTATGCTTCGACGGTGGCCAAGGTCAAGGGAGTCGCCGCCCCACTGGCAACCACGATTTTCAAGGACAGTTCCAAGGTATTGCAGGCCGTGATTCCGGCGAGTCTGCTTACCGCGGCCACGACGTTAAAGGTGCTGGTTTCAAATCCAGCGCCGGGCGGAGATTCGCCAACTTTCGATGTGGCTGTCGCCAACACGCCGTCCATTTCCGCGATCGTGAATGCCGCCAGCTATCTGCCAGGTCCGGCTGCCGCCGGAGACCTTGGCACCGTGAGTCCCGGAGAACTGGTGACGGTCTTCGGAAGCAATATTGGTCCAGCGACACCATCCTCGATGTCCATCACCGCGGGTGTGGTAGATACCACTCTCGGAGGCGTGTCGGTAACTGTGGATGGAAAACCTGCGCCGCTCATTTATGTCAGCCAGAATCAGCTCTCCATCCAAGTGCCGTACGAAGCAGCCCTCGGCGCCGGCAAGGCGGTGGTGGTTACCAACGGAACGGTGGGGACAGCGAACGCAAAGGTAACCATCGCCGCCACCGCGCCCGGCATCTTCACCGCCGACGGATCGGGCGTGGGCCCCGCCGCCGCTCTCAACTACAACGCCGCCACGAAGCAATACTCGTTGAACACCAGCACCAATCTGGCGAAGATCGGCGATCTGGTGATTCTCTATTTGAGCGGTGAAGGCATGTACGATTCGGCGCCCCTGCTGGGCGGAGCATCCGACACCGGCTTCGTGGTCCCATTGACCGCGCCCACGCTTCCCCAGGTGAGCCCCGCGCCCACGGTGAAGATCGGTGGCCAGAACGCCGACGCCACAGATCCGCGGTTTTATGCCGGCCCGATACCCGGCTCCATCATGGGCCTGCTGCAGATCAACGTCGTCGTACCGGCGGGAAGCACCACCGGGTCCGCAGTCCCGGTAACAGTCACCTTCGGCGCAAATACGACGCAGATCGGCGTGACGTTGGGCATCCACCCATAAGACCGCCCGCCCTCCCTGCCGCCTGCCGCCCGCCCTCTCTGCCGCCTGCCGCCCGCCTCCTGGCACCCGCCCTGGCCCCACCCGCCTTCCATTCCCCGCCTTTTGCGTGTATGCTTTTAGGAGCAGGTTAAGGAGGGCACGTGACACCTAATCTCACCCCGGAGGATTGCAAGGCTTTCCTCAAGCGCGGTTTTTCCCGGCGGAACTTTGGCCGTATTGCCACCATGCTCACTGCCGGAGCCACTTTGCCGTTCTACAACGAACCCGCCATGGCGCAGCTTTCCATGGTGAAGGGTCCAATCCCGCCAGACGCGGTGTTGATCAATGCCAACGAGAACCCGATGGGTCCGTGCGCCGAGGCCTTGGAGGCGATGCGCAACATCATCCCCAAGGGTGGACGGTACATGTACAACCTGACCAACGATATGCGCGACACGTTGGCGGCGCAGGAAGGCTTGAAGCCGCAATACGTGCGTCCGTTCGCCGGGTCCAGCGCTCCGCTGCAGCAGGCTGTCATTGCGTTCTGCTCTCCGGAACGATCTTATGTCGCCGGCGATCCCGGCTACGAACAGGGTGGCAAGGCCGCCGAGTGGATCAAGGCCAAAGCGATCAACGTGCCCCTGACCAAGGACTACGCGCACGACGTGAAGGCCATGGCCAAGGCGGATGCGAACGCCGGCCTGCTCTATCTGTGCAATCCGAATAATCCCACCGGCACGCTGACCTCGCGCGAGGACATGGAATGGCTGCTCAACAACAAGCCGGCGGGCAGCATCCTGATGGTGGACGAAGCTTACATCCACTTCGCCGGTGGCGCATCCACGATGACGGACATGGTGGCCAAGGACAAGGACATCATCGTACTGCGCACCTTCTCGAAACTTTATGGCATGGCCGGGCTGCGCGCGGGCGTGGCGATGGCTCGTCCGGATATCCTGGAACGGTTCGAACGGTATACGGCGGGCGCGATGCCGGTTACGTCCATGGTGGCGGCCAACGCCAGTCTGCAGGTGAAGTCGCTGGTTGCCGATCGCCGCAAGAAGATGCAGGAAGTCCGCGAGGACACGCTGTCGTGGCTGGACAAGCACAACTTCCACTACGTTCCTTCGGTGAGCAACAAGTTCATGGTGGACACCAAGCGTCCGGGCCGCGACGTGATTAACGCCATGGCCAAGGAGAAGGTGTACATCGGCCGTACTTGGCCCTGCTGGCCGACGTATGTGCGGGTCACGGTGGGCACTCGGGAAGAGATGGAGAAGTTCAAGGCCGCGTTTTTGAAAGTGATGGCCTAAGGACTGCTTCGGTGGTGTTCCGTCCTGCAAAAAGCGGGGACAGCCAGCCTGTTTCCGCGCAGGCGAGGCGTTGACACCAGACCAATTCGAGGCGCGGGAAACAGGTAGGCAGTCCCCGTTTTTTGCGTCGGTAGGTTAAGAAATTTAATCAAAAAACTCTTGAGATGGTTTTGCGGGTCGTGCTATCTTTAATCACGCCACAAATTCTCGAAAGGAGGCAGCCGTTTGCAATCACTCACTGACGATTACGCGACCCATGCGGGCTGCCTTCCAGTAGTCACTTCGGTCCGCTAGTTTTCCCTGCGTCCAATTTTCATGCGGTGCGACAGGTGTCTCCGCGCGCATCGCCGGTTCTGTCAATCAATCCAAGGAAAGGGAATATGACTAAGATCAAAGTGTTTCAAGGAACCCGATCCGTCGATGCGCCGCGGCTGTGCGATTCCTGCTCGAGTGGTGTGATTCTGCGCGGGCCGGCGGACAGCAATGAACGCGTATTCTGTTCCTGGATTGAGCGGCCGGTGGAGATGCGTGTTACCGAGTGCAACCGCTATGTCGATCGGACGCAGCCGCCGTTGTGGGCCATGACAGAGATCGCGTGGGTGCTGCATACCGATTCCAAGCGCCGCAAGGTGGGGTTCCTCAGCGCCAAGGAATGGCGGCGCCGGAACGAAGACGAAAATGTGGTTCCAGGTCACGTAGCGTAACTGGAGCCTCAACAAGAAACCAACGGTGCGGGTCGCCAGTCGCCGGTTATCGCCTCGACAACCAAAACCCGGCGGCAACTATTTATCCGCACCAACGCTCCCTCACGGCCGCGACTCGGTACGTAAGTCGAAGCCGACTCTGAGCCGCTCCCGTGAGAAGCCGTGAGAAAATCGGCAACCGCTCCCTTTACGGTCGCGGCTCGGTTTAGGAACGCAACATCGGTTTAGGAACGCAATAAAGGAGGAGGTCATGACTTATCTGAACAACGTAATGGACACGCAGAAGACCCGGCAGACCGAGCCGTTGGCGCATCGGCCGGAGCAGATCGTGAACTCCGCCGGAGGTTTCGTGTGGGCGGTGGACAACTGGACGCGCCTGGATCGCTTCCTGATTCTCGGGAGCGAGGCCGGGAGTTACTACGTCGGCGAGCGCGAGCTGACCCTGGAGAATGTCGCGGCCGTTCGGGAATGCCTGCGGGCCGACGGCCTGCGCGTGGTTCGAACCGTGGTGGAAATTTCCAACTCCGGCCGCGCGCCGAAGAACGATCCAGCATTGTTTGCGCTGGCGTTGGCCGCGAGCCCGAAATTCGCCGGCCGCGAGATCAATACCGCCGCACTCCAGGCACTGCCTCAGGTGGCGCGCACCGGTACGCACATGTGCAACTTCGCCGCGTTCGTCGAGACGCTGCGCGGCTGGGGCCGTGGTCTGCGCTCCGCGGTGGCGAGTTGGTATCTGGACAAACCCGCCAGTGAGCTGGCGTATCAGATGCTGAAGTATCAGCGCCGCAACGGTTGGTCGCACGCGGACCTGCTGCGTCTGGCGCACCCGAAAGCGGTAACGCCCGCGCACAACGCGCTGTTCCAATGGGCCGTGGATGGCGAGCCAGGCCATCTGGCTTCGCCGGAGATACTGGACGGCGAACTGCGCCAGATCCACGCTTGTGAGCTGGCCAAGAAAGCGGCCGGCGAGGACGAGTTGATCCACCTGATCGAAGACTATCGCTTGACCCATGAGATGATCCCATCCCAGTGGAAGAACTCCGCGCGGGTGTGGGAGGCGTTGCTACACGCCATGCCGTACATGGCACTGGTTCGAAATCTCGGCAAGCTCACCGCCGTGGGTTTGCTGCAACCGCAGAGCGCGGTGTCCGCATTGGTGGTGTCGCGGCTGACCGACCGGAAGCGCGTGGCCAATTCGCGCGTCCATCCCATCGCCTTGCTGGCGGCTTTGCTGATTTACAAGCAGGGTCACGGCGAAAAGGGCGACCTGAAGTGGGCGCCGGTGGCCGACGTGATCGATGCACTGGATGAGGCGTTCTACCTGGCGTTCGACAATGTCGCGCCGTCGGGGAAGCGTATTTATTTGGCGATCGACGCGAGCGGCTCCATGCAGGGATCCGTCTGCAACGGGATGCCGTTCCTGACCACCGCGATGGCTGCGACCGCGCAAGCGATGGTGTTCGCGAGGACTGAACTGAACTGCACCATCGCCGCTTTCCACAGGCAGATCTGGCACGTGGATATTACGCGCAAGGACCGGCTGGACCGGGCTTGCGAGGCGATCGCTCACGTGTCGTGCTCGACTGACGCTTCGTTGCCCATGCGCGACGCTCTGGAGCGGGGGCTCGCCGTGGATGCCTTCGTGATCCTGAGCGACAACGAGACCTGGGCCGGTGAGCAGCACCCGGTGCAGGCGCTTGAGCAGTACCGCCGCGGTACCGGGATCGCCGCCAAGCTGGTGGTGATCGCCATGGCCGCGAACGGCTACAGCATCGCCGATCCGGACGACGCGTTTCAGATGGACGTCGCCGGCTTCGACGCCAGCGTTCCAACGCTGGTAACGGAGTTCATCCGTGGGGCAGGTTGCCAAACTGCGCGCGATTGTTAATCGCGCTTCGCCAAGCGGGTTAACAACCCGCTGCAGGTTTCCAACCTGCCCCACATCATCTGCTTACCGCGCCGCGATCCAGTGCGTCACCTTCGGCGCGCCTTCACCCCGATGATACGCCCACGCTTTCGCCTCCATCTCCCGATCCGAGACGGTGACGCGCTCGTGCTGGCGCAGATGTTCGGCCCAGCTCTCCACCACAAACGTCTCGATGTAGCGGCCGGGGGTCGCGGCGTCTTCGTATAAGCTCCAGCGGATGGCGCCGTCGCGGCGGCGGATTCTTCGCACTGGCTGCATCGCTTCCGAAAACTCCAACCCGCGTTCGGGATCGATGAAATATTCCACTGTCACCAGCACGGGTCCGTGCTCCGGATGGCGCTCCACCAGCATGGATGGTTCGGGCCAGTGATTCGACGGCGTGGTATCCACTTCGCGAAAACCCGACAAGCGCAGACGCGACGTTGCGGCTGCGCCCACCAGCAGCGCGATCCCGGCCACCAGCATCGTCGTGCGAAGCCCGAATTCGGACGCCACCTCCCCCCAAATCACCGCGCCTATGGCCATCGCACTCTGGAAGACCAACAGATAGACTCCCAGCGCGCGCGCCCGTACCCAGCCCGGCAGCGATGTCTGCGCGGCGGTATTCAAGCTGGAGTTCACCGCCATCCAGGCCACGCCGCCGGCCAGCAGCGCCAGAGCCACCGCGCTGAAGCGAGTCAAATAAGACAGGGCGATGTTCACCAATCCGAAGAGCGCCACCGCCGACGTCACCAGAACGTCGAGCGAAAGCAATTGCCGCAAGCGCGCGATCACCAGCGCCCCGAGAATCGAACCGGCGCCCAAACAGCCGAGCAGTACGCCATATCCGCTGCTGTCGCGCTGCAGTTCCACCTTGGCCACCAACGGCAGGATGGCCCACAGCGCGCTGGCCGATAGTACGAAAGTTCCCGAACGCAGCAGCACCGCATGCATCGATGGCGCGAAACGGATGTAGCGCATCCCCGCGGCGATAGCGGTCCACACGCGCTCCGGTGAATTCGAAACATGCTCCGGCTTCCGCTTCCACATATACAGCACGATCATCACGCCGACGAAGGAAACCGCGTTGAGCACGAACGTCGCGCCCGCTCCGATCCATGCCACCACCAGCCCGCCCAGCGCGGGACCGGCCGCCCGAGCCAGGTTGAAGCCCACCGAATTGAGCGCGATCGCCGCGGGCAGTTCCTTCTTCGGAACCAGTTCGGGCATGATGGCCTGCCAGGCGGGGCCATTCATGGAGCTGCCCAGCCCGAGCGCAAAGGTCAGCCAAAGCAAAGTCCACGGACCGGCGGCGTGGGCCAGCGTGAGCGCTCCCAGAGTCGCGGCGGCCAGCAGCATCCAGCCCTGCGTGATCAGCAACAGCTTGCGCCGGTCGGCAATGTCGGCGATAGCCCCGGCCGGCACGCCCATCAGGAATACCGGCAGGTTGGTGGCAGTCTGCACCAGCGCGACCAACAGCGCCGTTGGAGCGAGCGTGGCCATCAGCCAGGCAGCGCCTACGCTCTGCATGAACGTGCCGACATTGGATGCGATCGACGCGATCCAGAGCCAGCGAAACCAGGTGAAAACGAGCGGCGCCCAGGGACTATGGGCGGAAGATTTTGCGGCCAACTCCCATTCTACGGGTTGCGAGGAAGCCGTTACCGGTATTTCGGGAGCCCCTCGATCATCCACAGGTCGTACTTCAACTCGTTCGCGTGGAGAGCGAAACGTTTTCCGTCGGGATGCATCGCCATGCCGCCGACGTAGAGCGAGCAGGAGATCGGAAGCGGAATGGCCGGGCGTTCGTTGCCGGTGGCCACGTCGATGGGGACGGCGGCCCAATTGCGATTCGCGCCGCGGCGGATGGCGTAATAGGTCCTGCCGTCGCGGCTGAAATCGCCGGTCGAAACATCGTCGGTGAGCTGATGTTCGTCCTTTCCATCAGGTGAAATGAGACGGACTTCGTCGGGAGCGCTGCAGGCGATCCAGCGGTTGTCGGGCGACCAGCGGACATCGAAGAATCTACGGCTGGCGCTCGGTGAAATCGCAACAGGCGCGCCGCCACTGGCAGGAATGCGCATCACCCGGACGTCGGAGTTGATCAATTCCACGAAGACGAGTGAAGCGCCGTCGGGCGACCAGTCCAGCGCGAAAACAATAGACGAGTCCTGGCGGTAAATGGGGACGGGGCTGCCTCCGGCTGCGAGCATGGTGTAGACTGTGCCGCCATCGGCATAAGCGATCTGATGGCCATCGGGGGAAAAGCGCGGACTGGCCAGGCTTGGCTTGGGAGATTTCACCAACAGAGTGTTGCGCGCGCCATCGGCGGAACGAGTCCAGATTTCGCTGCTCAGGGCGTAGTTGCGAATGTAAACCAGGCTGCCGTCCATCCGCGAACAGTGCGGCGAGGTGTCTTGCAGCGAGCTTTCTACCAGCGGGGTCATCGTTTTGCCATCCATGGAGAATTCACGGATGTCGTAGTTCGCATTACCCGTGGCGTAGATCAGCTTGGCGCCATCGGGGCTCAAGGTGGATTGCTGCAAGACATCGGGCGTGCTCAACAACGTGTGTCGCGTGTTGGTGACGGTGTCGATGACCAGCATGGTGCTGCGATCGTTGACCAGCACGTGGCGGCTATCGGGAAACCAGGCGATGGAGCGGAGGGCCCCGGCGGCGGGTACGATGCGCGTTTTTCCAGACGGGTAGTCGACGATGCAGATTCGAGCTTGATCGCGACTTCCACAAGGAGCAGCGAACGCGGTTCCGTTGGGGGCGAAAGCCAGGAGACCGCGCGATGAACCGGTTTCGGATGGGATGGAGATTCCAGAAACGGGATGCAGCGGTTCGCCGGGCGGAGCGCTGGCGCCAAATTCCATGCGAGACCCGGTGTCGCGCGTGGTCAACAGAGTTTTTCCGTCAGGAGTGAGGGCGAATGCACCGCCCATTCCGTCGAGCAGCTTTTGCGGCGCGCCGCCGGCAGCAGTGACGGTCCAAAGCTGGCGGGAATTGGTGAGGTAGTAGATCCGGGATCCATCCGGGGACCAAGCCAGCGAGTGCAGCGCCGGAACCGCCGCGACAAGCAAGATGGGCGACGGTGCATCGAGCACGCGTAGCAGGATCTGCTGAAACTCGTTGGATTGCGGATCGGCGTCGGTATCACGAGTGTAGACGATGGACTTGCCGTCGGGCGAGAAAACAGGATGAGTTTCCGGCGCCGGTTCGTTGGCGATCGGGGTGAATTGGAGGCTGGCATCGACGACGCCACTCGAGCGGCGAGTCCCCAGCCAAAATGCGCCGATCAGCAGGAGTAACAGCAGGAGAACTCCAGCGGCGGGCAGGACCCAGCGGCGGCGCGCTTGGATCGGCGGCGGTGCCGGCGCGATGGCGGAAGGAAGCGTCTCAGAGAGCCGATCCCGTAGGGTACGTAGCTCCTGGTAGAGGTCGCGCGTGCTCTCGTAGCGATCCACTGGGTCTTTCGCCAGACAGCGCTCAATCACCCAGCGCAGCGGTGCGGGCACTGATGAGGGAAGCGGCTCGGGATCTTCCCGCAGGATCGCGGTGATGGTCTCGGCGGTGGTTTCGCGTTGAAAGGCGCGCTTGCCGGTGGCCATTTCGTAGAGCAGCAGGCCGAAAGAAAATTGATCGGATCGGGTATCGAGCGCCTGACCACGCGCTTGTTCAGGGCTCATGTAGGCGACGGTACCCAGGATGAGACCGGGCGTGGTGGAGATGATGGCAGTGGTGTCGTCATTGCCCGACTTGATGCTCTTGGCCAGGCCGAAGTCCAGGATCTTGGCGCGGCCGTCGCGAGTAACCAGGATGTTGGCAGGCTTCAGATCGCGGTGGACGATCCCGGCGGCGTGGGCGGCGGAGAGCCCGTCGGTGATTTGCGCGGCGAGGTCCAGCAGGCGACGCATTGGCTCGGCTGGGACGGGAATCGGTTCGCCATCGATCAGCTCGCTGACGATGTAGTTTTCCCCCACATCGAAAACCGCGACGATGTTCGGGTGGTTGAGCGCGGCGACGGACTGGGCTTCCGATTCAAAACGCGCGCGATCGCCTTGCGGCGGCAGGATCTTGAGCGCGACGGTCCGGTTGAGACGCGTGTCGCGAGCTTTGTAGACCTCGCCCATGCCACCCGCGCCGATGGGCGCCAGGATCTCGTATGGCCCAAAGCGAGTTCCTGCAGAGAGAGGCATACAGATGAGGCCTTGCTACGAAGTCAGCTCTTATTATCGGCCTGATAAGGGAAGCGGTGGACGGCCTTGATGCACTCCGCCAACGCCTGCACCAGCGACGTACCCCAGCCGGAGGGCGTGAACGGGGCGGTTTTCTGGTTGGTCTGCTTGTCGGCTTGAGCGAAGAAGCGCAGTGCGGGATCGGGAGGTGAGATGTATTCTCGCACGGTGATCTGGAATTCGATATCGCCATCGGCTTGCCGTTTCTTCATGGCGAAATGATGGATCATGCAGAGCTCTTCAGACGGATCGTTTTGGGCGTAAGTCCACTCGGCCAATGTTGTCCTCCAGGGACGCGAGGTTGAGCTTCGGGGTGTAGTATAACGCAGTTCCAGCCGGGCAGTAGCTACTGCTAAAATCAGCATGGAGGAGACCAGATGAGATTGACTCACGTTGCTTTGCTTAGCTTAGGCGCGGGACTGCTTTTTGGAGCCAGCGATGCGCCGAAACGGCTGGATGCAGCAGCCGATGTAATCACCGAAATCATGGCGTCGCCGGACAAAGGCATTCCGCAGGACTTGCTCGATAAGTCGGAATGCGTGGTGGTGGTGCCGGGGTTGAAGAAAGGCGCTTTCATCGTGGGCGGCAAGTACGGCAAGGGCTTCATGCTATGCCGCAAGGCCGGTGCGGGATGGTCGGCGCCGGGTTCCATTCGGGTAGAGGGCGGCAGTTTCGGCTTCCAGATCGGTGGATCGGAAACCGATGTGATCTTGTTGGTGATGAACCAGGGCGGTGTGAAAAAGCTGCTATCGAGCAAATTCACGCTTGGCGCTGACGCATCGGCGGCAGCGGGGCCGGTGGGCCGTACCTCATCGGCGGCGACCGACGCACAAATGCACGCCGAGATTCTGACCTATTCGCGGGCCCGCGGGCTTTTCGCCGGCGTTTCGTTGGAAGGCGCGACGTTGCGGCCCGACGACGACTGGAACAAAGAGCTGTACGGGAAGGCCATGACCAATCAAGAGATTGTGACGGGTAACACCCAACCTCCGGCGGCGGCGAAGAGCCTGATGTCGGCGCTGAATAAGTATTCGAGTCGCCGGGGGTAACGGCAGGTTCTAAGTTTTATTGAGGTTCGCACAATATAGTGACACTCATCGAAGTCTGTGGGGCAGGATGGCATCCTGCGGCCGATTGTCAATCGGCCTCCCCGACGCGTGGGGAACGGCCCACCAGGCGGGTTAGCAACCCGCCGCAGGTTGCCAACCTGCCCCACATGCGGGCATGTCCTGTCACTGTATTTTGCGAGCATTCATAGGTGTTAGGTGTTTAGGTTTAACTCGATCCTACCTTCGGGTGGGATCGTTTCTTGAGGTGCGTCGCCCTGGAATAGTGCGAGTTGGAAGTTAAGGGGCTGCTCCGCGGCAGCCCCAACGAGATTCAAGGGGATTCTAATCTCCAGGATCTTGCGTCGGGCGGATTCCACTGACTGATTGTCCAGCAGAGACACAGTTGCGCGATCGGTGCGCAGTTCGATTCTTGTGAAATCCGGTGCGCCTTCGAAGTCCAGGCGCAGGTAGAGGTTTTCTCCGTCCGTACCGTAGTAAAGATCCTCGATCTGTTGGTGCTCGCTGTGCATCGCGCCGGACCGGGGGTCCGGGCGATAGTGTCCAGCGCCCATCCATTCGAAATATGAAGTAACCTCGCCGTCGATTACCGGTTGGATATGGTTGGCCGGAGGCTCGTGTACGTCTCGGGCCTGGCCCATAAGAATCGGGCGCGAAAGTTCGTCAGGCGGGTTCAAGTGGAGGGCGCGATAGACGTTGGCCAGGTGGGTGCGGTAGAGCTCGTCGAACTCGCGCTGATTTTCGGATTGATGTTCGGGGCCGTACCACCAGCACCAGTCGCTGCCCTCGGCGATCAGCAGTTCTTCATAGGCCACGCGGCGGCTTTCTTCCGAGACACGCGAGGCAACCTCGTCGTACTTCTGGCGAGCGCGCAGCAGGTATTCCCAGGCTTTGTTGTCTTCCTGCGCACCGATCCAGACGTCGAAGTTGGCATTGATCCAGGAGCCAGGAGCAATGCGATCGAGCGGTCGCGATTCCACGCGCTCCAACGCTTCGCTGACGGTGAGCGCGGTCATGTCGGATGACTCGGAGATGCGGCGGTAGAGTTCGCGCAGGAACTGGCGGCCGTTGAGATAGTAATATTCCCACGCGTTTTCGCCGTCGAGGATGATGGGGACCAAGATGTCTGCGCCGCCGGCGGCGAGCGGCTGGGTGTTGGCGTGTATGCGGTCCATGAAATGTTCTGCGGCTTCGGCGGGGCCCATTTTTGCATATACGAATCCGATCAGGTCGCTGAGGAAGTGATCGCGGAAGATCATTTGGATCTGGCGGTCCTGCTGCTTCCACAGGTAAGGATGGTAGGTGAGATCCGGACCGGCGGTTTTGTGAAGAGTTTGGGCCAGAACGCCGTTGTCGCTCGCAGCCCATTGGAAGCCGGTTTCGGCGGCGACAGCCAGCGCCTCATCGGAAACGGAGCCCTCCGACGGCCAGAGTCCCTTGGGCGCCTGGCCAAATTCACGCTCGATGTACTCGCGGGCGGTCGTCAGTTGATGCCGGGCATCGCCCGGGTAGCGGAACCGGCTGGGAAGCGGGACGCCGGGATGCGAGGCGGCGGCGATGTTGGAATCGCACAGCAGCGGCAGAATCGGATGGTAGAAGGGCGTGGTGGAAATTTCGATCTGATGCCGCGCGGCGAAGTCTTTGTAGACGGGAAGCACGCGGCCCAGGATCTCCTGTTGTTTGCGAACCATGGTGGACTGATGGTCGCGCGAGTAGTTGCGCTCTTGGGTCACCAGGCTCTTCACTTCGGGATCGTGCGCCTGAAACTCTTCGTCGAACCAGGCGAGCTGCGAGAGCACCTGCAGGTCGCGAAGATCCTGCGTACCGAAGATCCGGCGGGCGCGCTGCGGGTCGGCCCCGGATTTCAGCCAGGCGTCGTACAACTCGCCGTAGCGGCGGTAGCGGTAGATCAGGCGGCCCGGATTGGCCTGGAAAAAATAGCGGAGGACGAATTCCTGCTCGGCTTCGGTGAGATCCTCCGCGGGTTTCACGGCGCAATCGAGAAAAGGATCGGCGGCTTTGCCGGACGCGTATTCGTCGATCTGCAGCACCAGCGATGGGACCAGGTTGAACGTCTGGTGGATCTTGGGGAATTCCTCGAGAATTTTCACCAGGCCGTAGTAGTCTTTCAGGGCATGGAGGCGTGTCCAGGGAAGGCGGTATTCTCCTGTGGCCAGGTCCTTGTAGAGCGGCTGGTGCATGTGCCAGACGAAGCAGAAATGGATCATGGCTCAGGCGGCGGATCTGTGGCGCACGCTCTCAAGCGTGCCGTGTTCGCACTCGTGCGAACACTCTTCATTCGCATGCCCCTCCCAGCGTTCACACGAGTGTGAACGCGGCACGCACGAGTGCGCGCGCCACAGCCATGGGTTTTCCAGGTAACCCACAAACAGATTTACTTTCCGAACAAGCTTCGGGTGGGCGCCGGAGGATCCGTGTGGCGAATGGCACGCCACAGAATGTCGTTCAATTCGTCGTCGTCGTTCAGGTCGGCCTCGCTGAAATCGAGCCGGGCGCTGCGTGCCGCCGTCGTCGAGTTTCCTGGATTGCGATCTTCCAGCGAAATGCGCGGCTTCTCCGCCTGGTAGCCGGTCAGCACGGGTTGTTTGGAAAAGGCGTTGAGCATTGGACGCGCGGCGGCGTCGAAGTGGGTCATCGGGCGGATGTTCAGGATCAGCTCCATGGTGCGCAGCATGGAAGTGGTGTTGTACATGGTGCTGTCGATCCCGCCGGTGTGCGTGTAGGGCGAGATGATGTACGCGGGCGAGCGGTGCGAGTCGATGTGATCGGGCCCGTTCTGAGCGTCGTCTTCCAGAACGAAGATGGCCGTGCTCTTCCAGAACTTGCTGTGCGACAGGCCCTCCACGATCATGCCCAGCGCGTAATCGTTATCGGCGAATGAGGACAACGGGGCCAGCTTGCCGGCGGCGGTTCCATTGGTATGGTCGTTCCCGAGACGCATGGTCATCAGGGCCGGCATCTTGTCGGCGCTCTCGAACTGTGCCAGCTCGCGGAGGAAAGTTTGCGCGCGCTTGACATCCGGATATTCGAGATCGAAGCTGCGATAGGTCATGTTGGTGACCCTCGCCAGCACCGGATCGCGCACGGCTTCTATCTGGACCTCGCCGTCGCCCGCCGCCTTCTTGATGTTGGTGGCCCAATAGCCGTAATTGCGCATGGAAATGTTGCGCGCGGCCGCGTTGGTCCAGAGATACCCGGCAGGTGGAAGAGCGGCCGGTTCACCGCCTTCGTAATCGTAGTGATTGCGGCGCTTGGCGTAACTGTTGGGCCAAAGCTTGGTCACGTAATCGTTGGAGATGGCGGAGGTGGACCAGTTGTGTCCATCGCCGCTGACGTCGCCGTTCACGTAGAAATTGTCGAGCAGCACGAACTCGCGCGCCAGCTTGTGGTGATTCGGGCTGACCTGTTCGTTGAAGAGGCACAGCGACGGATCGCTTTCGCCTTTGCCCAGGTCGCCCAGGACTTGATCGTAAGTGCGATTCTCCTTGACAATGTAGAGCACATGCTCGATTGGGGGGAATCCGCTGGCATCGGCATTCAGCGATTCGTCGCGATACGGCGAATTGGCCATCACTTCAGCCGTGTACGTCCGGAGCTGGTCATCGGTGAAAGGCGCGACGATGGAAGCCGAGCCCACTTGGATTCGCCCGACATACTCAACTAGCGGAGCTGGGCTGCCTTCGTGAACTGGAGCGGCGCGCACCGTGGGATTCGGCCCCTTCGGATTTGGATAACTGCGCGAGCCGAGCCCGTTGATGATCACCAGCCGTCCGTCGGCTAGAGCCTTCGCGGCGGTGGGATACCAGCCGGTGGGAATGAAGCCGAGCACGTGGCTGCGGGCTTCAGTGACATCGACAACCGCGGTGGCATTGGCGTCGGAACATACCACGTAGAGCTTGTTTTTATCGGCGCTGAGCGCGAGCGCGCTGGGAGTCATGCCCAGCGGATGATGAGGCGTGGTGGAGATGTTGATGGTTTCCACCGCGCGCAAGTCGCCGCTGCCATCGGGAACGGCGACGGCGTAGACATTGTTAGTGTTCGCGGCTGAGACGAAAATCCGCGCCTTCCAGTTCGCGTCGCTGCCTTCTTCCGCGGTGGTGCTGCGATCGCGCCAGACCATGTCGGTGGGATGCGCGCCGATACGAATGGTCTGCAACGTGAAGCCGTTGTCAGTTTGATGGCGATGCATGGTGCCGTCGGCCCAACTGGTGACGAAGAACGATTTGCCGTCCGGGTGGAACATGATGCGATACGGGCGGCGGCCGGTCTTGAAGTGTTCGATCACCATGCCGGATTGCGGATTTACGACGGAGATGGAATCGTGATAAAGATCGCAAGCGTAGAGCAGGCGGCCATCGGGGGAGACGGCGACGTCGCCGATGAAGTCGCGATGGGTACGGTCGGCCGGATGCACCAGCTCGAAAGTGCGCGTGGGCGAAAGCTTCCCGTTTTCATCGAACGAAAATTCGTAAATGGACGCTTTGGAGCCGCCGCTCACCCAGAGGATGCGGCCGTTGGGCGAAAGCGCCAGGCCGAGCCACGCATCGGGCACGGGAGTGCGTCCGATCTCGTTGCCGTTCTTGGTGTCGAGCACGCTAATGGATGGCGGCTTATACCCGCCGTTCAAGACCAGCAGGAAGCGGCCGTCGTTGGACAACACCGACGACATCGGGAGCGTATCCAGCGGAATCTGCGCACCCGCGGGTTTCACGCGCCAGCCGCTGTTGAGCAGGAATCCGCCGTCGGGGAGAATGCCGACTTGTTCGCGCGGGCGTGGTTGAGATGACGACAATCCTGCGATGGAGACGATGGCTAAAACGCCCGCAATCAGACGACGGCGGGCTGGAGACTGGGGACTGGACACGTTGGCGTTCATTCTGCGAACCTCTGGGCGATTGGGAATCGGCGGCCGATGCCGAACGCTTTGGTGGTTACTTTCAGGCCGGGCGCGGCCTGTTGGCGCTTATACTCGTTGCGGTCCACTTTGTTGACGATATCGCGTACCAGGGCCAGTGGCAAGTCGAGCGAGTTACAGATCTGTTGCGGCGATTCCTTGTTTTCGATGTAGCCGCGTAGAATCTGGTCGAGCACGTCGTAGTCCGGCAACGAATCGGTGTCCTTCTGATTCGGCCGCAGCTCTGCCGACGGCGGCTTAATGAACACGTTCTCGGGGATCGCGTTGTTGTGCCGCTGGTTGGCGACGCGAGAGAGCGCATAGACCAGAGTCTTGGGCACGTCGCTGATCACCGCCAGGCCTCCGCACATGTCGCCATAAAGCGTACAGTATCCGACCGCGAGCTCGCTCTTGTTTCCCGTAGTCAGCACCAGCGCGCCCCACTTATTGGACAGCGCCATCAGTGTGACGCCGCGCAATCGGGATTGCAGGTTTTCTTCGGTGACGCCGTTGAGCCCGCCTTCCAATAGCGGGCCGACAACGTGAGCGTAGGCTTCGTACTGCTCCTTGATGGGCATGAGTTCGAAGCGGATTCCCAGGTTTTGCGCGAGCGCGCGCGCATCGGTGATGCTGTGATCGGACGAATACGGGCCGGGCATGCCGACGCCGGTGACATTCTCTTTGCCGACGGCCTCGACAGCGATGGCCGCTGTCAGCGAAGAGTCGACGCCGCCGCTGAGCCCGATGATGACGCGCTCGAATCCGCATTTGTGGATGTAGTCGCGAGTGCCGAGCACCAGCGCCTGGTAGGCGGCCTGGCATTCATCGGGATAATTGTCGCGACGCGCGCCCGATAGCGTTGCGGTGTCGACCAGGACCAGGTCTTCCTCGAAGGAAGCTGCCGATGCGATCACTTGGCCCTCGGCGTTCATGGCGAAACTGCTGCCGTCGAAAACCAGTTGATCGTTGCCGCCCACCTGGTTCACATACACGATCGGGATCTTGAAATGACGCGCCGAGGTGGCGAACACTTCCCGCCGCAACTCGCGCTTGCCCATGTGATACGGCGAGGCGTTGATGCTGATCAGGACCTTCGCGCCGGATTGTGCGAGCTCCTCCACGGGATCGCGGCGGTAGAGGCGGCGTTCCCAAAACTGCTTGTCGTTCCAGGCGTCTTCGCAGATGGTCAACGCGGTGGTGGAGCCTTCAAGTGTCAGCGGCGACTGCCTGGGCGCGGGTTCGAAGTAGCGCGTCTCGTCGAAGACGTCGTAGCTCGGCAGCAACATTTTGTTTTGGCGGAAGGCGACCTTACCACGCTGGAGCACCGCTGCGGAGTTGTAGATCGGATTTCCGGAAGAAACGCCAGTCCGTGTGACGGTTCCTACAATTATGGTGAGTTTGAGGGCGGCGGTATCGGCGGCGAGCTGCTGCAGGCGCTCCTCGGTTTGATCGAGGAAGCTCTGCTTTTCGAGCAGATCGCGCGGTGGGTAGCCGGTCAGCGTGAGCTCTGGAAACGCTACGACATCGGCACCCGATTCGGCGGCTCGGCGTGCGAAGGTGAGGATGCGCTGCGCATTACCGCCAAGATCCCCGACGGTGGTGTTGGTTTGCGCGAGGGCGATCTTCATGCGGGTGACTTAATTGTAGCGAGCGCTGCCGCTGGCGTTCCCCGGGCTCTAGCGCAGGCGCCTCACGATCGGTTCGAGAAACCGGCCGTATTTTGCCAACGTCACCTGATCTTTGGTTCGCAGAGCCTCCGCGACAGCGTGCTTGAGCTCCGGCGTGATGATTTCGATGCGGCCTACGAAGACCCGCTCGATTTTTGCCGGGCTCGGGTCGATGCTGAGCGGCAGAATCGAATCGACGGCCGCGCGAGGCAGAATGTAGACTACGCGTGTGCCTTCTTCGAACCAGGAGTCGCGCCAGGTATCGAGCATGGCCTGCGCTTCGTCGGGGAAGAGTCCGGCGGCAATCAGCGCGCCTTGGAGTACCTGCTGCACCGATCCGATATCGGCGTTCAATTCCGGACGCTCAAGGGTAGCATCGGAAGCGGCGGCGACACGGTAGCCGATGCGGCCGTCGCGATTCTCGAAGAGAATGACGGCGCTCGCGCGGTCGGCGGCGCGATTTTTCACCACCACCCGATTTCCCAAGAGCTGGACCGAGAGCGGCGGCTGGATGTACGCCACACCCCGGTAGAACAGAAATTTTTCGCGCTGGACCTCATCTCCATCGGCTATCTGCACTTCGGCTGACGCGGTGTTGCGCGCCGTGTAGTAGTGACTCCCGCGCTGGTCTTCCGGCAGGCTTGGGCTCCCCTCAGGCAGGAGTTTCACTGCCGGCCACGCGATCCGCCCGGAGTTGCCGGCATCGCCTAACCAGGTTTTCAATGGTGCAACTTTCGCGGCCGGATACCATTCCGTGACGACGCCGTGCGGAAAATCTACTTTGACCGAGACCTCGGCTTCCTGTGGGCTGTAAAAATACAACACCGGAGTCTCCATGCGGACGGTCCCGCGGAGCCCGGCCTTGAAACCAGGGTTGTTGAAGTGGTAGACGAAAGCGGGGAGATCGGGCGCGCCGCCGAGTGGAAGCCACTCCTCGGCGTTACCGTTCGGGTCGGCGATCGAGGTAAACGTGCCCCATTCATGCACCACCAGACCGGTGTGCATTGCCGAGTCCCCGGCGATCAGCGAGACGCCGAGGAGCAGTGTGGCAGACAAGCAACGATTCAAAAGCATAGGCACTCCTTCGATCTAAGGTCGCTCCGCTCGCCGAATTGTTAACAACCTACTAATGGCCAGTTGATTGCTGACTCCCAACCAGCCCGCGCCGAAGTCTCTGAAGGCACAACTCTGCAAGGAGGTAACCATGCATAAATTTCCAACCATTCTGAGGAAAGTTTTGCCGGTCGTCGTATTGTCGGGCGCACTGGCCACCACCGCGACAGCACAGGTGACAAAGGTTGTTAACGCCGCGTCCCTGGTGAGCAATACATCGCTTGCGCCGGGCAGCATCATTACGATCTTCGGGGCGAATCTGGCCAGCGGCATAGCAGTGACGCCGAGTGCCCTAAATCCTCCGGCGATTCTGGGGGGCGCAAGTGTCACGGTAGGTGGCGCGGCCGCCGGAATGTTTTTCGTCTCACCGGCGCAGATCAACGCGGTGCTGAGTGCATCCACGCCGACGGGTGTGCAGACCCTTACCGTCAGCTCCTCGACGGGAACCTTTACCGCCAGCGTCACCATCGACCATTCGGCGCCACCCGGCATCTTCTCTCTCATCGGAACCGGGACGCACGACGGCGCGATTATCAACGCGGTCACGTTTGCGCTTGGGTCGTTCAGTGTGGTCACCGGCCGGGGGCCGACGTTTCTGGCGATCTTCGCAACCGGCCTGGATCTTACGGTGACGCCCACAGTGACGGTGGGCGGCGTCCCGGTGACGGTGCAGTTTTTCGGCAATGCGCCGTGCTGCATGGGCCTGGAGCAGATCAACGTGCTGCTGACGGATTCGCTATCGGGAGCGGGACGAGTGGAGGTTGTTCTGCAATCCGGCGCGCAAGTGAGTAACGCGGTGGAGATTGTGCTGGTGCCGAGACAGGGGCAGGGCCCGTTCAAGAACGACCAGGACAACCAGACCCGCAGCCGCGAGCTGGCCAGCATCGCGTCAGTTCCCGGAACCAGTTTGGCATTGGTGACGGACGAAAACGACGACGTGGTCCGAGTCATTGACGTTGTGCAGCGCAAGGTGACGCACACCATTGTGCTGCCAGCCGGTGCGGAGCCTGTGGGTGTCGCGGTGAATGCGACGGGTTCGCTGGCAGTGGTTGCGGAGCGAAATCGGGGCAAGGTGGCGATTGTCGATTTATCCACCTTTATGGTTCTCGCTGAAGTAGCCACCGGCTTGGGCCCAGTCAGCGTAGCCATCGCAGGTAACGATGCTGTCGTGGTGAACGGCGATGCCGATACCGTTACGGTGGTGGACATCGTCGCGCGAACCGCTCTCAAGACGTTGACCGTCGGCCGAGGTCCGCGCGGCGTCGCTGCGGATGCGGGACACATGAAGGCTTATGTGACCAACGAAGACGACGGGACGGTGAGCGTGATCGACCTGCCTGGGCTGACGGTCTCCAGCACCATCACGCTCGGAGCCAGCATACGCCCAGCGGCGATTCAATTGATACCCGGATCCAACTTCGCCGTGATTACCGTGCCGAGCGGCGGAAACATGGGCGAAGCGCTGGTGCTGAATGTCACCACGGGCACGTTCACTACCATCAACGTGAATCCGGATCGATCCGGCGGTTCGAGCGACATCGCCGTGAATGGGTCCACCGTATTCTTTGCAAACCAGACCGGCGGTTCGGTTTCCGTTGTTCCGATTTCACTGACCACAGGGCTGCCTTCAGCGCCTCCTACCACCCTCAAAGTGGACCTCGGTGCTCGTGCGCTGGCCGTCGACGCCAAGGATAATTTCCTGCTGGTGACCAATGAGGGCAGCGGTACGGTGGTGTTGGTGGACTTGGCCACGGGGAAGGTGGTGGCTCACGTCGATGCAGTCCGCGGCGAGATGGAGGACGGCAATGGCGACGACGATCACGGCGATCGCGATCATGCCGCCAATGTACCGATCATATCCTCGTTGACGCCATTGACCGCTAAATCGACCTCGACATTCACCATCACGATCATGGGCAGCAACCTGACCGGAGCCACGGACGTGATCTTCATCAATCCAGCGAATGGGCATGGTGACGATCATGGGAAGGACGACGGACCGGCTCGCGATTCGGCATTCGTCGCCAGCAATATTCAAGTGAACAGCGGAGGCACGCAGCTCACCGCGACGATCACTGTGAAAGCAGCCGCGCTTGGACCGCGCGTGGTGGTGGTGCAGACGGCAAACGGAGAATCGACGTTAGCGATCTCCATGGCGGACATGATTACGGTTGTGCCCTAGCGGGCTCCAAGACGCACAGACTAAAGTCCGTGCCACCTTCAGAAACTTGTCAGCAAGTGGTGGCACAGGCTTTAGCCTGTGAATGTGTTTATCATTTCCATCAATTTCGCGCGGCCGGTGAGCTTGGCAATCGCCGGCGGCGTGTGGCCTTGTTTGTCGCGGCGGGCGAGATCGGCGCCGGCATCGAGTACGGCGTGCATCATGCGGGCATTGCCTCGCGAGGCGGCTTGATGCGCGGCGGTCCATCCCTGCTTTGAGTCGGCGATATTCGGACTGGCCCCGCGTGCCAGCAGCCACAGCGCCGGCTTAATCTGTCCCCACTGAATCAGATGATTGAGCAGTGGCTTTCCTTCGGCGACAGCGCGGTCCGGTTCGGCTCCGTGCGCGAGGGCGAGTTCGGCAAATTCTTCGCCGGGGCTCCACAGTGCGTGGACCAGTGCTTCGGTTGGATCGCCGCCGCGATCGAGAAACAATTCAAACAGCGCCTTGTTCTTGGACGACGCCGCGAAGTACATGGCGTCCACATCGTGATTCCAGGACTTCGTTTTCGCCTTGAGATCGGCGCCGTGCTGCAGCAGCCAGTCCAGACAAGCGAGCCGTTCGGACGTTGGTTTCCCGGCCGCGGCGTGCGGGTCTTCTTGTAACAAGGCGTGCAGCGGGCGATACCCGCGCCAGATGGCATTCAGGTCCGCGCCGTTCTTCTGAAGCAGTGCGAAGGCTTCTCGAAAAGCCAGGCGGCCGGCCTCGACAACAGCGCGAGCGTGCCGCGCCTTTTCCGGATCAACTTTGATCGCCGCACGCACCGCTGGTAACTTGCCGCGACGAAGCGCTTCAATCAGCTCGTCAGCCATCAAATGACGAGCACCTTGGTCGCCCAGCCCATGGTCTCGGCCGTCAGTTTCGGATTTGTGAACGTGGCATTCTTGCCGGCGAAATCGGTCTCGACCACCCCACGGGCGGTCGCGCAGGCCTTTCACACAAAGATCGGAATCTTGTAATCGATCACCTTCGCGATGGCCTGGCTCAGCGCCGGCCAGCCGACCGGCGTCACATTGGCGGCCACTGTGGAACGCGTCAGCACAGTTGCGTCTCCAGCCAGCTCGATCTTCACCTCGTGCCCAGCTTCGTGTAGCGCCGCAGCCCATGCGAATGGAAAATTGGCACGCGTGGGATTTTCCGAACCACACAGCCCGACCAACAGGAAGCGCTGCTTCGATTCAGTGGCTGCGACCGCTGTCCCTGCGACCGCGGCCCCGGCTATCAGAGCCGTGCAAACATGCCGGGCGTCTTCGATCAATTTGCGGCGGGTGGGCATGATTGTTGTGTATCACAATCAGCACGTGAGCGGAAAAAAGTTGCTGTCTATACCGCGTCGGAGATGCTGGCGAAGTTGAAGTCGGTGGCCAGCACCGCGGGCGCAAAGGACGATCCTGCTTCCGCGCCTTGCGTGCGCACCGGCTGGGTCATCATCTTCGTATTCTGCAGCACGCGAACCGGACTCTCGTTCCAACGGAAGTTCATCACCGGGTCGCTGACTTTGCCGTTCTCCACCAGGAACACGCCGTCGCGCGTCAGCCCGGTCACTTGCAGCGTCTGCGGCTGCAGCAACCGGATGTACCAGAAGCGCGTCACCAGCACAGCTTTCTCAGTGGACTTGATCAGGTCCGCCAGCGTGTGCTCCTGTCCTTCCAGAATCAAGTTGCCTGGAAACGGTGTGGGTTTCTTGCCAGCCTTCGACGCCCAGAAGCGATCGTACGACAGATTCTTCACCACACCGTTTTCGATCCAGGCGATCTTCTCGTTGGGCAGCAGCGATCCCGCCCAAGGTGATGCCGCGAACTTCGGATTGAAAGGATCGCTGCGTAGCGTGATGTGCTCTGGGAACAATTTCTCGCCCAGCAGCGTCTCACCGGCCTTGCCGCCTTTCTTGCTCAGGAACGATTGCCCCTGTTCCGCGCCGCGTGCTCCGAAGCCGAAGCCCATGTAACCGATGAGATCGCTGACTGCGGCAGGCTCCAGAATTACGGTGTACTTGCCTGGCTCCAGACGTTTCTTGTTGTCGCCCTTGAGGCACTTCTCCATGGCGACACGCGCGGCGTCCTGGCCATTGAGATCTTTGATCGAGGTCGAAATCTGCGTTGCCCAACCCGAACTGCTGCCGGCGGCGTTGCGCATGGTATCGGTGAGCGTGGAATCGGTGTATTGGTGATAGCCGAACAAGCCCGCCTTGTTGGCCACTGCCACCCAATTCGCCGAGCGCTGTACGAATCCGGCAGTGGTGAGCTTGTTGGCGCGCGCGCCGTCGATGATCGCCTTGACGTGACCGATCAGCGCATCGCCGCGGGAGTTGCCGGTGGGCGTGTCGAAATTCGCGAGCTCCGGATATTTCTGCGGACCCAGCGCCGGCATGTCTTCCGGATTGGGCCGCGAGATTTTGGCCAGCGCTTCCGCTTGCTCCACGCCATGGCGCAACGCATCGTCGGTCAACTCGGTGACCGTCGCAGTACCGGAGCGCTTGTCTTCGGTGGTGGAATTGATAGTCACGTTCTGGTCGAGAGCATAACCGGACGTGGTGATCCCGTTATTGGCGAAGCGGATGAACACATTCTCCGAGGCGTTCAAGCTCACGCGGCACTCCGGGAGCTTGGCGTAGCTCATCACTTTGTCGGCGAGATTCTTAGCTTCCTGTTTGGTGAACATGGCGATTCCTTAGTCGGTGACCAGCACGTTAATCTGGCGGAAGCGCGACGGGGCGCATCCGTGACTCATGGCATTGATCTGCGTCGGCTCGCCTTTGCCGTCGTTGGGCAGGCCGTATTGCTGCCAGTAGGCGCGGCCGGCGATGCCATCGCACGCCTGCCCGAAAACGGGCGTTCGCGCCTGATAGGCCACACGTGAGATCATGTTGCCCTTCTTACCGCCCTTGATTTCCCAAAACGCGTCGCCACCGAACTGGAAGTTGTAACGCTGTTGATCGATGGAGTAGCTGCCCTGTCCTTCGATGAGCACGCCATCGTCGACCCCACTGATCAGATTGTCAAGAGTAGTGTCGGTCTCCGCCGGAGCAAGCCAGACGTTGGGCATGCGCTGGAACGGTACGCTGCCCCAGGAATCGGCATAGCAGCAGCCGCGCGATTCGGTTTCGCCCACCAGGTGCGCCTGATCGCGGATGGTCTGGTAGTGCGTGAAAATCCCCTTCTCGATAATCGGAAACTTGATCGTCTTCACGCCATCGTCGTCGTACTTCACGGTGGAAAGCCCGAACTCGCTGGTGCGGTCGCCGAAGAAATTCACCAGGTTACTGCCTACTCGGAACTTGCCCATCTTGTCGGTGGTGAGGAAACTGGTGCCCGCATAGTTGGCTTCGTAACCTAGCGCGCGGTCCAGTTCCGTGGAGTGGCCGATGGACTCATGAATGGTGAGGGCGAGATGGCTGGGCAACAGCACCAGATCTTTCTTGCCCGCGGTGACCGGCGGAGCGGTAAGGTGCTCCACCACTTCGTCGGCAACGCGCTTGGCGTTTTCACCGAGATTCATCGCCGGCACATACTCCCAGCCGCGCGCTTGCGGCGCAACTTGAAAGGAGCGCGTGCGTGACACGCCTTTCTGGAAATCAACGGCGGTGGCGGTAAGAAATGGATACACCTGCACGATGTACTGCTGGATGGAGGAGCCTTCCGAAGACGCGAAATACTTGTCTTCCGCGTGAAAGCCGAGCGCGCCGAACGCGTTCATGACCTTTGGATTTTTCTTGATGGTGAGTGTAGCGTTGTGCAGCAGCTCCAGCTTCTCGTCCACGGAAACGGCGAACGGATCCTTGTCGTGCGGCGAGACCCACCGATCGACGTAGCTCTTGGTCGGCGCCAGGCGGACCGGCTGCGACTGCAGCACGGAGTTCGCTTTGGCCACGGTCACGGCCTCGCGCGTGATGCGGGCGATCTCCGCCGCGGTGACGATGGGCGACGCAGCAAATCCCCACTGGCCTTTGGCGATCACGCGCACGCCGAACCCAAAACTCTGGCGATCGTTCACGAAGGGCACTTCGTCGGTGGTGTTGCTGCCGCGCTGCGGCGACAACCGGTAGCCGGAAAACTGATCGCGATAGCGGTTAATGCGGATGTCGCAATACGTCGCGCCTTGTTTCTTGGCTTCGGCCAGCGCTACGGCGCCGAGTTTTTCGAGAGCGGGATTCGGCTTGGTGCCGGTGGATTCCTTCGCACCGAACAACTCCTCGGCGAAGAGCAGCGAGGCAGCGGTGGTCACCGAGCCGGCAAGAAACGCGCGGCGATGGAACCGGCGCGTAGGGTCGAATGGATTCATGGGAGCCCCTTACGTTACGAGACTAACAGTTATGGACGTAAATCGGGTCCGATTCGTTAGTATGTTTGCCGGCTATTCGTAGCGAAGCGCCAGCAATGGATCAACTCGCGCAGCTTTGAGTGCCGGGATACAGGATGCCAGCAATGCGGTAGCGGTCAGGGCGATCGCAACTGCGGCGAAGGTTAGCGGATCGTTGGGCTTTACATCGAACAGCAGACTTGCCATCAAACGAGTGAGACCAAATGCCGCCGCCACACCCACGGCGATACCGGTAAGGGCGACGGCCATTCCCTGGCCTACGACCATCCGCACAATTTCTTTGCGGCGAGCGCCCAAGGCCATGCGGATGCCGATTTCCTGGGTGCGCTGCGTAACAGCGTAGGACATCACGCCGTAAATGCCGATCAGAGCCAAGAGAACGGCGCTTGCCGCAAAGGTGCCGAGCAGGAGGAGATTGAATCGGCGTGGAGCGATGGATTCGGTGAGTGCGCCTTCCAATGTTGTGACGCCGTATGGCGGCTGCGTGGGATCGAGTTGCTGAACAGCCTTGCGGACATCGGGAAGGATCGCCGCCGGCTTCCCCGGAGTTCGGACCAGGACATCCAATCTTCGAAAGACGGACGTCTGATTGTAGGGAATCATAACTTCCGGATCGGGGTCGGCGTCCAAACGCGAGATCTTCAGATCGCCGGCCACTCCTACGATCGTGGAGAGCACGTTGTGGATACGTATCCGTTGACCAAGCGGTTCTTCGTTGGCAAGGATGCGCCGGACGAAAGTCTCGTTGACCATGACCACGGGCGAGGGTTCGTCGTCCGTGATCCATCGGCCCTTCACCAGCGGAATCCCCACCACGCGCGGATAACCGGAGGACGCAGCTCGGAAGTAAACCTGAGGAGCCTGTCCCTGAGGGAAGCGCGGCGGGCCATCCAGGTCGACGCCACCGCTGCCCGACTCGTTCGTGAGCGCCACCGCTTGTACGCCGGGAACCGCGCTGACCCGTTCGATCAGCCGCTGCGCGTACGCGATCGCTGCCGCCTTCTCACGATAAGCAGGTCCCGAAAGGAACACTTTCATGAGGCCGATCTTTTCCGGCTCGAAGCTCGCCGGGTGCGAATACATTCGGGAGAAACTCTTCACCATCAGACCGGCGCCAGTGAGCAGGATCAGCGCCATGGCCAACTCCGCCGCTACCAACACACGGCGCAGATGCATCCCGGCAGCGCCGGTAGATACGCTGCGAGCTCCACCTTTCAACACGGCGTGCAGCGACTTGGTGGAGATGGAAAAAGCGGGCGCCAGTCCGAAGACTACGCCGGAGAAAAGCGAGATGGCTAGAGCAAACAGCAAGACGCGCCAGTCGATTCCGACTTCCGACAAGCGCGGGATCGCCGCGGGGCTCAAGCGAAGAAGCAGCGCGTTCGCTCCCCGTGCGATGGCCAGACCGGCCGCGCCGCCGAGCATCGCCAGGGTGAGACCTTCGACCAGGAAGTGCCACAACAGCCGCTTGCGTCCGGCTCCGATGGCTGCGCGGATAGCGATCTCCCGCTGCCTGGCAGTGGCGCGCGCCAAAAGCAAGTTGCCGAGGTTGGCGCAGGCGATGAGCAAAACGAATCCAACCGCGGCGAGAAGAATGACCAGCGCACGGCGGCTCCCGCCCACCAGTTTCTCCTGCAGCGGGGTGACGCGCATCTCGGCCACGGAGTAGAAGCCGGCCATTTTCGGATTGTCGCGCGCAATACGGGCCTGAATAGTCTCGAGCTCAGCGCGAGCTTTCTCGATGGGCACGCCGGGCTTCAGCTTCCCAACCACGAACATGATTAGAAGAGACCCGCCCCGCGCCTGCAGATCCGGCGTGATGATGTTTGGCGTGAAGACTTCCGCCTCGCCAGTCATTCCACCGGCCAAGGGCGAAGGCAGTACAAAACGGAAATCTTTCGGAAGCACACCGATGATGGTTTCCTGCCGGCCGTCGACGCGGATCACGCGTCCGAGCACACGCGGATCGGCGGCGAAGCGCTGCTCGAACATCCGCCAGGTAAGAACGACGACATTGCGCTCGCTCTCCGTGAACAAGCGGCCCATCGCTGGTTTGACGCCCGCCATGCGCCAGAACTCCGGTGTGATGGAGACGAAGGCGTGCTTTGCGGACTGATCGCCATCCTGGACCGTGCTGTCCACGGTGCCGTAGCCGGTCATCGCCTCGAAGGACTGCGCCTGCGCCCGCCAGTCATAGAAATCGGCGGAGCTGGAAGCTTCGAAATGAAATCGCCGATTGTAGTTGGCCAGCCAGACCAGCCGGCCGGCGTCCGGGTAAGGAAGGGGCTTGATCAACACGGCGCTCACCACGCCGAAGACGGCAGTGTTCATGCCGATGCCAAGAGCGAGTGTGAGAATGGCGACGGCGGCGAACACCGGATTGCGGCGGAGGCCGCGTAGCGCGTAGCGCGTGTCCTGAAGCATGCGCTCAGCCCAGCCCCAACGCCACACGGCGCGGGTTTCTTCGGTGACGCGCAGCACATTGCCGAACTTGCGAAGCGCGGCCAGGCGAGCCTCATCGGGGGCCATGCCGCGGTCGATGTTGTCACGCGTTTCCATTTCAATGTGCTCGCGGATATCGCGATCCAGGCCGGATTCCATGCGGTGTCGCAAACTCATGGTTTGCCCTCCTGCGCGGCGGCGTGCAAAATCCCCGCTATGGCGCGCGCCAGCTTTTCCCATTTGGAGGTCTCCACCGTGAGCCGCTTGCGGCCTTTCGCCGTGAGCCGGTAAAACTTGGCGTGGCGGTTATTCTCCGAGACCCCCTCCTCGGCGGCGATCCACCCCCGCTTGATGAGGCGGTGCAGTGCGGGATAGAGCGACCCCTGCTCCACTTGGAGAACATCCTCCGAATTCCGCTCGATGTTCTTGGCGATGGCGTGGCCGTGGGCCGGTCCGGGCTGCAGGGTACGAAGAATCAGGAGATCCAGCGTCCCCTGCAGCAATTCGATGCGTTCGGCGTCTTTGGTAGACATTCTAGGTAAAGCATAATAGCCTTCCAGTAGAATGTCAAGGTGAGTCACAGGCTAAAGCCTGTGCTACCTCTGACAACTGCTGATGAGCAGAGGTGGCACAGGCTTTAGCCTGTGGAGGATTACCTCCCGCGACGCCCCTGTGGCGCAGCCGGGGCGGTATCCGCCGTAATATACGGAACACCGGCGTCGGCCATCATCTTGTTCAAGCGAGGCAGATCCTCGTCGGTGAGCTTTTTCACCACTGCCAGCGCCGGCTCCAACTCCGCCAACGTCTGGTCGATGTCCGCCAACTGGCGATCGGTGGGAGCGCCGGAGTAGCCGTCGATAGCGCCCATCAACCGCCCGATCTTTTGATTCACCGGCGGCGGCGTGTACGTTAGCGGTGGACCTGCGCCGCCGAGTTGGCCTCCGCGCTGCGATTCGAATACTCCGACCACTTCCTTCACCTTGGCCAGCAAGCCGTCGGCGGATTTCTTGACATCGTCGGGAACTTTCGGTGCGCCGGGCCGCTTCCAGCCATCGGTCAGCGTAGTCAGCGAAGTCTGCAAGGCGACGATCTTGCGGCGTCCGCCATCGGCGTCTTTCGACAAACCGTACAACTTGGTAAGCGCCTGGCGACGCTTTGAGCGGTCTTCCGCGGACATGCTAACGCGCGGATCTTCCTCCACCGTGACGGTCTTCGATTCCGTTTTCCCGGCTACGGCGATTGCAACCGTGTATTCGCCAGGATCCACCATCGGACCGCGTCCTCC
>DASQGY010000148.1:0-11983 GCA_035632375.1 Bryobacteraceae bacterium | reverse complement strand
CAGCCATTCGAGATTCGCGAACGCCAATGCGAGCGACAGCGACAAGAACGGCGCGGCGGGAATCAGGAACCGCGTCCCGACATTGGCGGCGTAGGGCAAGGCGAAAATCACCGCCGCAAGCAGCAGTTGGCGGCCGGCGCGGAAACGCAATGAGAGCAGTGCCAGCGGAGTCAGTAGAAATAGAGGCCCGAAGAAACCAGCCAGCAGATCGCCGCGAACAGTGAGCTGTAGCGGAATCTGCCCGTAACTGGCGAGTCCGTAACTTCGCAAAGCCTTGAGATAGCCTTCCTCGAAGGAAACGTGTACGAACGGATTCGGAAACAGCCGATTGGCGAAGGGCGAAACCGGGTTGTCCACCCACATCCAGTTCTTCAGCAGCCACGGCGCGATGAACAGGAGCGCCAACAGCGAAACAACCAGTACGGGCCGCATCACTGGTTGCCGAGCGCGCCACAATTTCCAGACGATGAATCCCAGCGCATACGGTACGGCCAGAAACGCAGTGTATTTCGCCGCGAAGCTGAATCCAATGAGAATACCGATGGGCGCCAGGAGGTTCGTCGTCCGGTCCTGGTCCCAAACCTGCAAGAGATAAAACAGGGCGAACAGAATGGCGGCAATGGCCACGTCGTTATATGCCACCGTTCCGTCCTGCCCGACAATCGGGCTGCAGTAACCGAACAGCGCCGCGGAAACGCCAACCACCGGATGCCCGATTCTCCGCCCGTAACAGAGAATCAGCAGAGCAAGCGAAACCAGATAAGCGAAGTGAACCAGTGCCGCGGCCGAGTGCCGGCCATACACAAACGCGTTCAGAAATAGCAGCTCAATGCCCTGCGAAAGATTGCTGTAAATATTCGTGGTGATGCGCACAAAGCCATGGGCGCGGTTATATTTAGCGACTTCCCCGAGATGATAAGCCATCCCGTCCGGGCTCATCTCCGGCGCCATGGCATTAAAGAAATAGAGGACGGTGAAGATACTGAACACCCCAACGAACCCCCACTTCCAGATGCGTGCCAGCGGGGCAAACTCCGTCCCGCTCGACCGATGCGCGCCAAGAAACAGCGCACAACCCACGCTAACGATTCCGATCGCCAGCACTACGCCCCTATGAACCAGATGCGTCGCCGCCAGCGCGAAGTCGATGGCGCTCAAGCAACCCGACCCAACCACAAACGCCAGGCAATGCCACTCCATCCGCGAGAACTCGAGCGAAAGCCGTCGAAACAGAATAGCCCCAAGCGCCCAACAAGTGGCCACAGTAAGCCCAGCCCCAAACAAAACAGAAATCGCAGCAGGCATCAGGTGTGGGGCGGACACTCTTGGCCGCAGCCGCCTTTCGGAGCTTGCTGGAAAACCGAGCTCTGGGCCGCTCCCTCACGGCCGCGGCTTGGTAAGTCGATGTGAACGCGTGGGCCCGATTCCGATCCGCGCGCGTTAGCAATTCGAAGCACTCTCCATTATGCCAACGCCGCAGGCGGCAGGTTCTGAGCTTTTCCCACCACCCACAACCCACTACCCACCACCCGCACCACACACAACCCTGAAAGGGTTGTGTGTGGTGCTTTGGTGCTAACCTTTTCCCATGACCCCTTCCGCCGAAAAAACCTCCATGCGGCCCATCGAAATCGCCAACCGACGCCCACGATTCATCGCCCGCCGCACCTCGCGATTCACTGAGTCTGTCATCCGCGAAATGACCCGTTTCGCCATGGAGTGCAACGCCATCAACCTGGCTCAGGGCTTCCCGGATTTCAGCGCGCCAGAGGACATCAAGAAGGCCGCCCAGCAGGCCATCACCGACGGATTCAATCAGTACGCCATCACCTGGGGCGCCAAGCCCTTTCGCGACGCCATTGCCGCAAAGTACCGGAAGTGGTATGGCCTGGATTACGATCCGGAGCGCGAGGTCACGGTCTGCTGCGGGTCCACCGAAGGCATGATCGCGTCGATGCTCGCGGTGACCAACCCCGGCGACGAGGTGATCGTATTCGAGCCGTACTATGAGAATTACGGGCCCGACACCCTGCTCTGCGACGCGCAACGGAAGCTGGTTTCCCTGCGCCCGCCCGACTGGACCTTCGACCCCGACGAGCTCCGCCGTGCGTTCTCCCCACGCACCAAAGCCATCATCCTGAACTCGCCCAACAACCCTACAGGCAAGGTCTTCAGCCGGGCCGAATTGCAGGTAATCGCCGACCTGTGCATCGAATTCGACGCGTTAGCGATAACGGATGAAATCTATGAACACATCTTGTACGATTCCGCGTCGCACATCCCCATAGCGACGTTGCCGGGCATGCGGGAGCGGAGCGTCTTAGTGAACAGCATGAGCAAGACCTACTCAGTCACCGGTTGGCGGGTAGGGTGGGTGCTGGCCGCTCCGGATCTGGCGGACTCGATTCGCAAGGTTCACGATTTCTTAACGGTGGGTGCGGCGGCGCCGTTGCAGCAGGCCGGAGTTCTGGCGCTGAGTATGCCGGATTCTTATTATGAGAAGCTGTCCATCGACTACAAGAGCCGCCGGGATATGCTCATGGGGATACTGGGGGGTGCAGGATTTCGCTGTTTCCGGCCAGACGGTGCATATTACATCATGACCGGAATCGAGAACTTCGGTTTTCCGGATGATACCGCTTTCATACGCCACATGATCGAGCAGGCTGGAGTGGCGGCTGTACCAGGGTCCAGTTTTTTTGCCGATCCGCGCGATGGATCATCATTAATTCGCTTTTGTTTTTGCAAGAAGTATGAGACCCTTGAGGAGGCGGGCAACCGCCTTCGGAAACTTTAGAGATTAGTTACCCTGTAGCTAACCTGCCAGGTAGCAAACAGCAGTTCCGGCACGTCCCCCGGCTGGAGGCCTAATTATGCTGCCCAATTTTCTGTTGCCTGAAAGCATCGCCCGAGCAGATGGCGCGGGACCGGAGATCAATCTCGGTCCTCAACAGGGTAAGTTACTAGTTCTTACCCTTGGTATCACCCGAATCATCGAACAGGAGAACCTCGAAGTGTCCATCTGGGGTTCCGCCGACGGCGAGAGTTGGGGCCCGAGGCCCTTTGCGACGTTTCCGCCCAAATTCTACTGCGGGCTTTATTCCACTCTCCTGAATCTCTCGGCGCGCCCCGACATCCAGTTCGTGCGCGTGCAGTGGAAGATGAGCCGCTGGAGCAAGGCCGCCGTGTCTCCTATGTTCGGATTTTACGTGTACGCCGAGGAGTCCGGCGCGCGCGTAAGCGCTGCGGTCGCGTAGCGTTACTCCAGTTACAGCCGGTTGATCAAGCTCGCGACGTAACCGGCGCCGAAGCCGTTATCGATATTGACCACCGTCACGTTGCTGGCGCAACTGTTCAGCATTCCGAGCAGTGCGGCGACGCCATGGAAACTAGCGCCGTATCCGATGCTGGTCGGCACCGCGATCACCGGCACGGATACCATTCCGCCAACCGCGCTGGGCAGCGCCCCCTCCATTCCCGCAGCGACCACTACCACGCGCGCTTCGCAAAGCCGCTCGCTGTGCGCGATCAGCCGGTGAATTCCGGCGACCCCGACATCGTGGATGGAGTCCACTTCGTTGCCCATCACCTCGGCCGTCACCTGCGCTTCTTCGGCTACCGGAATATCGCTCGTGCCGGCGCAAACCACGGCGATCCGGCCTTTCCCCTTCATGCTCCGCTCGCGCCAGATGCGTATCGCGCCGGAAAGAGCGAAGTACTCGGCCTCCGGATAACGCAGCTTGAGCTTGTCCGCAATGGATTCATCGGCGCGCGTGATTAGCAAGTTCGCCGACTTCTCCAGGAGCCGCTCGGCGATGGCCGCCACCTGCTCCGGTGTCTTGCCTTTTCCGAAGATCACTTCCGTCAGGCCGTGCCGAAGGGCGCGATGGTGATCCAGTTTGGCGTAACCCAGGTCTTCGAATGGCAAGTGCCGCATCCGATCCAGCGCCGCATCGATGGCGACCGAGCCGGATTGTACCTGTTCTAGAAGGATGCGCAGTTGGTCTTGGTCCATTCAAAGCTCCCGTTGGTGGCTGGTCACCACGCGATGGTGTCTCCCAGCTTCAGCTTGTATTTTTTCGCCATGCCGCCACCCAACTCCAGAACATAAATCGCGGTCTTTGTGCCGCCGTAGTGGGTGCACTGGCTGGCTACGGTCTTGCATGGTTGGGCGTTCTCCACTATCTCCACGATACTGCGCCTATCATCCATCCAGATCATGTCCAACGGAATGTAGTGCTGGTACATCCAATAAGAGTAAGTGCCGGGGGCCTCGTGGATGAAGAGCATCCCGCGATCCGGCGCCAGCGAGTTGCGGAACGCCATGCCCCGCGCCCGGTCCCATTCGGAAACCATGGTAGTGGCGTGAATCACCTGACCGCCCGGCAGAGTGACATCTTTCGAATACAGATCCTCGATGGTCGTCGGCTTCGAGCCGCAACTGGCGAGCAGGAGGGCAGTGCCGAGAAGCAGGACATGGCGCATGAACTAAAATGGTAGCAATGTGGGGCAGGTTGCCAACCTGCGCGCGATTGTTAATCGCGCTGGACCAACCGGGTTAACAACCTGCCCCACAAACTGACTATGGCTTTTTTGAAGCGGCTGCGGCTGACCCTCGATATGATCAAGTTCGAGCACTCGGTGTTTGCCTTGCCTTTTGCACTTACCGGGGCGCTCCTCGCTTACCGGGCCACGCATCTCGCCGGGACGGTCTTTGGCGAAAAACTGGCCTGGATCGTGGTGGCGATGGTCGGCGCGCGTTCGGCCGCTATGGCTTTCAATCGTATTCTGGACGCCGGCATCGACGCGAAGAATCCCCGTACGCGGATGCGCCATATTCCGGCCGGAATCCTGAGTACTGGTTTCGCCTGGGGTTTCGTCACTGTGGCGGTGCTGGTATTTCTACTGGCCGCACGGCAGTTGAATCCGCTTTGCCTGAAGCTGGCGCCCGTCGCTCTGGCTGTGGTTTTCTTTTATTCCTTCACTAAGCGGTTCACCACCTTTTCGCACCTGATCCTGGGCTTCTCGCTGGGAATGGCGCCGGCCGCCGCCTGGATCGCGGTCACTGGTTCGCTGGATCCGAGAATCTTGTGGCTCACCGCCGCAGTCACTTTTTGGACCGCCGGGTTCGACATTATTTACTCCTGCCAGGATTTTGAGTTCGACACCGCGGAGGACCTTTTCAGCTTGCCCCGCCGGTTCGGCATCGCCGGCGCTTTGTGGATCGCCCGGGTTTTCCATGTGGCGATGATCGGCTCCCTGGTGGCTCTTTCCATGAGCTTCGACCTCGGCTGGCTGAGTCTGGCCGGGATCGGCGCGGTCATTTTATTGCTCTTGTACGAGCACAGCCTGGTCCACGCCAACGATCTTTCGCGCGTCGACGCCGCCTTCTTTACGGTGAACGGCTATGTCAGCGTGTTATTCTTCTTGTTTTGGGCTGCCGATATCTATTTCCTCGGCGCTCGAGTGTGATACGCATGCCAATGCAATTTGAAGACCGACGCTTGCAGCCGATCCTGGAGAAGGTGGAGGCCGGCGTGCGCCTGGATTTCGATGATGGCGTAGCGCTCTACCGCAGCTCCGATATCCTGGCTGTCGGCTACATGGCCAACATTGTCCGCGAGCGGATGCACGGCAATGTCACTTGGTTCAACGTGAACCGGCACATCAACCCCACCGACGTCTGCGTGGCCAGTTGCAAGCTTTGCGCTTTCGGCAAGCGGGCCAAGGATCCCAAGGCGTACACCTGGTCGCTCGAAGAGGTTTGGCATCGCGCGGGCGAGGGCTGGACTGAGGCGGTCACCGAGTTTCATATCGTAGGCGGATTGCATCCCGAGCTGACCCTCGACTGGTATTGCGAAATGCTGCGCGGTCTCAAGCAGAGATTCCCGGAAGTCCACCTAAAGGCTTTCACCATGGTCGAAGTCGCGTATCTGGCACAGCGCAGCAAACTGCCGATTCGCGAGACGCTGGCCAAGCTGATGGACGCCGGCGTGGATTCGCTTCCGGGAGGTGGCGCGGAAATCTTCAACGAGCGGGTGCGCCGCATCATCTGCGATCACAAAATCGACGGGCAGCAGTGGCTGGAAGTGGCGCGCGCCGCTCATCAGCTTGGGTTGAAATCCAACTGCACCATGCTGTACGGTCATATCGAAAACGAAGAAGATCGCGTGGATCATCTCATCAAGCTGCGCGAGTTGCAGGACCAGACCGGCGGATTTCAGACCTTCATCCCGCTGGCGTTCCATCCGGTCAACACTGCCATGGAACATTGTCCGACCACTAGCGGCTTCCTGGATCTAAAGATGATCGCGGTGTCGCGGCTGATGCTGGACAACATCGATCACATCAAGGCCTACTGGATCATGATGACGCCGCGGATCGCGCAGATCGCCCAGCGCTTCGGCGCGGACGATCTGGACGGCACCGTTGTCGAAGAGAAGATTTACCACGATGCTGGCGCCACTACCAGCCAAGGCCTGCGCCGCGGCGAGTTGCTACGCCTGATTCGCGAGGCCGGCCGCGAGCCGATGGAGCGCGACACCTTGTATCATCCGGTGACCCGCACCGAGACGGCATTTACCGTTCTGGTCTAGTAAATCCGCTCCCTCACGGTCACGGCTCGGCTACGGGGTTGGTTCGTTTCCGAGCCGTGACCGTGAGGGAGCGGACTTCCTATGTGCCGAGCACCTTTCGGACCGATACGTAGAGGCTCACCAACTTGTCTGCCGAGGCTGAATCGCTGCGGGCTAATAGCGTGATCAGTTCGTCGCGCGGCGCGAGCAACGGTGCCAAGGCATCGCGCTGTTGTTTGGTCAGGGCAGACTTGTCGCTCTTGTCGATCTCGAAGTGCGCTGCGGTGAAGAAAGTGCTGGCCGCCACGCGAGCCGGCTCGTATTCGCCGCGGCGGGCGTCGATGGCTGCCGATCCGAGATCCTTCACGATCCTAGTTACGGTGAGTTGGCGCTCCGCTTTCTCTCGCGCGGCCGACTGGTCGCGGGCTTTCATCCATTGCGGAATAAACCCGACGAGGAAGGCGGCGATCAATAGGATGGCGAATAGGCCGAGACGCCGGGGTTTTTCTTCAGGCATTCATTGATGATACGTCAATGAATCTGATTAAACGGAACGGTGACGGATCCGATGGAACCGGAAGCGGCGTCGCGGACCACCACGCGGAACATGCTGGCGCGGCGATCGCGATTGATAGTCTTCTTATAAACCAGTCCCTGGCGCGTGATCTGTTCGTACGTATTCGGTAGCAAGTTGAGTTCCACAGTTTCTACTTCACCGTTGTATTGATTACCGCGATCGTCTTTCTGGACGAACAACAGGTCCAGCTTGCCCACCCAGCGATTTCCATTCGGCTCGAGGTGTATGGAATCGCGATCGATCTTGACGGCGGAATCGCACGAATATTGACGCGGCGTCGCGGAAGACTTCAACTCCACGGTGACGCCCATCGCGGTCGCGTCGATCGGGCTGTAGACTGCATCGCGCAGACCGGCGCGGCGTGCGATTTCGTCCTGGGGCTGTTCGGCCAAGTCGAAGTAGCCTTTCCGGTAGCGCAGATTCAGGCCGGAACGATCCAGAACCTGGAGCTTGATCTCGTGAAACTTGCCGTCGTACTTTTCGTTGGTGGGATAAAAGCCGAGCGTATAGGTGACCTGCGAATCGGAGACGGCATCGCGGATGGCGTTTTTCAGATCGTTGGTGTTGATATAGACACGCCCGCCGGTCCGGCTGGCTAGTTCCTGCATCGACTCCTGATTGCGGACACCGATGGGGGCTTGGGGAACGCGGACATTAATGTTGCGTCGTTCGGCGGTGAACTGCGGGTTGACCATCAGGCCGCGGGCATCCACGGGATAAATCGCCATGTTGGCGTTGTTGACGGCTTGCACGGTGCGGTTAACCTCGTCGCCGAAGGTGCGCTGGTCGACGGCGGGATTGCGAAACTGCGCGAGATTCTCGAAGCCGATGGTGAGCGGGAATCCTCCGGAAACCCAGATCAGATTCTTGCGGCCTGGCAGTCGAGCCAGATGGTTGGCGATAAACTCGATGGCATGCAGCGTTCCTTCGATCCGGTTGGTCAGATAAAAACTGCGCTCAGCAGGGCTGCCGCCGCCGCGTACCCATTGATCCAGCAGCAGGGAATCGCCGCCGAAGGGCTGGCCGGAATTTGTAGTGTTTGGCAGATTGCCACCGTTATAGGCCGCCAGCTTGCGAAGAAGTTCGGTGGAATCGGACGTGTAATCGTGCAGCACGCGCAGCGAGCCGCCGAGCGCGTAGAGGCCGATGTGATCGCTCGGTTGGATCGTCTGCAGATACTTCACAACCTGCTGCTTGGCGTAGGCCTGATCGGCGAATCGGGTGTTGAGCGAATCGAGCAAGATGATGGTGACCGTGGACGGAGTGCCGGGGCGCTGTTCCAGGCGGTTGGTGAAAGTATTGGGTGGAAGCGGCTGAGCGCTGACCGGGAGAGTGCCGGCCGAATCGACGGAGAATACGGTGATGGGTTGCACGCGGCCGTCGACTTTGATCTGGAAATCTTCCTTCTTGAGATCGGCGACGGGCCCTTTTTTATCGTGAACCACCACGCTGACCTGGACCAGCCGCGTGGTGGCTTTCAGGGTCACCGGCGGGGGCTCTTGTGGCTGCGCGAAGAGCGAGCAAGTCAGAAAAGCAAGCAGGGCTTGCCGCATAAACTTGCTACTGGCGCTTTACGTCGAGCTTGGCCGTCATTTTTTGGCCTTCGTGTTCGCCGTTGGCAGTGCCCTTGATGTGCTCGTCGGCGAGAGCAAGATCGAATTTGATGACAGTTCCGTCTTCCAGCGCGATTTCAAAGAGTATCTTGTTGCCGTCGATCTTGCCGGCTCGAATGCTCATTTGCTCGCTTTCGTTCGGGCCGGCGGTTCCGGTGAGGGTGTTTCCGTCCTGTTTCAAACTGAGGAAGGCGGTATTGTTCTGGACGTTGCCGTCTGGGCCGGTAACATCGAAAGTGCCGGTCCATTTTCCACTAACGTCGGCCAGCAGAGCGATGGACGAGAGCAAGAGAACACAGAGAAGTCTGGTCATGATATTCATACGCTGAACCCCCAACCCAGGTTACTGCATATTTGCCTTTCGAGCCTCGGCCAGGGCCTCCTCCCGGAGCGTTTTGCGGGCGGCATCGGGGACAATGCGCCAATTGGCGTCCGGTTGCGTGGGCAGTTGCTTGTGCTCGATGTAGTACTGGACGGCCAAATCGCGGATTTCTTCGGACGACTTCCATACGATCTTGGCGCCGCGAAACATGGAATAGCCTGCGCCGCCGGCGGCCCGATAGTTATTGACGGCGATTCGCAACGGTTGATCGTCGGCGAGCGGTTGGCCGTGCCAGCGCAGGTTACGGATGCGTTCGCCGGCGGGACGGGTGAGATCGATCTCGTAGTTGACGCCTTCGGCGATGTCGTAGTTGAATCCGAAGACCTGGGGATTGATGAGTGGCCCGCGCGAGCAGTCGCCTGAGCACGTTTGGAAATAGCGCGCGGCGTTCTCGAGAACATCGTGCACCATCTTGCCGGTGCCTTCGACGGCGTAAAGCTGGTTGTCATAGATATAGAGGGCGGCGATCTGGCGAACGGTGACCTGGCCTTTCGGAATCACCAGGCGCGGATTGACGGACGACGCGAAGGAGACGTCGGCCTTCGCGTAGGCGAGTTGCACATGCTGGATGGCGTCGAGCACTGCAGTGTCTTCGACGCGAGCCAGACGGGAATCCAGATCCACCGCCGCGTCGGCGATACGGGTGTTGAGATAGCGCTCGGCGAGATCGTGATAGGGGCGGGCGATGTCGAGCACTTTGGCATCGGCGCGCGTGTCGGCAGTTACGGGGACGATGCGGTTGGTTTTCGACGCGATCTTCCACGTGCCGCCGCGGGCGGGCTCGACCACGAAATCCATTCGTCCCAGGGAAATTCCCCAGTTCTTGGGCTGCATCAGGAGCACGTCGCCGATTTTGTACTCGGCTAGTTGCTGATGGGTGTGGCCGAAGACGATGGCGTCGATGCCTTTCACTTCGGTGGCGATCTGGTAGGCGAAATTCTCGCGGGAATCGTCGGGGCGAACGACGCCGGTTTGCGGATCGCGATCGAGGCCGGAATGGGCCGCAACGATAACGATATCGGGACGAACGCGGTCGCGCAATTCGGCGAGCGCGGCGCGGACGGCTTCGACTCCAGGCTCGAAACGATAGCCGTTGTAGTGTTCGGGCGTCTCCCATTCGGGGACCATTGGCGTGGTGACGCCGATGACGGCCACCTTCACCTGGCCGGCGATGAGCTTCACGAAGTAGGGAGCGAACGCGCGTTGGGTGCCGCGGCGCTCGACTTTGATGTTGGCGGAGATCCACGGGAATAGGGCTTGTGCGCGAGCCTTGTTCAGATTGACGAGGCCGAAGTTGAACTCGTGATTGCCGACGACCATGGCGTCGTACTTGAGCTCGTTCATGGCTAGCATCATGGGGTCGCGATCGAGCGGGGCGGCGGCGAAGCGCAGGTTGAGGGGAAGATGCGCGGTCTGGACGTAAGTCTGGTAGATGGATTCGAGGGGGCTGCCCTGGATGGTGTCGCCGCAATCGATCAGCAGCGTATTCGGATTTTCGGCGCGGGCGGCGCGGATAAGAGTGGCGACTTTGGCGAGGCCACGGTCGGCGGGCTGGGCGGTGTAGTAGTCGTAGGGGAGCAGGTTGCCGTGGAGGTCGGTGGTGGCGAGCAGCGTGATTTTCAGCTCTTTCGCGTGGGTTGCGATGGCGAGAACGAGGATGGCCGCGAGGGCTCGTAGGATACGCATTGGGATGGGCAGCTTCAGTATAATCGACCTAGATGAAACCGATAATCTTGACCATTGTGCTCACTTCCATTGCGCTGGCGCAGCCTCCGGCTACGAAAAGCGGCGCCCCGAAGGCACGGCCGCGGCCTGCATCGACCGGCCGTCTGTCGGCGGCGAATCCGGCGTTACTGAAAGCCAAGGCTCCGGATGTTTTCAAAGCGGGGTTTACGACGACCAAGGGCGATTTCGTGATCGAGGTGCATCGCGACTGGGCGCCGAACGGCGCGGATCGGTTCTACAACATGGTGAAGAGCGGGTTCTTCACTGAAGTCTACTTTTTCCGCGTGGTTCCGAAGTTCATGGTGCAGTTCGGAATTTCCGGCACGCCGAAGGTTGCGGCGGCTTGGGAAAAGGCCAACATTCAAGACGATCCGCAGAAGGAAAGCAACAAACGGGGGAACGTGACGTTCGCACAGGCGGGCCGTCCGAACACGCGGGCCTCGCAGCTCTTCATCAACTTTGCGGACAACACCTTTCTAGACAAGCAGAATTTTCCGCCATTCGGAACGGTGATCTCCGGGATGGACGTTGTGGATCAGATTTACAGCGGGTATGGGGAGATGTCGGTCATGGGCGGGAGGGGCCCCGATCCGGGAAGGATCGAAAGTGAAGGCAATGCGTATCTGGTGAAGAACTTCCCGAAGCTGGACAAGATCAATACGGCGAAGATTTTGCCGGCGGACGCGCCGGCAAAATAGGTGGTGGGTGGTGGGTAGTGGGTGGTGGGTTGTGGGTTGTGGGTTGTGGGTTGTGGGAAAAGCCTCCTTATAGGACCAGTTCCCGTTTCCAACAGGATCGGAAAATGATGGGCAACCGCTCCTTGACAGTCGCGGATCGGTGTCGGGTTTCGGGCTAATACACGTGTGCGTTCTCCAGGGCGTTGCGGTTCATGAAAAAGCGCTGGTTAGCCCAGCCGTGGGCCTCCAGGTGGCGCATCTGTCGTTCACGGTGGCGTTCTACCTGGTCTCTGGTGAAAACGAACCCATCTTCGGCCGGGTCCCAGGGAAGTCCTTTGTGGTTGTGGAGTTCCAGGAGGTCGGCGGCTTTGTTGAGGGCTTGCCGCTCGGTTTGGACGCGGCCGTACTGGATCTGGCGGAGCTGTTGGAGGGTT
>DASQGY010000147.1:0-16978 GCA_035632375.1 Bryobacteraceae bacterium | reverse complement strand
TAGGTGGTGGGAAAAGCTACGGTGGTTGAAGCTTTGGTGGTTGAATTGATGCCTAGCGCCATTGTCAGGCTGAAGCTGGAAAATGAAGCTTCCGTTCTCGCCCACGCCGCCGGTGCGGATAAGGTGAATTTTGTTCGGGTTCGGCCCGGGGATCGGGTGCAGGTGGAATTATCGCCGCATGATCCCGGTAGAGGAAGAATCGTGAAGCTGTTGGAGAAAAAATGAAAGTTCGAGCGTCCGTCAAAAAGATGTGTGACAAGTGCAAGGTGATCCACCGCGAGGGCGTGGTGCGCGTGATCTGCACCAATCCCAAACATAAGCAGCGGCAGGGATAGAGGAAAAACTATGGCGCGTATTGCAGGTGTCGATTTACCAGCGAAGAAGCGGGCCGAGATCGGCCTCACCTATATCTACGGCATCGGGCGAACCCGTTCGCTCTCGCTGCTGCACCGGGCCGGTGTGGATTCCGACAAGAAGGTATCCGACCTGACCGAAGACGAAGTCAACAAGATTCGTACCTTGATCGAAAACGAGGGCGCGGTGGAAGGCGACCTGCGCAAGGAAACCTCGATGAACATCAAGCGGCTCATCGAAATGGGCGCGTATCGAGGGCTGCGGCATCGCCGCGGGCTCCCGGTGCGTGGCCAGCGGACCCATACCAACGCGCGCACGCGCAAGGGCCCACGCCGCGGAACCATCGCCAACAAGAAGAAAGCATCAGCGAAGACATAAGGACTCCAGATGGCAAAAGCGCCGGCAAAGACCACAAAGAAGAAAGTTTTCAAGAAGAAAGAGAAGAAGGTCGTCTCCAATGGGTTGGTGCACGTTCAGGCGTCCTTCAACAACACCATCGTGACCTTTACCGACCTGGTGGGCAACGTGCTCGCTTGGTCGAGCGCCGGATCGCTCGGCTTCCGCGGGTCCAGGAAGGGAACTCCTTTCGCCGCGCAGCAGGCGTCGCTCACCGCGGCCAATAAGGCCAAGGAATATGGGCTCAGATCCGTCGAAGTGCGAGTGAGTGGACCGGGCGCTGGTCGTGAGTCGGCCGTGCGCGCTTTGGCCACCGTAGGAATTGAAGTGAAGTCGATCAAGGATCGGACGCCGATGCCGCATAACGGCTGCCGGCCGCCTAAGAAACGGCGCGTCTGATCCAATGTAGTAAGCAGGAAGAAGGCTCTTTTGAGTCGTAAACTGCACCTCTTGAGAAGGAAGGTTTAGAAGAGAATGGCAAAGTATATCGGTCCCGTCTGCCGGCTCTGCCGCAGAGAAGGGATGAAGCTGTTTTTGAAAGGCGAGCGCTGCCACACCGAAAAATGCGCCATCGAGAAGCGAAACTTCCCCCCCGGCCAACACGGCAAGGATCGCAAGCCGAAGATTGTCGGTTACGGTCTTCAGTTGCGCGAGAAACAAAAGGCGCGCCGTTATTACGGCTTGCTGGAAGGCCAGTTCCGCAACCTGTTCGAGAAGGCTGCCAAAACCAAGGGCATCACCGGCGAACAGATGTTGAGCGCGCTGGAGCGGCGGCTCGATAACGTGGTCTACCGCATGGGCTTCGGCACCAGCCGCAATCAGTCGCGCCAGTTGGTCCGCCACGGCCACCTGACCGTGAACGGCCGCAAAGTGAACATCCCATCGTTTGAAGTGAAACCGAACGATGTCGTGGAAGTCCGCGAGAAAAGCAAGAATAATCCGACCATTCTGTCCGCCCGCGATGCCACCGCGCATGCGCCCTCGCCGAACTGGCTGGAGGTGGACCGCGATAATCTCAAAGGCCGCATCCTGGCCCATCCGAAACGCGAAGAGCTTGTGCAGATCCAACTGAATGAGCAGTTGATCGTCGAGCTGTATTCGAAATAAACAAGTTCCTTGGTTTATCCTGCAGCTCATTAGCCGGGAACCAAAGAACGAAGGAATGAGGAACCGATTTTATGTTTAAAGGTTTTCAGAAGCCCAAGAGACTAGTTGCCAACACCGAAACGCTCACCGAGCGTTACGGCATGTTTACCGCCCAGCCGTTCGAGCGTGGATTCGGATCCACCATCGGCACCGGCCTGCGCCGCGTGTTGCTGAGCTCCATTGAAGGGGCCGCCATCACTTCGGTTCGGATTGAGGGCGTAGCCCACGAATTCAGCCCCATCCCCGGCGTTGTCGAAGACGCCACCGACATTATTCTCAACCTCAAGCAGGTGCCCTTCAAGATGATCGGCGAAGGCACGCGAATCGCCCGGCTGCGCGTGGATCGTCCCGGACAAGTGCTGAGCGGCCAGATCGAAACCGACCCGGACGTCGAGGTGCTGGATCGCAACATGCCCATCGCCACCGTCGGCGAGGGCGGCAAGCTGAGCATCGAGATGCGCCTCAAGTCGGGGCGCGGCTATGTGGCCGCCGACCGCAATTACGACGAAGACCTGCCGCTCGGCTATATCCCGATCGACTCCGTCCACTCGCCGGTGCGCAAAGTGAACTTCTCCGTCGAGGCGGCCCGCCTTGGCCAGATGACCGACTACGACAAGCTGACCCTCGAAGTCTGGACCAACGGGGCCATCTCTCCGCAGGACGCCATCGGCCAGGCATCCAAGCTGCTCAAAGATCACATGACCATCTTCATCAACTTTGAGGAGCTGCCGGAGGCCTCCGAAGAGCCCGCCGAGCGCGCCTTGAACCAGATGAACGAAGTGCTCAACCGCTCGGTCGAAGAGCTGGAGCTGAGCGTCCGTTCCTACAATTGCCTCAAGAACGCCAACATCCAAACCATCGGCGATCTGGTGCAGCGCACCGAAGCCGAGATGCTGCGCACCAAGAATTTCGGCCGGAAATCGCTGAACGAGATCAAGGAGATTCTGCAGAACCTCGGCCTCGGATTCGGGATGAAGTTCGATGCCCAAGGCCGGCTGGTTGCCTCGCCCGCGTCCATGACGCCGTACAACCCGTCCGACGCCGGTGAAGAACCAGAACAGGAAGAGGTCACCGAGTAGCCATGCGCCACAAAGTATCCGGATACAAACTCAAGCGAAATGTCGGGGCGCGCCGTGCCCTGCTGCGCGGTCTGGTGACCAGCGTAATCGACCAGGAGCGCGTCATCACCACCGTTCCCAAAGCCAAGGCGGCCAAGCCGCTGGTGGAGAAAATGATCACCCTGGCCAAGGAAGACACGCTGCATGCGCGCCGTCAGGCCGCGGCATTCTTGATGACGCCTGCATCGGTGAAGAAGCTCTTCGATAAGCTGGGCACCCGCTTCGGCCAGCGCAATGGCGGTTACACCAGGGTAGTGCGCCTCGGATTTCGTAAGGGTGACGGGGCGGAGCAGGCCATGCTCGAACTGGTCGGGTCCGAGCTGGTGAAGCGCGCCGCCGAACGCGCCAGGCGCCGCGAAGAGCGCCAGAAAGCCATCAAGGAAGGCCGCGAGCACGAAGAGGGCGGCGAAGAGCAACAAGAGTCGTAGCCCCCGCTACCAGGCTCACGCCCAGACCGGCCAAAGCATCCACGGCATAGTGATATCGTCCGTACACGGTCGCTATCGCTACGCTCACGGCATAAATTAGCATCCCCCAACCGAACCGTTTTCTGCCGGGCAGAAATAGAAAGAACGCCCACGCTGCGGAGAATGCCGACGACACGTGCGCGCTTGGAAACACACTTGAGTGGATTCCATAGCCGCCTACGATCCACAGGTTGAACCTCCGCAGCGGCGTGATCACGTTCGGCAGGTCGGCATTTCCGAAAAGCGTTCGCGGAGGATCGGACGGGAAGTACGGAAACAGCGCGTAAGCGAGCACGGTTCCCAGCAGATACAAGAACAACACCCGATTCACCAGTTCGCGCCGTCGCACGATATAGACCACCGCGACCGCGAATGGCCCCACCGCATAAACCAGCAGATAGCAAAGCTCCAGGTACGCCGGCAGCAACGCCCCTAGCGACTCGATCGCTCGCTGGACTCCCGCGCCATAAAGAATCGTGCGGTCCCAATGGATCCACCGCAGTTCCAGATGATGATCCTTCGCGACTGGTGAGAACCAGTCCATTTCGCGATAAGCGAGTAGCGTGAGCCCAAGAGGAATCCAATCGCGCGCGATGCTAAACACCTCACCTCCCACTGCCAGCGCGAAGAACAAGGAAGGGACTAGCAGTGCGACAGTCAACGGAAGCCACGCCACATCGGGCGCGAGCGGAAATGCCCGGGCAATCAGGGCGACGTAAACGAAGTAGCCAATCAGCAGCCACTCCGAGGATCGCAGCGCGGCGGGCGCCTTCACTCGAAGCAGAATAGCACTTCCAGCGCTACGGATACCGCACGCCCAACAGTTTCGCGACTCCGGCGCAGCCCTTGGCCTTCGCGGCAGCGGCGGGCGAATTCTTCAAGTGCAGATCCGGCGCCCTTTCGAGCAGCGCACGGACCGTGGAATCCTGGCAATCGCCGAGCGTGAAGCGGTCAATATCCGAAACGCCGAGGATGGCCAGCGTCAGCGCGTTGTCGCCGTTCTGGAGCTGAGCGTGTGCGTCGGCCCCGCGATCCAGCAGGATATTGACGATGTCGGTGTAGCCGTAGCCCGCCGCCATCAACAGTGGATTGCTGCCGCCATCGCCCCGCGCGTTCACGTCCGCGCCGTTATCCAGCAGCGCGATCACCGAGCCCTTCTGGTGCGTGTGAATGGCGTGCATAAGCGGCGTCCACCCGTTCACACCCGAGCGCTGGTTAGGATCCGCGCCTTGCTTGATCAGAACTGGGATCAGGTCCACTCGGCCATCCCGAGACGCACCGACGAGCGTGGGCGTATTCTGGCGCAATCCGCAGCCGGCCGATAGAAGCGCGAAGAAAACCAATCCGATTTGGCGCATGACCAGATTAGTGTACTGCAAAGCGCTTTATGTTGTCAAGTACGTCCCAGCCGGATCAGATGCTCGGCGTGCTTCAGTGCTTCCGGCGTCACCTGTTGGCCCGATAACATCCGGCCGATCTCCTTGGTCCGTGCCGCGCCGGTAAGCTCCTCGACTTCGGCGATTGTTCGCCCCTTTACCTCGTGTTTTTCGACGAAATAGTGGTGGTCTGCGAACCCCGCCACCTGCGCGAGATGCGTAACGCAAAGCACCTGGCTCGCCGCCGAAAGCTTCTTCAGCCGGCGGCCAACCGCCTCGGCAACGCTGCCGCCGATCCCACTGTCAATCTCGTCGAACACCAGCGTGCGGTGAATCGCGTTTGCGCGCCCAGGCTGCCCCGCCGAAGTCTTCAGCGCCAACGCGATTCTGGATAGCTCACCGCCGGAAGCCACCTTATCGAGCGGCCGCGGCTCCTCGCCGACGTTGGCCGAGATCAGAAACTCCACGCGATCGGCGCCCGACTCCGACCAATTCGCCGCCTGTACCTCGATCCGGAAAACTGCATTCTCCAGCGCCAGCGATCCCAACTCGCCCGCCACTTTCTTCGCCAGCTTCTCCGCAGCCGACTTCCGCGCCTTGCTCAGCGATGCCGCCGCTTGCTGGTAAGCCTCGCTCGACCGCGCCAGGTCCTGCTCCAGCAGCGCCTTGCGTTCCCCCGCCGTCTCCACCGCGGCCATCTGCGCGCGAACGTTTTCGAGAAACTCGAGCACCTCGGCCAGAGTCGTTCCATACTTGCGCTTCAGCCGGCCGATCAACTCCAGCCGGGTCTCCACGTTTTCCAGCCGGTCCGGATCGGCCTCCAGCCGGTCCAAATAATCGCGTACGGAATCGGAAGCTTCGTCGATACCAATCGCCGCGCCCTTCAGCGTCTCCAACACCGGCGCAACGCTCGCATCGATGCGGCAAAGCTCCTCCAGCTTCTTCATCGCGATCCGAACCTGCGCCGACGCACTCGTTGTGGAGTCGTAAAGAGCCGAGTACGCGGCGTTGGCATTCTCCTGCAGCCGGGCCACATTCTTCAACACCAGCCGCTCGTTATCCAGTGCCGCATCCTCGCCGGCCTTCAACGACGCCGCTTCAATTTCCTTTTTCTGAAAACTCCACAAGTCTGCCAGCCGCAGCTTCTCCTGCTCCGATTTCTCCAGATCCGACAACTCGCCTTGTATCCGCTTCCACTGTCGGAACAGCTCGCCGACTTGCGCCCGGGACTCCTCCAGACCACCGAATTCATCGAGCAGCCCGAGCTGCGCGTCGGGCGAAAAAAGCTGCTGCTGTTCGTGCTGGCCGTGTATGTCGCCCAAAAACGGCGCGAGCTCCCGTAGCAACGCCAGCGTCACCGGTCGATTACCAAGGAACGCCCGCGACTTGCCTCCGGCCAGCACCTCGCGCTCGATCAGCAGCTCTCCGTCCTCTACCGTGACACCAGCCTGCTCCAGCAAAGCCCGGCACGCGGCGTCCTTGGGCGCTTCGAAAATGCCCGAAATCCGCGCCCGATCCGTGTCCGAGCGCACAGTGTCAGCCGACGCACGTCCGCCCAGCAGCAGTCCAAGTGCATCCACCACAATGGATTTGCCGCTTCCGGTCTCCCCGGTCAGCAGATTCAGGCCGGCATGGAATCGCACGCGAACGCGTTCGACTACCGCGTAGTTCTCCACTACGAGTTCAAGCAACACCCGATGAAATTATACGTGGTTTTGCCCCGTCTAACGGTCGAGTGGCCGTCTTTTTCGCCGCGGTTTGCGTCATACTGTGAAACAGAGCAGGCTCAATCTGTTTTGGAGGCTGCTGCCAAATGGAAAGGAGCTGGGTTGACACTACCCCCTGTCGGAGGGCTGTTTCTACAACTGAGCCTGTGGGATCTGGTTACAAGCTCCGGGCCTTTGCCCAAGGCCGTGATGGTGATTCTCTTGATTTTCTCGCTGTTCTCCTGGGCGGTCATCTTTTCGAAGTGGGCGGTGTTCCGCAGCGCGCGATCCGCCAATCGCGGATTCCTGCGCGCCTTTCGCAAAGCACCGAACCTGGAGGCGATGTCCGTGGCCAGTGAACAGTTCCGCCGCTCCCCGCTGCTGACCGTTTTCGATTTCGGCTATAACGAGGTCGCGCGCCAGATGAAGACCCGCGGCAGCGTCACCAACCCGCTGGCCCTGGAACGTGTGCTGCAATTGGGGATGAGCGAGGAGATCACGCGCCTGGAACGCAACATGAGCCTGCTGGCCACCACTGCCGCGGTGTCGCCGTTCATCGGACTGTTCGGGACCGTGTGGGGCATCATCGACGCCTTTCAGCAACTGGCCACCGCCGGCGCGGCGAGCCTTCGCGCTGTAGCGCCGGGAATTTCCGAAGCCTTGATCACCACTGCATTGGGGCTGGCCGCCGCGATCCCCGCCGCCATCTTCTACAATCTCTACGGAAGCTCCATCAAGGAATTCGCCGCCCGCATGGAGGATTTCATCCTGGAGTTTATGAACCTGATGGAACGGAGCTTCGAATAGCGATGGCTTTCTCCGGCGGGAATTCGTCGGTCGGACTGAGGCGCGGGCGCTTCCGCGGCACCAGTTCCATGTCCGAGATCAACATCGTTCCGCTGGTGGACGTGGTGCTGGTGCTGCTGATCATCTTCATGCTCACTGCGCACGTCATGGAGTTCGGATTGGAAGTGGAAGTGCCGAAAGTGAAGCAGGTCAAGGAAAGCGTGCAGGATCTGCCCGTGATCACCGTCACGCGCGACGGAACGACGTATCTTTCGGACAAGCCCACGAACATCAACTTACTCGCTTCTGAAATCCGCCGGCGATATCGCAATGCCCAGGCCGCCTATGTCCGGGCCGACAAAGGAACTCCCTGGGAGCAGGTGGCTCAGGTGATCGCCATGCTCGGCGAAGCAAAGATGGGAGTGAACATGGTGACCCAGCCGGAAGATCAAACCGGAAAGCGCAGGTAGCATGACACCTCTGGCATTTGTGGAAGCAATGTCCTGTATACTGCTCCGCCGCTCTGTGGGGCAGGATGGAATCCTGCGCCGGCTTGCCAAGCCGGCTCTCCACCCGACCGGCACGATTCAATGAACGGCATGTCTAGCATGACCCAACACGCGGACATCCTCGACGAACGCGATTCGCTACGCAAGCCGTTCGTAATGTCGACGGTGTTTCATGTGGTGGTCTTCGGTTTGCTGATTCTCTCGACCCTAAGCTTTAATCGCAGCCGCGAAGTTTGGGGGTCTACCAACGTGCAAGGCGGCGGTGCAGTAGCGATCCAGCAGTCGAAGACCATCCCACTTCCATCTCGCATCGGCCCGATCAATCCGGTGGCGAACGATACCCAATCGCAAGTTCCGCAAGCGCCGAAACCGGAACCGAAGAAACAGGTGAAACAGCCCGAGCCCGACGCGATTCCCATCAAGAGCCGCCAGGTGGAGAAGCAGCCGCGCCCGCAATCGCAGCAAAGGTATTATCCCCAACCTCCTCCGGCCAACCAGGTATTCAGCAGCCAAGCGCCTGCCGCGGTGAGTCCGATGTTCCAGAAACCCGGATCGGGCGGCGTCGGCGTGGGCCAGAACAGCGCTTTGGGCACCCGCTTTGGAGCTTATGCGGATTTGGTGGCTCAGCGCGTCACGGAAAAATGGCAGACCAGCGGCCTCGCCGGCTTGCATACGGCTCCAATGGTGATTGTCACGTTCGACATCTTGCGCGATGGCTCAGTCCGGAATGTGCAAGTTGCCCAGCGCAGCGGCAACAGCACGCTAGACTATTCCGCCCAGCGCGCCGTTATCGATGCCGCCCCTTTTCCCCCGCTTCCGGCCGGATTCGATCGGAACGAGGCTAACGTAGAACTTCGATTTCAACTCCAGCGATGAAACGACATACTCTTCTTATCTCTAGTGTTGTTCTTGGCGTCAGTTTTCTGACCGGGCAGATCAGGCGCGACATCGGTAAGCCCGGTGAGAAGCCCGTCATCGCCGTGCCCGATTTCCGCGGCGCGGGCGACGCAACGCGCTTCATGGCCGCCTTCAACAGCACACTCTTCAGCGAGCTTCAAAACTCCGGACAGTTGACGATGGTGGCCAAGACTCTTTACCCGCTCAACGTTCCGCAGCAGCCCTCCGATTTCAAGCCGCCCGACAATGGCCGCAGCCAAGGACCATGGCTCACTGACTGGTCGGGCCCGCCGGTAAATGCGAACTACCTCGCCTTCGGATACACCGGGTCTCAAAATAACCAAATCGTCCTCTATGGCTGGCTCTACGACGTGAGACAGACCAACGGCTCCTCCGCCCAGTTACTCGGCAAGGTGTATGTCGGCTCACTCGACGAAAATGGCGCGCGCCAGGTTGCCCGGCAATTCGCCGCCGACATACTCAAGCAGTTCGGCGCCGCCAGCCTGATCGGCAGCAAAATCTATTTCGTCTCCAACCGCTCCGGCCACAAAGAAATCTGGTCCATGGACTACGACGGGTCGAATCAGTCGCAGCTCACCCATTATGGGACAATCACCAATTTCCCCACAGTCTCGCCGGACGGTACTAAGATCGCGTTCACCACTTACCCGTCGCGGCCCGGAATCCGTGGTGGCCCGCCCATTGAGGATCAGCCCAAGATCTATGTCCACTCGCTCGAGACTAACCGCAAGCTGGTTTACTTGAACCAGAATGCATCCATGAACGCCGCTTCCGACTTTACGCCGGATAGCCGCCACTTACTCATTTACTCCACGGCCGGTGGCAGTTACTCGCAGATTTACATGACCGACGTCGACGGTGGAGGCCTTCGCGCCATTACCCACTCGCGTTCGCTCGAAGTGGAACCAAAAGTCAATCCCAAGACCGGCACCGACATCGTCTTCGTCTCCGGGCGCGGAGGGCAGCCGCAAATATATAGAATGAATATTGACGGGACAGACTCTGCGCGTCTGACTACGGGGGAAGGCGAAGCGGTGAATCCGGCCTGGAACCCCGATGGCCAGCACATAGCGTTTGCGTGGACTCGTGGATTCGAACCAGGGAATTACAACATCTTCGTCATGGACGTGGCCAGCCGCGATGTGGTGCAGCTTACCCACGGAGCGGGGCGCAACGAACATCCTAGCTGGGCGCCCGATGGCGTTCACCTGGCGTTTTCGTCCACGCGCGGCCGCAACACGCAGATTTACACCATGCTCGCGGACGGCACCGGCGTACGGCCGCTCACCACGCAGGGGAACAATGACAACCCCGTCTGGGTTAAGGGAGCGCAGTAACGCTACCCATAACCGGCAACCGAGTTTCATAATAGAGTTGTGGCACAAAGAAGAGGAGATAGGATGACCGAGAGTCGCAGATTGCACACCTCCAGGATCGGCATCGGCTTGCTGATGCTCGTTCTGTTCTTTTTCGCGTCGGGATGCAAGAAGAAAGTCCCACCGCCGCCGCCCCCGCCTACGCCAACGCGCAACGAACCGGCCCCCACGCCGACCGTCCAGCCGCCGGTGATCGCCAACTTCTCGGCGGAACCGTCGACCATCGAGAAGGGGCAGTCGTCTACGTTGAGCTGGTCCATCAACGGGGCCACCGACATGTCTATCGATAATGGGATCGGACCCGTGCAGAGTCGCGGTACGCGGCAAGTGTTTCCGGCCAACACCACCACTTACACGTTGACTGCGAAAGGGCCCGGTGGAACCGTCACCCGATCGGCCACCGTATCCGTATCAACGGCTCCCGGACCTCTGCCGCCGCCAAGCGGTCCAAAACTATCGAGTACCGAAATGCTGCAGCAGCAATCGCAGGACGCCTACTTCGATTACGACAAGAGCGATATTCGCGCCGACGCGCGCGAAGCTCTTTCGCACGACGCCGAATTGTTGAAACAAATCTTCCAGCAGGATCCTAATTTCAACGTGATCATCGAAGGTCACTGCGACGAGCGAGGATCGGCCGAATACAACCTGGCGCTGGGCGACCGGCGTGCCTCGGCGGCCAAGGAATATCTGGTGCAGTTAGGCGCTCCCGCCGATCGGCTGAAGACCATCAGTTACGGCAAGGAACGCCCGCAGTGTACCGAAGCGAGCGAAGCTTGCTGGCAAAAGAACCGGCGCGCGCACCTCGCTGCCGGCCAGTAACAGTGACTGAAGAGCGGGCGCTGGCTTTCGGCTGGCGCCCGTCAAGACGACAGGAGTAACTATGAGCTTGTCCCGCAAATTCTTGCTGTACCTGGCGATTGCGCCCTTCGCTTTTGGCGCTAACAAAGACATACAGGAGTTACAGCGCGACGTCGCCATGCTGCAGGATCAAATCCGCAATATGCAGCGCGGTTTTGACGAACGATCGGCGTCCATGTTGACTTTGATCCAGCAGACGCTGGACGCCGTCAACCGCACCAATACGGCTCTGGCGGTGATGGAGAATCGCTTCAACGATGCCATCAAGCAGCAGCAGCAAATGGTCTCCGCGCCGGTGGCGAGCGTAGGGCAGAAGCTCGACCAGATGTCAGAGGATTTCCGCGCGGTTCGCGAATCCGTGCTCGACATGAACACGCGCATGGGAAAACTGGACGCGAAAATGGCCGACTTGCAGAATCTGATCAGCACCATTCAGCGTCCCGCGCCTCCGCCGGCGCCGGAGGGTTCCGGCGGGTTGAGCACTGGGAATACTGGAACACAGCCTTCCGGTCCGCCGCCCGGCATGTCGGCCGAGACCACTTACACCAACGCGGTCCGCGACTACAAAGGCAACAAATACGACCTCGCGGTACAGGAATTCACCGATTATCTGAAGTACTTCAGCAATACGCAATTCGCTCCCAACGCGCAGTTCTACATCGGCGACATCTACTATCGCAAGAAGGATTTCCCGAACGCACTGCAAGCCTTCGACGCTGTGCTGGAGCATTGGTCCGACAACAACAAGACGCCAGACGCGCACTACATGAAGGGCCTGGTCTATATGGCCATGGGCCGCAATGATTCGGCCGCCAAGGAGTTCCGCGACGTCTACACGCGCTATCCCGATGCCGAAGTTGCCGCTCAAGCCAAGGCCAGGTTGAAAGATCTCGGCCTTACCGTGGGCGGCGCTCCCGCTTCCAAACCCCGCGGCGGCAAACGTCATTGAGCGAACCAAAGCCGCCCGACAAATACGAAGACCTGGCAGGCCTGATCGAGTACGCGCTCACCCGGCCGGAGTTGTCGGAGGAGAACGTCGCGCAAGGCTGTGAGAGAGCCAAGCAATACCACGTCGCGGCGGTGATCATTCGCCCTTCGGATGTAGAGTTAGTGTCACGCTGGCTCCCCGGTTCAGGCGTTCGCCTGTGCGCCTTGAGCGACTCGCCGCACGGCTATTCCACCACGGCTGCAAAGTTGTACGAAGCGCGCGACCTGCTCCGGCGCGGCGCGCAGGACATCGACACGGTGATGAACACCGGCAAGCTCATCTCGCGGCAGTTCTTGTATCTGGAGACCGAGCTCCAGCAGATGGCCGACTCCAGCCATCAATCCGCCGCCACGCTCACAGTAAATCTGGAGAGCGAGTACTTGAACGAGGAGTTGAAGATCGTGGCCTGCCGCATCGCCAGGCGCGCCGGTGTAGACATCATCGGCACGAATAATCTGGAAGATGTCCCATTGCTCATAGCCCATTCCCGCGAACGCCTGAAAATCAAGGCATACGGCTCGATCCCAGACCTGGAAACCGCCGAAGCCTTCCGCGCTGCCGGCTGCACCCGCATCGAGCTAGCAGATCCATTCCCGATTCTCGACGCCTGGAAAGCAAAACTAGCCGCGGAGCAAACGCCAGAGCCGAAGGCCTAAGCCTCCTGCCTCCCGCTTCCTGCCTCCTGCCTCCTGCCGCCCGCCGCCCGCCGCCTGCCGCCTGGCGCCTGCCGCCTGCCTCCTGCCTCCCGCCGCCTGCTTCCTTCCTCCTTCCGACTTCTGGCTCCTCCGCCTATGCTATTCTGAATCCCTCGCCCGCGCGTCATGCCGCCGCCCACTTCTCTTCCACGCATCTGCATCGCCATGGGCTTTTCCGATGCACAGAAGTTGCTGGAACACGCCCGCCGCGAAGTGGAAGCCGGGGAATCGTTCTTCGAATTCCGCCTGGATTATCTGCCATCGCCGGAACAAGGCATCGCCATTATCAGGAAATTCCTCGCCGGCCATCCGGAGTGCAGTATCCTGGCCACCTGCCGCCGCCACCAGAATCACGGCAAGTTCAATGGCAGCGTGGAAGAACAAGTCCGCATCCTGAATGCCGCTACCGACGCCGGAGCGCACGCCGTGGATCTGGAAATCGAAAGTGCCGAGAGCGTTCAGGCCCGGCTGGAGACGCTGCGCGGCAAAGCGCGTCTCATCATCTCTTATCACAATTACGACGGCACGCCGTCGCCCGAAGCGGTTTTGCGCCGCATGCTGCGTATCCCGGCCGACGGGTATAAAATCGTCACCACGGCGCGCAAGCCCTCCGACAACCTTCGCGTATTGGCGCTCACCAAATCGCATCCTAGAACGCCGCTTGTCGTGCTGGCCATGGGCGAACCCGGCTTTCCCACGCGCGTGCTGTCCACCGCATGGGGCGGTCTGTTCACCTACGCCGCGCCCAACTCGTCGGAGGGAACGGCTTCCGGCCAGGTGAGCGCTCACCTGTTGCGTCATCTCTATCGCGTCGAGAAGTTTTCCCGCGCCGCCAAGATTTACGGCGTGATAGCCGATCCCGTGCGCCACTCCATCTCGCCCGCAGTGCATAACCGCGCCTTTCAGGCTCACCGCGTGGATGCCGTATATCTGCCGTTTCTGGTGCAGCCTCCGCAGTTGAAGGATTTCTTCACGCTCGCGGACAAGCTTCCCGTCGCCGGGTTCAGCGTGACCATTCCGCACAAACAGAAAGTGATCCGCTATCTGGACATCATCGATCCGCTGGCCCGCCGCATCGGTGCGGTCAACACCGTCTGGAAAAAGGGCGGCAAGTGGCGTGGTTCCAATACCGATGCGGAAGCAATCACCATTCCCCTTGCCCGAAAGATCCGCCTTCCCAAATCCACCATTCTGCTGGTTGGGAACGGTGGCGCGGCGCGCAGCGCGGCATACGCTCTGATGGAGAGTGGGGCGAAGGTGTCCATCGTTGGGCGCAATCCCGATCGCGTGCGCTCGCTGGCCAAAGCGAGCGGCGCCGAGCCGTTGCTGCGGGAACAATTGAACACGCGAAAGTTCGACGCCGTGGTGCACGCCACTCCATTGGGAATGTATCCAAATACTCAGGGCTGCTTCTTCCCAGATGCCATTCCCGCCGACTTGGTCTTCGACATGGTGTACAACCCGCTTGAGACCACGCTGACTCGACACGCCGCGCAACAAGGTCTAACCGTTATCTCCGGCCTGCAGATGTTCCTGGAGCAAGCCGCACGCCAATACGAAACCTGGACCAGTGCAACGGCCCCCCGTTCGGTGATGGAAAAAGTCGCCATCGAAGCCCTCACCGCGGTTCCTTAGGCAAAGAGAGCACTGGCTTCTTCGCTGTTCCAAGCCGCGATACTCCCGAAGGAAGCGCTCCCCACTGACTCGGCGGAAGAGGGGACTGGCTACGCTGTCCCAAGCCGCGATACTCCCGAAGGAAGCGCCTAAGACTGCTCGGCGCAGCGGACAGCGCTGCCTGTCCCCGGTTCTTCTTTGAAAAGCGGACTGCCTTCTGCCTGTCCCGGTTCTCCCTCCGTTGCTTGGTTCTATAATTAGGCCAATGCCCAAGAAATTCACCCGCCGCGAAGTTGCCGTCGCCATCACCACATCCGCCGCCTTGCTGGCGCAAACTCCCTCACCGTTACCGCAGAATGGCGACGAGGAATTGAAGGCAGTCCGGGACCAACTCGCACAATCCGCGCAACAGCTCGCCAAGTTCGACCTGCCGATGGCCACTGAACCCGCGGCGCACTTCAAAGCGTAGACGCCATGGCCTCCATCCCAGACGAAATATTCTTCGCCAGCATCACCGAAATCAATCAGAAGCTCAAGGCCAAGGAATTCTCGACCGTGGAATTGACCAAGGCGTTCTGCGACCGTCTGGAGCGCATCGGCCCCGGCTACAACGCGCTGGCGCTCTCACTTCGTGAACAGGCCGTCCGCGCCGCCAAGGACGTCGATGGCGACATCAAGCGCGAACGCTTTCGCGGTCCGTTGCAGGGCGTACCGTTCGGAGCGAAGGATCTGTTGGCCTACGAGAAGCAGCCCACAACCTGGGGCGCTCGGCCTTACGCCGGGCAGGTTTTCGACTACTCCGCGACCGCTCTCAAGAAGCTTTTCAAGAACGGCGGAATCCTCACCGGCAAACTCGCCATGGTGGAACTCGCCGGCGGACCCAGCTATCGTTACGCGGCAGCTTCTATGACCGGCCCGGGCCTGAATCCCTGGGATCGCACGCGCTGGTCCGGCGGATCGTCCAGCGGTTCCGGAATCGCAGTCGCGGCGGGACTGGTCACCTATGCGCTGGGATCGGAGACGTCCGGCTCCATCCTCACCCCCAGCTCGTTTTGTGGAATCACCGGACTTCGCCCCACCTACGGACTGGTGAGCCGCCACGGTGCGATGGCACTCTCCTGGACGCTCGACAAAATCGGACCGATGTGCCGATCCGCCGAAGATTGCGGCCTGGTGCTGCATGAAATCGCCGGATCGGATTCGGAAGACCCCGCATCGGCCGGCAAAAGCTTTTACTATGCGCCGACTTTCGCGCGCGATCTAAAGGAACTGCGCGTCGGCTTCGCCACAGTGGATTTCGACGAATGGGCCGAGCCCGCGGCGCGCCCCGATTTCGCCAAGGCGCTCGCGACCATCCGATCGCTCGGCGTCCAGGTAACCGAAGCCAAGTTGCCCGATTTCCCCTACGGCCCGGTGATCGGCACTATTGTCTCCGCCGAAGGCTCGGCGATCTTCGAGCCGTTGATCCAAAGCGGCAAGGTGAACGAACTGGCCGACCAGAAACAGATCGCCGGATTGAAGGCGGGTCTTGAAATCCCGGCCAAGGATTACTTGAAGGCGATGCGCATCCGCAGCCTGATCCAGCGCGCATTCCGCGACTTGTTGGCCGACGTCGATGTGCTGCTGGCGCCGTCGCGTCTCGCGCCCGCCCCGAAAATCACCCAACCATTGGATCGTCCGGCAAGCGACCGCCAGTTGCCAAAAGATCGCGGCCTGACGGCTCTAATCCCCGCCGCCAACCTGGCCGGCCTCCCGGCACTCTCCCTACCATGCGGCTTCGCCGACGGAATGCCAATAGCCATCCAGCTAGTAGGCCGCCCCTTCTCCGAAAACACCCTCCTGAGCATCGGCAAAGCCTTCCAACAACAAACCGACTGGCACAAGCGCCGCCCACAAATTCGGTGACAGGATACCCATTCCCCAATTCCCAAACAAATTCGGTGCCAGGATACCCATTCCCCAATTCCGGCCCACAAAACCGGGGCAAGTCCAATCCTGTCAACGAATCTAGAAATCGGGAAATGAGTATCCTGGCACCGAATTTTTCGAAATAGGGGAAAGGGTATCCTGGCACCGATTTCAGGGCGCCACCATCCGCAACGCCGCCGCTCCCACCACCCCCGTCAACGCCGGGACCATCGCCGTCGCCGCACCCCGCTGCTGGTACTCGCTGTCGATCGCGTGATAGCCCAGATACACGAACGCACCCGCGGCCACCGATAGACAACCGATAGTCCACTGAGCGCCCAAGTGCGGCGCAACAACCACCGCCACCATGCCGCCGCCCAACATCATCAACTGCGCCACCGCCGCCCCAGCCACCGCCCGCCACTCGACCCCCAGCGCGGCCATCAGGAGCGCCCCCAGCGCCAGACCCTCCGGCAGCTTGTGAACCCCGATGCCCACCAGAAACGCCGCTCTGAGGCTCTCATAGCCCTTCTGCTGCGCCACCGCCAGACTCCAGCCATCGAAAAAGCTATGCAGCCCCGCCGCGATCAGCAGCGGCGCGGCGAACCCATGCAGACTCCGCTCGCACGACCCGTGCTCATGCGTATGCGAACAAGTCGGACAAACCGGATACAAGTAGCGATCAATCAACCACAGCGCAACGAACCCGCCGACCAGCCCGCCGCTTCCACCCACCCATCCGATCCCCCCCGCCACCTCC
>DASQGY010000146.1:0-4382 GCA_035632375.1 Bryobacteraceae bacterium | reverse complement strand
CCTGGGGACAGCTGGTCGCGATCGCGGCGGCGATTTTCATTTCATTTCTGAATTACATGGGAATCAAGAAGGCAGGCGAATTCCAGCTCGTTTTCACGCTCCTGAAAGTCGCCATCAGTCTTGGGATCGTCGTGGTGTGGTTCGGTGGAATGGGCCACGGCACAGTGGGATGGAACAATTTTGCAGGGACATTCACCGGCGCCAAGGGCGGAGTCGCCGGATTCATGGCGGCGCTGGTGGCGGCGCTGTGGGCCTACGACGGCTGGAACGATCTGAACATGGTGGCAGGCGAGATCAAACGTCCGGAGAAAAGTATTCCGATTGCGCTGGTTGCGGGCGTGGCCACGGTGGGCGTGCTCTACATGCTGGTGAATGCAGGCGTGCAATACGTGATGCCGGCAAATGCGATCGCGGCGTCGGCGCGCCCGGCGTCGGATGCGGTAGCAATAGTCGTGGGGCGCATGGGCGCGGGGATCGTCTCGATCGGGATGGCGATCTCGCTGCTTGTGACCCTGAACGGCACGATCATGAGCGGAGCACGCGTGCCTTACGCTGTCGCGCGCGATGGATATTTCTTTCGCGCGCTGGCCGATGTGCATCCGCGGTTTCACACGCCGTCGATGGCGATCGTGGTGCAAGCGGTGCTCTCGATACTGCTTCTGCTGGTGGGAGCAAATTTCCGGCAGTTGTTTTCGCTGGCGATTTTCGCCGAGTGGCTCTTCTACATGATTGCAGGAAGCACGGTCTTTGTGTTCCGGTGGCGCGAGCCGCAGGCCGAGCGTCCGTATCGGATGTGGGGATATCCTCTGGTGCCGGCCCTTTTTGTGGCGGTCGCCGCTGCTCTTTTGTGCTACACGTTCTGGAACGATCTGCCCAACTCCCTCTATGGACTTCTGGTCATCCTGGCCGGGATTCCGGTGTTTGCCTGCTTCTCTCTGTTGCGACGGCGCCGCGGCGGAAGCAATTGACCGCAAAGAACGCAGAGACAACACAAAGTGCGCTGAGAAAGACCCTGGTTTAGTCCGTTTCTCCCGAGTGCTATATCTTTTGCGAGCGGCCTTACAGGCCGGAGGGTTCCCACAGTTCGAGCCGGGTTTTCTCCCCCTACTTCCGCGTTTCTGCCGGGTTTTGCCGGATCACCTCTGACATGGTCCCACGAAAACCCACGTCCCGCACCCGTTCTGGGCCGGTCTCACAAGAGGACTCATCTCTGGTTACCGAAGGTCAAGAGCCGTGGACACGTTTACCCCCTGTCCTATCTCCCGTATTTTTAAAGCTCCAAGCCCCGGCGTTCTCCCCACCCGGGTCCCAATGGAGTGATATTGCATGGCAGCTTATCGCGGATTTCAACTCGGACTACTGCCCGAACGCAAGATCAATAAGCGGGCTCTGGCAACCAGCTACGGTCTGGTGACCCTGGCGGTGCTGATCCTGATCAACCTGAGTTTGCTGCTGCCGGAAAAGCTGAAGCTCACGACCTATCACGTGACGGAACTGATTCCGATGCCGTCGCTGCGGCCCGAACCGGCGCCGATCAAGACGGAAGTTCCGAAAATCAAACCGAAGCTTTTGCCGGCGGTGAAGCTGCCGGTGTTCGAGACGCCCAAGCTGGTGCTGCCGCACGAAGTTCGCCGCGAAGCTCCGAAGCCCGTAGAGGCTCCCAAAGTGGTCGTGAACCAGTTTGCGGCGCCAGTGATCAAGATGGCGCCTCCGGGCGGCGCGCGACCGCAGTTGGTGCACACCGGTGACTTCGGTGGAAGCTCGCAGACTCCGACCGTGAACGCTGCGGTCGAAAAAGTTCAGACTGGCGGATTTGGCGATCCCAACGGCTTGCCGGGCACGGGCAAGCAGGGCGCGAAATTGTACTCGGCTTCGGTGGGCAGTTTTGAAATGCCTGCTGGTGCGGGGCAAGGCAACGGATCGGGTGGCGCCAAAGGAATTAAAGGTACCGTGGCCAGCGCCGACTTCGGTAATGGCATTGCGACCGGCGGTCACGGCGATGGACGCAGCAATGGCCAGGGCATCTCGACCGGTGGATTTGGTTCGCAGCAAGTGGCGAAAGGTACCGGTCCGAAGATCCAGGCGGACAGCGGAGCGGCGACGAACCCGGTGGAAATCACTTACAAGCCGAATCCGGTTTACACCGACGAAGCACGCAGCCTGAAGCTCGAAGGCGAAGTGCTGCTCGAAGTGAGTTTCTCGGCGAACGGAACGCTGCACGTGAACCGCGTCGTGCGCGGCCTGGGCCACGGCCTGGATGAAGCCGCCATCGCTGCCGCGAACAAAATGCGGTTCAAGCCGGCGTTGCGCAGTGGACAGCCGGTGGATTCGACCGCGATCGTGCATGTGATGTTCCAGATGGCGTACTGAGAAAGTTTTGTTGGCGAAGTAGCTCGGGAAGTTTGCCAGTGGATCAGAGACGGACTGAGTTACTGCAAGACGGTATCAAACAGACTTGAGTCACGGAAAACTGGTTCACAGAAACTTGGAGAAAAGAGTCATGCGTATTTGGAATTGGATCCTCACAGCGGCGTTGCTCGCATCCTTGAGCGCAGCCGCACAGCAGGCGGCGGATTCACAACCTGCCGCGCAGCCGTCCGCGCCGGATGCGACGCAGGCGGCCCAACCGTCATCGCAGGCCGCGCCGGCGCCGGCGCAGGATCCCGCGCAGACGCAGGCTCCACAGAGCCAAGCTCCACAAAGCCAGGCGGCGCAGCCGGCAACCATTGCACCGCCGCCCGCCGTGCCTGCTCCGACCACGATGGACCAGGTCGTGAACCTGTTCATCCAGCGCGAGCATGGCCTGATCAAGATGCTCTCGAACCGCACACCCGTGGTCGAGACCTATCTGCAGAACCTGACCGCCGATCCGCAGCTCGGACCGATTCCGAGCGAAGATCACTACTTCCTGGGGCGCCTCGATATGGGCGAGACCGTCGATCGCAAGGACTACCTCAAGGAAGAAGAGAAGGGGATGCAGACCCGCCTTCTGGGTGGTTTTCAGAAGCTGTACAAGGTTCAATACCAGCCCATGGGATTCTCATGGATGGTATACGCGGACCGGACCGACTTCGACCGGGAGCACTATGATTTTCACTACGTTCGCCGCGAATTCCTCGGCGACGTGCGCTGCCTCGTGTTTGATGTGACGCCGAAACCGAAGGCGGGCCGCGGACGTTTCCTCGGCCGCGTGTGGGTGGAAGACCAGGAATACAACATCGTCCGCCTGAACGGAACTTACGCTCCGGCGCCGCGCAATTCCTACTTCTTCCACATGGATGCGTGGAGACTGAACCTGATCCCCGGTTACTGGGTGCCGTCGTACATCTACAGCGAAGAAGGTGACTTCAGCGCGGGCGTCAAGAACAAGCTGGCATTCAAGGCCCAGACGCGCATCTGGGGTTACGATCTGAAGAAGAACGGCAAGGACGACGAACTGACCAACATCCGCGTGGACTCGGTGCAGGACAGCAGCGCGACCGCGCAGGATGCGTCTCCGCTGCAGGCTGAGCGCGTATGGCAGCAGCAGGCGGAAGACAACGTCGTCGAGCGCCTGACCAGCGCGGGTTTGCTCGCGCCCGAGGGCGACGTCGATCGGATTCTGCAGACCGTCGTCAACAACCTGGAGGTCACCAACAACATCGACTTGCCTCGGCCGGTGCGCACGCGCGTGCTGCTGACGGCTCCGCTCGAAACCTTCAGTGTGGGCAACACGATCGTGATCAGCCGTGGGCTGGTAGACGTGCTGCCGGATGAAGCCAGCCTGGCGGCTGTGCTCTCGCATGAACTGGCGCACATCGTGCTTGGACACAACCTGGGCTCGAAGTACGCCTTCAACGACCGCATGCTGTTCTCCGACGATGGAACGTATCAGAACCTTGGGTTCAAGCACATTCCGGAAGAAGAACAGGCGGCGGACAAGAAAGCTGTCGAACTGCTGAAGAACTCGCCGTACGCGCAGAAACTCGACAACGTGGGCCTGTTCCTGAAGGCGCTGCAGCTGCGCGCTCCGAATCTGAACGCGCTGCTGACCACGCACCTGGGCAATCCGCTGGCCGAGAATGGAACGGTCAACCGGCTGTCCGCTCTGGCCACGCAAGGCCCGGCGCTCGACAACAACAAGCTGGATCAGATCGCGGCTCTGCCCCTGGGCGGACGCGTGAAGATCAATCCGTGGGACGACAAGGCGGAGATGGTGAAGACGGCTCCGGTCGCCATCACCTCGGCGCGTGACAAGATGCCGTTTGAAGTCACGCCGTTCTATCCGCGCCTGGCGCGTTTCGGCGCGAATGCGACGAACGCAACGCCGAACACCACGGCGGCCAACGCGAACACGGGCAACTGAGAAAGTACGGCTTTGGGGAACGGCGCGGCTTCAGCCG
>DASQGY010000145.1:0-23173 GCA_035632375.1 Bryobacteraceae bacterium | reverse complement strand
CCGGCAGGTGATCCGCGCCATCCGCCAGTGGAACGCCGACATCGTGCTGGCGCCGCGTCCCAACGATTACCACCCGGACCATCGCTACACCGGAGTGCTGGTGCAGGACGCGGCCTACATGGTGGTGGTCCCGGATGTAACGCCCGAAGTTCCGCCGCTGCGCAAAAATCCCGTCTTTCTGTACTACGAAGACAATTTCCAGAGGCCCAATCCGTTCCGGCCGGACATCGCCGTGTCGCTCGACAGCGTAATTGACAAGAAAATCGCCGCGCTGGATTCGCACGTTTCGCAGTTTTACGAATGGCTGCCCTGGGTAGATGGGACGCTGGATCAGGTGCCCAAGGATCCGGCGCAGCGCAAAGCGTGGCTGAAGCGTACGCGGGGGGAACGCGCGATCAGCCCGGCCGTGCGCGCCTCTCTGGTGAAGTGGTACGGGCCGGATCGGGGCGGCACGGCGAAATTCTACGAAGCGTTCGAGATCTGCGAATACGGTGCGCAGCCGAACGAGGCGCGCATCCGGCAGCTATTTCCGATGCTGCACTGATTCGAGAAAACCGCTCCCTCACGGCCACGGATCAGTGTGAGGTACTGAGCGGTCTTCTGCCCTATCGATTCACCCGCGCGATATTCGAGAACGCCGATTCACCGGCATCGTTGATCGCCCGCACGCGATAACAAAGCACGGACCCGCGCGGGGCCGCGGTATCGCTGAATTGACCGCTCGCCGCAGGCGTCGCGATCCGCTCCCACCGCCCCGCGTTCCCTGCCCTGCGATCCAACGCGACTTTCGTAGGCTTCCCATCGTGCAGTACCCATCGCAAGTCCACGCCCGCGCCCGCCACCTGCGCCACCAGCCCACTCGGTGCTTCCGGCAGCACCGGCCAGTCAAAATAACTGGCGTCGGCGATCGCTAGAATACTGTCGCGCAACGGGAGCGCCTCCAGCGTGTCGGTAGTCCCGCGCTTCCATTCCAGCGCCGAGATTTCGCCCGACACGACATCGATCATCACCGGATCCTTGATCCCGGCGTTCTTGATCTTCAGCGTCACCGCAAGCGGTGGAAACGCGCCGCCCGGAACGCTGTGCGCCGCCACCCAGTACGCGACAATCGCTTTGCCGTTCTTATTTCGAAAACCGTAGCGCAGGAAGGGTGCGCGCCCCTGTCGCCGCAAGTTCGGAACATCCGAGGCCTCAATCGCGATCTTCGAGTCCAGCTTCGTATCGCCGAACAGCGCGTTTGTATTCTGCAGCGCATAGTAAACCGGACGCGGCGTGAAGTCGTCCGGCAGATTCCGCCGCCCGTGTATGAATCCGAAATCGTCGTACTCGTTGCCGTCCACGCCCGCGGTCAACAGCCAGACGAACGTCTTCACACCCGCCGCGTGATTGTAAATAATGCCGCGCGGAATGTACTTCGACTGCACGCTCTCATCCGACCCGCGCCAAGACGGAATGGAATTGAACTCGTCGTCCCAGAAGCCGATATCCTTCCGCATCCCCGGATAATTCCGCACAAGCTCGCGCAGCTTCGTCGGTGACTCCTGCCCGTACGCGCCCGAATCCATCGACTCCGGATTCAGATTCTGCCCATAACCGGGATACGTGTGATACGCGAAAATATCGATGCCCGCGGCGCACTTGCATTCATCGAGCGCGCGCTTGGCCCAATCGCTGGTCGGATCGGCCTGCCCGCCGTAAATCACCTTGGCCTGCGGATCGGTTCCATGAACCACCGGAATGAACGCCGCCAGCAGCCGCCCGTACTCTTCCGGATTCCCGTACGGATTCCAATAGCCGATGTCCTGCTCGTTCCACAGCGCGTAGTAATGAATGCGGCCGCGGAAATGATTCACCATCCACTTCACGTAGCGGAGGAACGCGGCGATTTGGTCGGGAGTCTTCGGCGGCCAGAAAATGGAGTTGATGCTGCGGTCGTCGTTGTGGAAGGAACCTGGCTCGGGCGTGATTTGATCGGGCTTGATGCCGGACTGTGACGTGTACATCGGATTGCCGTACATCAACTGGACCTGCACCTGCACGCCGTTCTCGACCAGCGAATCCACGTAGTCGTCCACTTCCGGCGCGACGGCGTAGACGCCGCGCTTCTGCTCTACCCAGTCCCAACTGGTCGGATCGGAGCTGTTCTCGTATTGGCCGATGCGTATCCAGCTCACGCCTGCGTCGAACATGCGCGTCCACCACCAGCGGTCCCACGGCAGGTATGGCTCGCGCGGAAGATCGGAGTTGATGCCGAAGCCGTTCTGGACCTGCGACGATCGCTTCGGCGGCACGCGTGTCGGAAAGTTCGGCCGAGGCGTTTGCGCCAGCAACAAACCGGAGGCCAACCCGGCAGCCGCGATTCTGAGTAGAATTGTTGTCACAAATGTATCTTCGCAGTATACTGCTGTGCGTCTTCGCAGTTCCCGCCGCCTGGACTGCCGACTTCCGCGCGGGCGTGGCTCGCGTCGACATCACGCCGCCCGTGGGCCATGTCATGGGTGGCTACTCCGATCGAAAAGGAAACGCCACTGGAACGCACGATCCGCTGTACGCGACCGTGCTGGTGATTGAGTCCGGTGATCAATCGCTCGCGCTGGTCACCTGCGACCTGCGGTCGTTTGTCTCCACTCGTGTCGGCGAAATCGCGCGGCAAAAATTCGGAGTGAAGAGCACGATCATCAGCGTGTCCCATACGCACTCCGGCCCGCTGACCTGGGAAGCGCGCACGCCCTGGTACGCAGAAGCCGAAGACAAAATGGTGGACGCGATCGGCCGGGCGAAAGCGGCGATGTTCCCGGCGTCGCTCGAAATGGCGACGGGCCACGTCTATCTGGGCTTCAACCGGCGCAAGGTCGCCGACGGCCACGCAACCATGTGGTGGCGTAACGCCGAAAAACTTCCTTCGCATCCACTCGATCCAACGGTGAACGTCCTAATAGTGAAGGACGCCGAAGGCAAGCGGCGCGCCGTGCTGGTGAACTACGCCTGTCATCCATCCGTGCTCGGTCCGGATAATTTGCAGTACTCGGCCGATTATCCCGGCGCGATGAAACGCTACGTGGAAGCGCAGGTCCCCGGCGCTACTTGCCTGTTCGTGCAAGGCGGCGCGGGCGACATCAATCCTTATCGCGACAAGGAGCCGGTCGCGGGGCAAGGATTCCAGGCCGTCGAGGAGATGGGCAAAGAGCTGGGGAAAACCGTGGTTTCGATTCTCGGCCGCACACACGCCGTCACGGGACCGCTGCGCACTGCGTCCGAAATTACGCAAGTGAAAAACCGCTGGCGGCCCAACGAGAAAATCGCCATCGGCTGGACGGCAGGTGCAATCGGCAACGCGCTCTGCTTCGCCGCATTCCCCGGCGAGCCTTTCGTCGAACACCAGATCACCTTCCGCGAAAAAGCCGAGTGTACCGATGCGATGCTGTTCGGCTACTCCACTTCTGTCGGCAGCGTCTGGGCCGGATACATGCCGACTATCCTAGCGGCTGTCGAAGGCGGTTACGGTGCAGACTACAACACGACGGTTGAGGTGGGCACAGGCGAACTGCTGGTGGATCGCGCCGTGGTGAAGATCTTGCAATTGCGTGGACTGCTGAAAGATCTGCCGGATCCGAGGTACTAATGAGAACGTTACTCATCTTCGTTGCAGCCGCTACGCTTCACGCCGCCGAATTCCGCGCGGGCGTCGCGAAGGCGGATCTCGACCCGCCAAGCGGCCTCCCCATGGCAGGATACGGCGTGCGTCACTCGAAAGGCACGCTCGATCCGTTGGAGGCGCGCGTGCTGGCGCTCTCGGATGGGACGCGCACGATTGCCCTCGTGACCTTGGACCTATGCTTCCCCTTCGATCCTCCGATCATGGACGAAATCCGCCAATCAGTCCGCGGCTCAGTGGACGAAGTAGTTTTTCACGCCTCGCACACGCACTCGGGCCCCACGTATTCGGAAGCGCCGGAAGCCGCCAAGCACGCCGTTCCGCGCGTAGCCGCGGCCATTGAAACAGCAGCGAAATCCATGACGCCAGCGCGAATCGGCAACGGCTGGGGACAGATCTATTTGGGATTCAATCGCCGCTATCTGCGTCCCGACGGATCGGTGCAAATGTTCTGGCGCAACGAAACGAAAGTCTCGACCACGTTTCCGGTGGACCCGACGGTGGGCGTGATCCGCGTCGATCGCCGCGACGGAACGCCGCTGGCCGTGCTGGTGAACTACGCCTGCCATCCGGTTGTCCTCGGTCCGGAGAATCTCGATTACTCAGCCGACTATCCTTCAGAAATGCGCCGCTACATCGAACAACAACTGGGCGGCATGGCGTTCTTCCTGCAGGGCGCGCCCGGCGACATCAATCCTTACTTCGACAAGACGCCGTTGATTGAGGACGCGGTGGGAGTAATGAAACAGACAGGAGCAAAGCTCGGCGCGGAAGCCGTGCGCGTAGCGCGGACCATCACCACGCGCGCGCCGGAGAATCCGCGCATCCAGTCGAAGACAGTCACTGTGCCCGCCGCAAACCGCTGGGACATCGACAAACTCCGCACCGTCCTAAAAGAGCGCTACCGCATCGAAGGCGGCCGCGCGGCGCGCCTGCTGCGCGAGAACATGGAACTGCCCGTAACCACCGTGCTATTGAATCAGGACCTGGCCTTCGTAGGCATGCCCGGCGAACCGTTCGTCGAATTCCAAATGCAATTGCGCGCCAAAAGCCCAGCCCCAAACTCCTTCCTGCTCGGCTATACCAACGGCTACTATGCCTACTTCCCAACCATAGCCGCCGCAGTACGCGGAGGCTACGGCGCGGACTCGACGGTGGTGCCAACGGAGGTCGGGACGGGCGAGCGAATGCTCAACACCGGCCTGATCTCGATCTACGAACTGCTAGGCAAGTTGTCGGAGCGGCCGGGCAAGCCGCAGTAGAGCGTCACCAGATGAACACGCTCACGGAAAATCGAGATTGGCCGGCCAGTACACTCGCTTGGCGTCAGCAAGTGGCGGCGTTCTGGTCGATCGCATGGCCTTCACTCATAGTGGCGTTCATCCTCTTCACCTTCGGATTGGGCCGCGTGTCTGCCGATCAACCTCTGCGACTTTTCTTTGTGGGCACGATGGCGAAGGCTGCGTACCTGGTTGTCCAAGGGCTGCTTACCGTTCGGCTTGTGCGAAAGCGTTACCGATCCTTTCGAATAGAGGTCGAGCGGAACGATGGGACGTCGAGCCGTCGCCTCTTAGCCGAGGAAGTAGTTCTTGCGTGGCTTCAAATCATCTGGCCCCAAGTCCTACTCGGTGTTCTCCTCGATCTTGTCGTCCTGTTACTCGGCGATAACCTCGAAGAGCTAACAGTACGCGCACTTTCCAGTGTTTCAATTTGGGGGAATATTTTCGTCGCTGGTCCATTCGGAGTCTACATGGCGACGAAAATGAAGTTTCGAGGATTTCGGCTACGAGTCTACGGTCAGCGCTACATCTGAGCTATCCAGTCTTGAATCCCCATCACGGCAACGGCAGGGTCATTTCCATCGAGAGAACCTGAACCTTTGGTGAACTTTGGGTAGTAGGTCCAAATAGACCCACTACCGAACTCTGATTGATAGCAGCGCGTTGTGCTTCGATTGTCGGATAGTGCGCCGTTAACAGTCCTGGGTGTTACGGCAGGTCGGGTAATGGCGCGTCGCCAGAAACATCAGGTCTCTTTCGGAAGGCAGAAAACGGTGCGACCTTGTTCAAACGGCGCTGGAAGTAGTTCACAGTCCAATCCATGTCGTTGCTCGTCCATCAAGAGAAGCCATTGGCGATTCTCTCGTTCGCAGAATTGATCGACTCTCTTGATTGCCTCTCGAAGCACGGCCAAGTACACGGACTTAGCATTGTGTTCTTCGGGCGTGGAATACTTTTCCAGGCCCACGTACACACACTTGCCGCCCACCGAATCGATTTTGTTGAGCAGCCGATTAGTTGCCACTCGAAGCTGGCGGTAAGCGCGGATGTTCCGCGTTGTATATAGCTGCGCGCCTTTCTTCTCCCACCAGTATGGTGCCTCGCCGGACTTCTCGATTTCCCACCCGAGTAAATTCGACTTCAACTGGTAGAACCAAGTGGCAAAACTCCTCACCTCCCGAGAAGGGAGGATGATACCCCCAAGTCCAAAGATGGGACTCTCATTAAACTTGGCTTTGTCTCGGCCCAAATATGGGCCTACGTGTCCGAATTCGTCAAGGTATGCGAAATACATGTCGTGAAACACGAAAGCCTGCAGCTTTCGCCGCAGGCCTCGGAAATGGTGCTCCTAGAGCTTCCAACCAAATAATACCACGATAAGGCCATCGGGCTCTGAACTCACCCATCAACCCAAACCGCAGTAGGCGCGCAGCAGGCGCGGCATCTCGGCTGGCGTGCGGACTCGCAACACCTCCAGACCGGCGGCGCGGGCGCTTGCTTCGCCCGCATCGGAATCTTCTACCACCAAGGCCGTTCGCACGCTGAGTTTTTCCATCGCCAATACATATGGATCGGGGGCGGGCTTGTGGCGTTTCACATCGCCGCCGTACACCGCCGCGTGAAAGTAATCGCGCAGGCCGGCGCGGACCAGGACCGGCTCCACTTCCGTCTGCCCGCTCGAGGTCACCACCGCCAATCGATACTCGTGCAGTTGCGGCAGCAGTTCGAAGACTTCCGCCGAGAACGGCTGGCGCTCCAACATGCGGGTTCGGAACAAATCCTTCTTGCGCGGGTATTCAGCCACCAGCCGCTCCAGTTCCAACGGCGGGTCCACCTGACGGCACATCAGTGCAAGAAGATCGCGGTCCGAAACGCCGATTCCGTGCTCGCAATAAGTCTTCCAATCGAGATGCAGGCCGAACGTCGCCAGGATCTCCTGCCAGCATTCAAAGTGGACCGGCTCGCTGTCCGCCAGCACGCCGTCGAAGTCAAAAAGAATCGCCTCGTAACGCACGGATCTCAGGGTTTCAAGACCACGCGTCCCACCAGCTCGCCGCGGTGCAGTGCGTCCAGAACTTCTCCGGCGGCGGCGAGCGGCCTGGTCTCCACGCGGCAGCGGATCGACGGATTCGCGGCCACCAGGTCCAGCATCTGTCGCAGATCCTCGCGCGTCCCCACGGCGCTGGCGATGATGCGCGCTTCTAGAGAAACCATGGCGATAGTCGAAACCGAGATCGGCTCCGGCGACATTCCCACTACCATCAAAGTCCCGCCCTTGCGCAGGCAGCGCAGCGCGGTTTCGTATGCGGGCTTCGATCCCGAAGTGACCAGCACCACGTGCATCCCGCCGAGCTTCTTCGTCTCCTTGTGAACCGGGCCAGCCGCGGCGTTCAGAACCAGATCGGCACCGCACTCGGTGGCGAGCTTCAGCTTGTCATCGGCGACATCGACGCCGCAGACCCACGCGCCCATCGCCTTGGCCATCTGGATCGCGAGATGTCCCAATCCACCGACGCCGAACACAGCCAACCGCTGTCCCGACTGCAAGCCGGATTGCCGCAACGCGCGGAAGACAGTGAGCCCGGCGCAGAGCAGGGGCGCGGTTTCGTCGGTGTGGAGCGACGCGGGAATCCGAGCCGCGTGACTCGCCGGCGCTTTGATGTATTCGGCAAAACCGCCATCGACCGTGCAGCCAGTGACCTGCTGCTTCGAACACAAAATCTCGCGGCCCTCTTTGCAGAATTCACACTCGCCGCAACTCCAATGGAGCCACGGAATTCCCACGCGATCACCGGTCCTCAACTGCGTGACGCTGTCGCCAAGTTTAGCGACCGTGCCGATCACCTCATGCCCGAGAATCAGTGGCGTCTTGGTGATGGGCCTCAGCAAATCCCAATCGCCGTGAGCGAGGTGCACATCGGAATGGCAAACGCCGCAGGCATCCACGCGAATCAAAACTTCGCCGGGCCCGGGCTCAGGAGTGGGCACGTCGGTGATTTCAATAGCACCACCAAGCGTGCGAAGCAGAGCAGCTTTCATCTACCGTAGTATCGCATTGAGCGTCAAAACGAACTTATGACCGATGTGGCATCACTGGCACATATTGACACAATGTGCTAACTGCGGTAAGCAGTAGATATGGCCAGCCGAACCACCGTTAATGTTTCGATCACTCCGGAACTTGTTGCCTTCCTACAAAGCCGCATTCAGACTGGCCGCTACCAAACAACCAGTGAAGTAGTGAGAGAAGCTCTGCGCCTGCTAGAGCGGCATGAAGCGGAACGGGACAAGGCCTTTCAGCAACTCAAGGCTAAGCTCGCTCGCGGGGCGGCGCAAGCCGAGGCAGGCCAGTTGCTCGATGGCGATGAAGTTTTCGACGAGTTGCGTGAACTAATCGAAGAGCGCCGTCTCGCCAAGAAAAAGACCCGTCGTTCGTGAAACGGCGCTTCCTCCTAACCCCGGAAGCGAAAGCCGACCTCCGTGAGATTCTGCTCGATATCGCGGAGGACAGCCCGGACACTGCTGAGCGTCTTCGGTCGGAACTCTACGTAGCCTTTCAGAAATTAGGCCGGTCCCCAGGCATCGGCCACTATCATGACGAGCTTCTGGACCGGCGCCATCGCTTTTGGAATTTCTACTCCTACGTCATCTGCTACGTTTGGGAGCGGAAACCGATTCAGGTTGTCGCGGTCGTCCACGGGGCGCGCCACCTCGCCTCGTTCTTCAACTCCAGGTAGCCAGTAACCGAGGCCAGCCTCTCGTTGCCTAGGTTTTGATCCCCACGACATCCGCGAGCATCAACTCACCGCAGAGCTGCGTCATTGTCGCCACCTGATTCACAAAATGGTCCGCGTCCAGATAATCCATCCGCGCCTTGGTGGACCAATAGCCGGTCATCGATCCCATGGTGGAAACTCCCGGAACGCCGAGCGTGCGCGCGATGTTGCCCAATCCGTACCATGGGCCTTGCTCGCCGCCGTGGATTCCCTTGCGGCCGGGGCACTGCACTTGAACGCGCTTCAGCTTGTTCGCTTTCACCGCTTCAATGGCCATGTCCACCAAGTGCTGGTTGTTGGTGATCCATACCGACGACAACTCCGCGAGATTCGTCCGATGGTACGGCTTGCCATTTCCCTCGGCCACTTGAATCTGGCCGAGATGCTCGATCCCCATCGCGGCAATCACTTTCTTGTGCACATCAGGATGGCTCGCGGCGTAGTCTTGCGCGGCGAACGCGCGCTCGGCGCCGGGCATGTAATGACGGCAATCGTAGCGGACCATCAGCGTGCGCGGGCGCTCGGCTTTCGGAATGCGCGAAAAATATTTCACTATGCCGAGGATGCCAAGGCCGCCGTTCTCCTGCGATATCGATGGCCCATCGGTGTGCGTCACCAGCATCACCTGTTGATCGGCGGGCGTTCCGTAATCCTTGCCGGGAAGGTAGCCGTAGAGTTGATAGGCCTCGACCTCTTCCGTTTTCGAAATCAGACGCAGGGTGGCCTTGGCTCCTTCCACCAATTGGGCGGCGGTATCGCGGTCGACGTACAACGTCGGCATGTCGTGGAGCTTCGGAACGCCGAAGGTGTAGACGCCGGACAAAGCATCGTAGGAAAGTGGAAGCACCAGCAGCGCGCCGACGGCGCCGGCCTTGGTGAGAACCTGCTCCACCGGCCCAAGGCCCATGATCGGGAACGGACTCAGCGGCCCTTCTTCGCTGCGCGGCAGCAGCGGGTTGGGAAAGGTTTCCGGATTCGACAGGTATTCGTAATCGTCGGTGCCGCGACTGCCACCCGCCGAGCGGTCCTTCATGACGATGGCGATCTTGCCGCGCAATGATTCTGCCGGCATCCCTTCCTTGTACACCACCAGGCCACCGGTTACGCCTTCGGCGGGCGTCTTCCCCGAGTTGCAGCCGTAGCTCGCAACTTTGATTTTCTTGCCATCGACGTGGAGCGACCAATTCGAATCGTCTGGGAATTCGGTGGTGGACCAGCGCGTGAACGTCCACGGGTTGCGGAAAATGTCAACGCAGCCCGAGTCGCGCAGCCCTTTTTCGAGAATCTGCAGATAGTTTTTCCACGATGGGCTGCCGGTCATGGTAGGTCCACCCATGGAATCCTTGGCCGCGTGCCAGGCGCGAACCTCCTGTGGCGTCACCAGAAACTTGGGATTCACTTTCGTGAGATGCGGATTGGCTGTTCCTTCTGCGCTTGCCGGACGAAGTACAATTCCGGGCGCTACGGACACAGCCGCGCCGAGGCCGGTGATGAACGTTCTGCGTTTCATTTCCTGCCGGCTTCCGCGTCGAGCCAGTTGAAGATGTCCGGCACCGACATGGGCACCACCGAAAGATGATCGCCGTTGGGATACTCGGCGTATTTCAGCGGAACATCCAGCGCCTTGGCTTTCTCCGCCACGGTGCGGCATCCGGCCACCTGCACCAATGCGTCCTTCACGCCGCAGACCATCATGACCGAGAGTTTCTTTCCGGACTTCACTTCCGCTTCGAGGCCGGGCACCACAGCCGCGCTGCTCCCCGCGATGGGAATGAGCCCTGAGAATCGCTCGGGATACTTGAGCCCGACGGTCCAGGTTCCGCCGCCGCCCATCGAATGGCCGCCGAGATAGACACGCGCCGGGTCGATGTGGAAGCGGCCCTTCATGATCTCCAGCACATCGAGCACATCCTGTTCGCCGCCGTTTTCCTTGCGATAGCCGCTCAACGGCCCGCGCCCGTTCACCGACGCCAGAATGTAGCCGCGCTCTTCGGCGAGCTTTGGAAACATGCCGGCGTAGCCTTCGAGAAAATTGGTTTCGTCGCCGCCAGCGCCGTGTAGCAGCACAACCAATGGATACTTCTTGGACTTGTCGTAATTCTTCGGAATGTAGACGCGATAGGGAACCAGTTGGCCGTCGAAGGTGGATCGGTAGGCCATGCCGACGTCGCCCCTCGCATCGGCAAACGGGTCGTGTCCTTCTTTGAGCGATGTCACCAGCAGCGTCGCGCGAGTGAGCGCGGCGTCGAAATCCATCGCCTCGGTGAGGCCAAGCCCGGCGGCGCGCATCGCGGTGAAGACGTACGCCGTCAGGTTTTGGAAGCCGGTGCCGTAGTAAGTTTGATGCGCCCGCGCGATGATTTCGAGAATCTGGCGAGCCGCAAGGGCGGCGACGGGCCGCTGATCGGGGAGCAGTTCGAGCGTTTTTTCGGCGGCGTCCAAGCGTTTGGTCAAGTCGGAAACGATGAAAAAACTCCGGTAGTATTCGAAAATCGCAGCACCATGGGCATCTTGCAAGGTGGCGCGCAGGAGATGCAGTCCAGGCTGGGTCAGCTTGGAGGGGTCGAAGGTGAGTCCGATGGTCTCACCGGCGCGACGCCCGCGGACGTCGCCGAGCATGATACCTGGCTGGACCGTTGCCTCCTTATCGCCACCGGGTTTCAGGAGATCAAGCTGCAGGCGATAGGGCGATTGAGCGGCCGCCGGGGCATCGAACAGGAAGGTGGCGCGGGTGTGCAGATACTCGCCGGCGCCGATTAGCTTGGCGTTGATGGCGAAATCCAAGCCGGTGGCCAGCTCGTTGTCAGGCGTCCACGGCCGGCCGTTCATTATGGCGCTGGCGTGGGTGAGGCTACGGTAGGCGACCACGCGGTCGGGATTTGCAGCGAGCGCCATCAGTGGGGCAATGGCGGTCATGTCGCCGCCGCGCTGTTGATAGGCGAGCTGAGTGGTTCGGGCGGAGAGGCCGGCGAACACGTTATCCATCGGCGTGACTTGCGCGCTGACAGCGGCGGCGGAGATCGCGAGAAGCAAGATGTTGCGCTTCATCGAGTGGCGCTTTCTTTGCGGTGCGCTTCGAAGAAATCGAAGATGGCGGCCATGTTGGGGCCGGCGACGTCGGTGTGGCTGCCGCCAGGCACCTCGATATATTTCACATCTACATTCAGCTTCTTCATGGCGGCGACCATGATGCGCGACGAACCGACGGGCACGACATTATCGGCATCGCCGTGGACGACGATTTCGGGGATATGGCGCATGGTGTCGACGGTCGCCGGATTGCCCAAGCCGGAGATGGGCCCAAGCGCGGCCCAGAGTTCCGGATGTTTCGCGCCGAGCGCCCAAGTGCCGATGCCGCCCATGGAGTGGCCCATCAGGTAGATGCGGTTGTCGTCGATCTTGTAATCGTGGCGCACGAGCTGCAGCACATCCATGACATCCTCGGCGCTGAGTTCGGTGTTGCGGTTGTTCGCGGAGAGCGCGGAGTATCCATAGAAGCCGTCGACGCGATAACCCATCGGCGCGACGACGATGAAACCGTGCTGTTCGGCTAGCGGCGGGATTCTATAGAAACTGCTCAGCATAGAGTCTTCGGTGCCGCCGAGGCCGTGCAGGGCGACAACCAGGGGACAAACTTTGGTGCTACAGGCGGCCGGCACATACATGTGGTACGGCATGATTTCCTTGGCGGCCTTGAGGAGATAGTGGCGCTTGAAGTCGCCCGTGCGCGCGGTGAAGGGGTCCTTGCCGGTCTTGGCGGCGGCGAGGGTCTGCTCGGCGGCGGCTACTTCCTTGGCGAAGTCGAATTGATTGAACGGGCGCATTTCGATGCGGCCGAGATTGACGTTGCGAATGTAGTCGAGCGGGTAGACGATGTCGGCGCGGAATTTTTCGGGCACTGTGGCTGCGCCGGATTCCAGGCGCGCGAGCGTGGCGTCGAGGCCTTTTTGCGCGACAAAACGAAGGCTCGCGACGCCGAGCGGGCGCGCGGGTCCATCGGAAACCTCCACCTGCAACTGATACGGGCCGTCTGGAACACCGGAGAGATCGAGCTCCATGAGGAACGGGGATTCGCGGAGGTCGCGGCTGACGTCGTCGAATGTGCCGAGGTCCTTCACGACTTCGGCGCGGGCTCCCGGCGCGGCGGGTTTTCGAAGCGAGGCGTGGGCAGTAACGTTGTGTTGCAGATCGATTGCGGGGCTATAGATCTGTTCCAGCCGCGCGGTATACGGCCTCGTAGTGTCGACGAATACATGATCGGAGCGGAGCACCAGGGCGTTGCCGTAATCGAGTGCATCGGTCCAGGCGGTTCCATTCAGCAAAGCTTGCCCCTTGGCTAGGAGGCGGCGCACTTCGCCGTTCTTGCCTTGGCGGGTGGCTTCGGCGAGATCCTTGTCTACGGCGTCGATCTTCTCCTTTAGTTCGCCCTGCGGATTGACCGTGCGCTTTTTGACGGTATAGGCGAGCCGGGTGAGCGGCAGATTGGGCAGCGACTGCGCGGGTGCGGGTGCGGCGACGAAAGCGCAGACCATCGCGGCGATGAGACAGCGGGTGAAATACGGCATGATAGTTCCTCTCTTCCGGGTTGACCGACCGTTCGGTAGAGTGTAAACCCAAACGGCCGGAAGTGTCAATTTTAGCGCTCCATCATGGGTCCAAGTTGACAGGAGAGGCTTCATTGTCGTACTCTGCCGCGTAGCCGGTCAATCTACCGGATACCCGGCAGTATGATCGCGAGGAGTCCTCTGCCCAAGCAAGCAAAGCTCAAGAACGCCACACCTATCTGGCGCAAGGAGGATCGCGCCGACCACATCTATCGCGTGGCGGCGGAGATCATGTGCGAGAAGGGGTATGAGGCCACGTCGATGAACGATATCGCCGACGCCGTAGGCCTGACCAAAGCCGGAATTTACCACTACATTCGCGGGAAAGAAGATCTCCTGTTTGAAATCATGAGCTACGCGATGGACATGGTGGATCAGGACGTGATACATCCGGCACAGGAGATTGTGGATGCCGAGGAGCGGCTGACCACAATTGTGGAGCGGCACGCGAAGAGGATACTGGAAGTGGGCGGCGCGGTCACGATTCTTCTGGAGGAAATGTACGCGCTGACGCCCGCGCACCGCCGCACCATCCGGGCCCGGAAGCGCGCGTATTTCGACCTGGTGCGGCAGACGCTGGAGGAACTTGCAGCGGAAGGAAAGCTGCGGGAAATCAATCCGGTGGTTGGCACGTTCAGTTTATTCGGAATGATCAGTTGGATCTCGCGCTGGTATCGGCGCGACGGTGAGCTTTCGCCGCAGCAGATACTCCACGACTTCCGCGAGGTGGCGGTAAGCGCGGTGTTGAGAACGCGGGGAGGCGCAGCTACGCGGGCGCTGCCGGCGGCGAGAGCGGCTTTGCGGAAGAAAGTCGCCAGATAACACAGACTTAAAAATCTGTGGCTGGAGTTTGGACATTTCCAAAGACGCACAGGATAGAGCTGCGCCACCACTGTCCGCTGCTACGTAATCAAATTGATTCGCACCTCGAAGTAAGCCCGTGAACACGCTGTAAGTTCGGAATCACGCTATGCTGATTCCATGTTGGGTCTAGACCCCCGGGCGGCACGAGCGGCTTGGACTGTCTTTCTGGTGGCACTCACGGTGGCATCCGCCTACGCCATTCGCGAGACGCTGGCAGTGTTGATGATCGCACTGCTGTTCGCATACCTGTTGATGCCCGTCATCGGGATGGTGCAGCGATTCACGCCGCGGCGAATTTCACCTAACGTAGCGCTGGTCATCGTTTATCTGGCGCTGTTGGGGGGGATCGTCGCCTTAGGATTGACGGTGGCATCGCGGATTGGCGAGGAAGCGTCCAGCCTGGCGACGCGACTGCCGGACTTGCTGCGAAACCGCGAATGGATCAATACGCTGCCGCTGCCAGGGTGGCTGGAGCCGGTGCGCGTCCGAATCGTGGATATGTTGCAGACCGAGCTCGACAACGGCGGCAAGGAAGTCCTCCCCTACGTGAAGAGCCTGGGCGGCCAGCTCCTGTCGGGCGCGCGCTACTCCATTTACATCGTGCTGGTTCCGATTCTGGCCTTCTTTTTTCTCAAGGACGGCAAGGAAATGCGCGAGCATATCGTCGACAGCTTGTCGCCCGGGCGGCAACGGATCATGATCGACGAGATTCTGGCGGATATCAACCGGCTGCTCGGCCAATACATTCGCGCGCTGGTGCTTCTGGCTGTTTCGAGTTTTATCGCATACAGCGTTTTCCTGGGCGCGACCGGGGCGCAGTATGCCGTGCTGCTCTCCTGCATCGCCGGGCTCGGCGAGTTTCTTCCGGTGGTTGGGCCGGCGGCGGCCGGCGTGGTGACGCTGCTGGTAGCCGGGCTGAGCGGATATCCGCATTTGCTCGCCTTCGCTATCTTCTGGCTGCTCTTCCGCATGTTTCAGGACTATGCGGTATCGCCGTACGTGATGGGCAAAGGCGTGGATTTGAATCCGCTGCTGGTGCTGTTTGGCGTGCTGGCCGGCGAGCAGATTGCCGGCGTCGTCGGCATGTTTTTCTCGGTTCCCGTGATTGCCACGCTGCGCATCGTGTTCGTCCGGTTGCAACGCGCGCACACACAGGAATTGGTCGCGTCTAGTTCTGAACTATGACGCGCTGCTGGGCCTGGTGTCTGCTTTGCCCGTTCGCGCTTACGGCGCACATGGTGAGCTTGAGCACCGGTGAACTGAAGGTGGGCGGTAATACCGCGAGCTACGAACTGCGCATGCCGATGTATGAAGTGGCGCATGTGCGCGAACCGGAACACACGCTGCTCGAACACATTCGTTTCAAGAGCGGCGGGGCTTGGGGGATTCCGTCGGGGCAATCGTGCAGCGATCAAGATGGCACCTACATTTGCACCGCCGACTACCAGTTCCCTGCCCCGGTGGATGAATTGGAAATCGAATGCACGTACGCAGCAGTTACTGTTCCCAACCATGTACATATGTTGCGAGCGTATCGCGGCGATAAGACGGATCAGGCGGTCTTCGATGTTTCGTTCACCACTGCCGAGATCCGCTTCCGTCCACCGACCGCTTGGGAAACCGCGATCAAGGAACTGGCCGCGGGATTCATGCGCGCCGCTGGGGGTCTTGCCCCGCTGCTGTTTCTTGCGAGTCTTGCTTTGGCTGCCCGAAGCCGGCGCGAACTTGCGGCGCTGACGGTGTCGTTCCTCGCGGCCGAGTCGCTGGCGTGTTTGCTCGCGCCGCATCTCGCAATTCCGCTTTCGCCGCGATTCATCGAAGCAGCCGCGGCGTTGACTATCGCGTACCTGGCGTTCGAAATTATTCTGCTTCCGAACTCGGGCCTCCGCTGGTTGGTGGTGGGCGTGCTGGGGTTATTTCATGGCGCGTATTTCTCCGTGTTCCTGGCGGAAAGCGGTTATCACGCCGTGACATTCCTATGCGGTGTCGCGGCAGCCGAGCTGTTATTGATCGCCGTGTTCGCGTTCGTGCTGGGGCGGTTGCTTCACTTGGTGAGGATTCCTCGAGCAGTGCCAGCGATGGCGACTGTGCTGCTGGCAGTTGGCGTGCTGTGGTTTTTTTTGAGGCTCCGGGCCTGACAGCGCAACTCGGCGGCCTTGTTTGGGTTTGAATCCACCAGGGAAATGACGCGAAACATTGCACCCTTTGTGTGCGGGCGGAGTGGGCAGCCTTAATCTCCGGGCTGTCCGTTCCGCCCTCCTTTCTTGGGCTCCGACTTCCACAAGACGCTGGCGCATACTGAGAATATGCGCAGCTTTGACAGTCTCTCGGAGCGGGAAATCCTCGCACTTGCCATATCGCTCGAAGAGGAAGACGAGCGAGTCTATGCCGATTACGCCGAGGGGTTGCGGCAGACTTTTCCGGCGTCCGCGGCAGTGTTCGACGGGATGCGCGAGGAGGAATCGGGACACCGGCGGCGTCTGATCGAGCTTTTCAAATCCAAGTTCGGCGACCACATTCCGCTGATCCGCCGCCAGGACGTGCGTGGATTCGTGCATCGCAAGCCGGTGTGGTTGATCCAGCCGCTCGGCCTGGAGACGGTCCGCAAACAGGCCGCCACGATGGAGGTGGAGAGCCGCCGGTTCTACGAGTCGGCGGCCGCGCGGACCGAAGATCCGGCTGTCCGTCAATTGCTGGACGATCTGGCGCAGGAGGAACGCTCGCACGAGAATCGCGCCGAGGACCTGGAGAAAGACAAGCTGAAGCCAGATATCAAGCGCGAGGAGGACGAAGCTAACCGGCGACTGTTTGTTCTGCAGATTGTGCAGCCGGGGTTGGCGGGACTGATGGATGGCTCGGTGTCGACGCTTGCTCCGGTGTTCGCTGCGGCGGCGGCGACGCAAAAAAGCTGGGACGCGTTCCTGGTTGGATTGGCCGCGTCGCTCGGCGCCGGGATCAGCATGGGATTCGCGGAGGCGCTTTCGGACGACGGCAGTCTGACCGGGCGCGGGCATCCCTGGGTGCGCGGGGTGATTTGCGGGCTGATGACCGGGCTTGGGGGAATCGGGCATACGCTGCCGTTCCTGATTGCGGATTTTCACGTTGCTATGGTCGCCGCGTTTGTGGTGGTGGTGCTGGAGCTGGCGGTGATTACCTGGATACGGCATCGGTACATGGAGACGCCCACGTTTTCGGCGGCTGTGCAAGTGGGATTTGGGGGATTGCTGGTGTTTGGGGCCGGGTGGTTGATCGGCAGTTCGTGAGGCTTGGCCCGGCGCGATTGACATTCGCGCGCAGGTTGGCAACAGTTGGCAACCTGCCACAGGGCACTACTCGACACGGAGGGCGGTCAGGGGATCGACGCGTGAGGCGCGACGCGCGGGGATGTAGCCCGCTGCCAGGGCCACCATGCTCAATAGCAGCGCGGCTGAGACGATGGTGGCAGGATCGGTGGGATTGACTCCAAACAGCAAGGACGCGATGAGTCGTGTTGAGACCAGCGCGGCAGCAATTCCAGCGGCCAGGCCAGCAGCGATCACCAGGAGGATATCGCGCAGGATCATCGCTCGAACCGCGGAAGGCCGTGCTCCGAGCGCCATGCGAATGCCGATTTCGCTGGTCCGGCGCGCGACTGAATACGCGAGAGTGCCGTAGATGCCGATGGAGACCAGCAGCAATGTCAGGCCGCTGAAGAAACCGGAGAGGTCCGCGAGCAGGTACTCGCGCGATAGCTTAGCATCGAGCCTCTTCGAGAGCGTGCTGGTGTCGCCGATGTGCAGTCGTGGGTCGATTTCGCGCAGAGCCTGGCGCACTGTTTGCGCGACGGCGAGGGGCGGGACGGCGGTACGAAGCTCGAGCCGGTTCAGGTCGTGCGGGTCCTGAATCAACGAGAAGTAGATCATGCGCGGCGTCTTCTCACGAAGCTCGCGATACTTCGCATCCTTGACGACGCCGACCACTTCATATTCCTTCTTGACCCACGTTAAGCGATGCCCAACCGCGGATCGGCCGTTGAAGAAGTGACGCGCCATGGTCTCGTTGATGATGGCGACCTGCGGACTGTTGGCGGTATCGCGGAAGGAGAACTCCCGGCCGGCCAGCAACGGAATTCCGAGCGTTTGGAAATAGCCGGGAGAAACGTAATCCAGGGCCGCCTGCTGATCCTGGCGATTGCGCGGAGTGAAGCCATCGGTGCTGAAGCAGCAGCCGCTGCCGCCGGCGCCGGAGAGACTGCCGAAGAAGGATAGACCGGCCGAGCGCACGCCAGGAATCGCCGCGGAGCGCTCGATGAGCTTCGCAGCGAGTTGCGAAAGGCGGGCGCCCTCGTAGCCGTCGCGCCGGGAGTCGAGCCCGATGAGCAAAACATTGTCGGCGCGGAATCCAGGATCGAGCGACTGGAGATTCCGGAGCGTGCGCAAGAATAAGCCGCCGGTGGCAAGCAGAAGAACAGACAGGGCCACTTGCGCGGCCATCAGCGCCTCACGCCATCCCCAGTGCTTTTCGCGGCCGGCAACAGAGCGCACGCCGAGACGCGTGGCTGGATCGCCACTCCGCACTGCTTGGAGCGCGGGAATGGTGCCGAACAGCAGGCCGGTGAGAATCGACACTGCCGTGGTGAATAGCAAAATCCGCGCGTCGGGCTGAAGATTGAGCGCTACAACGCGGCCGCCGGTGTTCACCAGGGTCAGCAGGACGCCCGTTCCCCAAAGCGCCACAGCCAAGCCCAGCATCCCCCCGGGGATCGACAGCAGCAGGCTCTCGGTCAGCAATTGCCGGACCAGGCGGCTGCGGCTTGCTCCGATGGCCAGGCGCGTGGCGATTTCCCTTTGGCGGGACGCCGCGCGAGCCAGCAGTAGGTTCGCCAGGTTGGTGCAGGCAATCAATAGCACAACCGCAACAATCACCAACAGCGCAAGTACTGGCCGCGAGAATTTTTGCCGCAACTCGGCTGATCCTTTGCTGCCGGGCGCGACCGCGATGTGATGGATGTAGTCGCTCTCCGGACCGGTTTTGAATTCCGCTTGAATCTGCGACTGCAATACGGCGACGTTGGCTTGGGCCTGCGCGATGGTTGGGCCCGGACGCAGCCGGCCGATCAAATCGAGCCATGTGATGTAGCGGATGTTCAGCAGATCGCCGGGGTTTGGCTCCACCCGCATCTGCAAGCTGATGGGAACCCAGAAATCGGGCGCTTTGCCAGTCGATTCGCCGTAGAACTCCTGGGGCGCAACCCCAGCGATCGCCAGGGGCGCGCCATTCACTTCCACGGTCTTTCCCAGCGCGACGCTGGGTGCACCGAACCTCTGGACGGAGAAGCGGTGACTGATCACGGCAACAGCGGGCGCGGTGAGCCGGTCGTCATCGTCCGAGAGCAAACGCCCGGCGGCAGCGTGAATCCCCAGCACCGAAAAGTAATTTCCCGACACCATTTCGCCGTCTAATTGTTCCGTGAGGGCGTCCACAGTGACATCAGCGCGATTCAGGGAACCGGAGGCGATCAAACCGGAGAACACCTGATTGCGATCGCGCAAGCGCTGGTAGTCCGGATAGGCGAAGTTACCCTCGAAATTGCCCTTATCAATCGGGGTCAGCAACACCAGTTGCCCGGGTTGGCTCACCGGAAGCGATCGCAACAGCAATGCATTCACCAGGCTGAAAATCGCCGTGTTGGCGCCGATCCCCAGCGCGAGCGACAAAATCGCAACGGCGGTGAAGACTGGAGTTTTGCGCAGTACGCGTAGGGCATAGCGCAGATCTTGCCAGGTGGTTTCGAGCAGCGGTAGGCCGCGGCGGTCGCGAACTTGCTCCTTCACCTGTTCGACGCCGCCCAGCTTCAGCAGTGCGGCCCGGCGCGCTTCCCGGGGCGGCATACCGTCGCGCAGATTGTCGTCGATGTGCATTTGGAGATGGCCCTCCAACTCATCGGACAATTCCCGCTCGCGGCGGGTTTTTCCGAATAGACCAGCCAGCCGCAATAACCCTCCGCGCAAGCGTCTCATGAGATCTCTCCTGGGGAAAGGAAGCGCGCCAGGATGTCCGTGGTTTCCTTCCATTCCTTGGCCTCGTTTTCCAATTTCTTCCGCCCCGCTCGCGTGAGCTTGTAGAATTTGGCTTTGCGATTGTTATCCGACACACCCCATTCGGACGAGACGTAGCCCTCCTGCTCCAGTTTCAGGAGCGCCGGGTAGAGTGTGCCGTAGTTGAGCGAGAGTTTATCGCCGCTGGTCTGCTCGATGCGCCGGGCGATGCCGTAGCCGTGCAGCGGGCCCATGGATTCCAGCGTCTTCAGCACCATCAGGGCCAGGGTGCCCTGCCAGACATCGGCTTTTTCGTCTTTCATATTGGTTTCCCATACAGCATGACACAGTTTGTATGGGAAAGCAATAGGGCAGGAGCGATTACCGGCGGCGGCCGGGTGTCAGCGGGTTCCACCGGACGCGCTGGATTGCGAGGCTACAAAGCGGTCGAAGAAATCCAGACCGGCTTTATTGACGTTGTGCTGGACGTCGATCTTGTCGCCGAACTCCATGGCGGGATCGTTCTTGGCGTCGTATCCGGGCCACTTCGGCAGCCCTTTGCCATTGGGGTTGCCGCTGGCCGCGAAGTTGGCCCAATAGCTGGACATCGTGTCGGCGAGTTTGCGATCCGCTTCTTCCCAGGGGCGGCCGGCGCGGAGATTCGCGAACACGTATTGAATTTCGGCGGCATGGTAGGCGCGATAACGGTCGCTGACGGGGCTGGGCGGGATGCGCGTGAAGTAGTACAAATACGCCGGAGCTTTTCCGGATTTGGTTTGAGCGCGGACCCAAGTGCGCATCTCCCAGCCCATGCCCTGATCGCGCGAACTTTCGTAATGCGCTTCCTTGGCTTGATCGTCGGAGGCGACGGGATATAGTTTCAGGAACTCGTCTGCGAAGTTTCCGAATCGCTTGTGGACTTGTTCCAGGAAAGTCTTGGCGGTGCTGTTCGCCGGGTACGGAGCGAGCACACGGGTTTCATCGTGATTGTAGCCGGCGATCAACGGAACGTCGCTCTGCTTGCCGTGCGCGAAGGCGGCATCGACATCTTCAGGGAGGAACCAGCCGTCGACCACAGGACGGAAGGAGCCTTCGATCTTCTGCAAATCGTCGGCGGATTTCGCGCGCAGCTCGGTGAGAGTGCCTAGGCGCGCTCCGGTCTTTTCCATTTCGGCCAGCGTGGTGTGGCGGCCGAAGTTCGCGCCGCTCTCGCCGATCACGCGGTGGAAGAGTCCCTTGGCAAGCGGGGACGCCATCAGGAAATTCACTGCCGAGGAGCCGGCCGATTCGCCAAAGATGGTGACGCGCTTGGGGTCGCCACCGAAGGCCGCGATGTTTTTCTGAACCCACTGCAGGGCGGCCACCATGTCGAGCAAACCATAATTTCCGGAGGAGTGAACGTCGGATTCTTTGGTGAGTTCGGGATGCGCGAGGAATCCGAAGATGCCGAGGCGGTAGTTGATGGTGACGACCACGACGCCCTTCTTCGCGAGATTCTCGCCGTTGTAAGTGGCGGTGGATCCCATGCCGCGCGTGTAGCCTCCGCCATGAATCCAGACCATGACGGGGCGGCGCTCCTTCGCGGTGGCAGCGGCGGTCCAGACGTTGAGGTAGAGGCAGTCTTCGCTGACTTGCCCGAGCGGGGAATAGTAAAGCGAGTTCTGCGGATAAGGAGTTTGCACGCAGACCGGGGAGAATTCTTTGGCATCGCGGACGCCGGTCCAGGATGCGGGTGACTGCGGAGCTTTCCAGCGGCGAGCGCCGACGGGAGGCGCGGCGTAGGGGATGGCTTTGTACACGCGAACGCCGGGGTTGGTTCCGGGAGCGCCGGAGACGAGGCCGGTGTCGAGGTGGATGGGGTCGGCGGCGGTTAAGGAAAACGCCAGAGTCAGTGATGCTAGAGCGACCAAAGATGTACGGTTCATGAGAATCTCCTACCTTCGGATAGAATAGACCAACCGGTCGGTAGGCGCAAAGGGGCTACTAACAGCGGTTTCTGTGATTCGAACTTGGAAATCCACTGGGGAATGATCTTGCGAACTTCATCAATCGGGGCGGCACGGCCGATGGCGGCTTTGATGCCGCAATCGATTGCCGCCAAAGCTTCGGAATCAACCTGGACTTCGTCCGCTGAAATCTTGGGGGCTGACGAAGTTTCATCCATGTTTGGCAGTAACCGGCAATGGGTGGTTATTCCTTCTTGGCGTGGCCCTCTACCAGTTCGATGCGCACTTTGTCGGGGCCTTCGATGAAGGCGATTTTCAGCTTGCCTAGGACGGTGCGCGGCTCATCAGTGACAGTGACGCCGTCCTTCTTCAGGCGCGCGATTGTTTCGTCCAGGTTGTCGACGCTGAAGCCGATGTGGTCGGTGACGTGGCCTTTGGTGGATTCGAACTCGGTGCGGTTCTTCCACAATTCCGGCCATTGCGTTTGCGCGTACTGCCAGGGGAAGAAGATGAAGTTGACGTTGTCCATGGTGAACGACGCCGAGGGGCCGATTTGGAATCCGCGGTACATGCGCGGCGCGGTGGATGGGTTGCGGTTGCGATAGGCGACGCCGAATTCCTTGGCGTACCACTGCGCGGTGGCGACCGGGTCCTTGCTGAGCAGGTGGATGTGGCCGAAGTGGTGATGATTGGCGGTGTTGAGCTCGATCAGTTGGTGATCGGGGCCATCAACGTACGCATAGAAAAAGAGGCCGGTGGCGGGGCTGCCGCCGATGTCGCTGATATCGGTGATGGGGGTTTCAAACTTGGTGCCGCTGTCGAGCTGCTTCTGGTAAGTGGCCTTCATGTCCTCCGCGCCCCAGCCAATGTGCCAGATGGACGACGTGATTTCGGACTTGGGCGGCGCTGCCACCTTGGTGAAGAGCAGCCACGATTTCTGCGTCCACACTGCGTCCAGGGCGCCGGCGAATTTGCCTTTTTCGGCATCGAACTTGGTGGTGTAGAACTCGATGTCGGCCTTGGGGTCGGTG
>DASQGY010000144.1:0-4842 GCA_035632375.1 Bryobacteraceae bacterium | reverse complement strand
CCGATCTGGTGATCACCGACATCGTCATGCCCAACTTGGACGGTGGTGAGTTGGCCAAACGGATGCAGGCCGACCCGGAGCTGTCCGCCATCCCGATTCTCTTCTACAGCGCTGCCTATAGTGAGCGTCAGGCTAAGGAAGTGGCGCGGGAGGTAGGGGCCGTTGGCGTGATTCCCAAACCCAGCGACCCGGAGTTCATCCTGACCATGGTGAATGAAACATTGGGCGTTCATTCACCCTACGTGCCTGAAACCGGCATCGACTTGGGAAAGGACTGGTCCGCCGCTTCCGCGCTCATCGAATTGAGCCTCGAGCTCGCCAGCGAGCGCATCCCGGGCCGCCGGCTCGAGCGCCTGGCTCATCTCGCTCGCAAGCTCATCGGTGCAAGATACTCCGCCGTGGGCTTGTTAAGCGCGGACGGCCAGACCGTGCAGTCCTTCCTGTCCTCGGGCGTTGATAGAGGCAATGGGGTGGACCCGGCTGACGGGCACATCCGCTCAGCCGATGCGCAGTTTACCGCTTTGCTTCCTCCCGGCGGTATGCTGTCAAACCTGCTGCGCGACCCTCGTCCGCTGTGGTTGGGCAAGGTGGAGGCTCCCCAGTTGTGCAATGAGCTCCCAGGAATCTCCGGCTGGTCCGGAGTGGTTTCCGTCCTGGTGGTTCCATTTGTAGCCTCCCAGTCTCTCCGTGGCTGGCTCATACTTGCCGATAAACTCGGTGCGGAATCGTTTACCGAGGTAGATGCGCGGATGGTTATCACCCTGGCATCCCAAGGCGTCTCGGCCTATGAGATAGCCGAGGAGCGGCTCCAGGCTGAAGACGACCTGCGGAAGAGCAAGGCGATGTTTGAAGCGCTGTTCGAATCCGCTCCCGACGCCATGCTGGCCAGCGACAAGGACGGACGAATCGTTTTCGCCAACAGCCAGTCGGAAAAAATGTTTAGCTACAGCCGGAGCGAACTGCTGGGCCGGCCTATCGAGACGCTGGTCCCCAAGCGATTCCATGGCGTCCATTCGGCGCACCGGCGGGGCTATTGCCACGATCCTCGCTTGCGGCCCATGGGAATCGGCAAGAACCTGTACGCCAAGCGGAGCGATGGCAGCGAATTTCCCGTCGATATCATGTTGAGTCCCATGGACGCGGCGAGTGGCGTGCTGGTGCTTAGCGTGGTCCGCGACGTAACCGTGCGCGCGGAGATTGAACGGAAAATCCTGGACCTCAACCGCCAGCTCCATGAGCGCGTCAAGGAGTTGCACGCCGCCAACCAGTCGCTAGAAACGTTCAGCTATTCCATTTCTCACGACCTCCGCGCCCCGCTGCGCGCCATTGAGGGCTTTTCGAGCATTCTATCGGACGAGTATGCAGCGGATCTCGATCCGGAAGCGCACCGGTTGCTGGGCGTGATTTCCACCAATTGCCACAAGATGGGGCAGCTCATTGAGGATTTGCTCGCTTTCTCGCGCCTCAGCGCCAACGAAGCCGTGCGAAGCGAAATCGACATGACCGCACTGGCACGATCGGTTGTGGACGAACTGCGGGCAATGGAGCCGGGCCGGCTGATCGAGATCGAGCTCCACCCTTTGCCACAAGCTTTGGGCGAGAGAGCGGTGGTTCGGCAGGTACTGATGAATCTCATCTCCAACGCCTGGAAATTTACACGCCACGCGCCCCGGCCGGCAATCGAGGTCGGATCGTACCGGGACGGGGGACGGGACGTTTATTTTGTCGAGGACAACGGCGTTGGCTTCGATCCCCAATATTCCGACAAGCTTTTCCGCGTCTTTGAACGCCTGCATGGCGGCGATGAATTCGAGGGATCGGGCATTGGTCTGGCGATCGTAAGGCGCATCTCGCGGCGCCATGGAGGAGAAGCTTGGGCCACAGGCAAGGTGGGCCAGGGGGCGAAGTTTTGCTTTACGCTCGCGGCAGCGCCACCCGCAACAGATCCGCCGGACGGCGTTTCCGGGAAGGGGGACAAAGATGCAAGGTAAAGTGATCCTCCTGGTTGAAGACAATCGCACGGATGAAGAGCTCACCACGCGCGCCCTCAAGAATAGTGGTGTGCCGGTGTCGGTTAAAGTGGCGCGCAACGGCGAGGATGCTCTGGCACTACTGCTGTCGGCCGAGGCCCACACGCTTCCGGACCTGGTATTGCTGGATCTCAAGCTTATGAAGGGGAGTGGCCTCCATGTTCTGGAGACGCTGCGCGCCGCCCCCCGAACCAGAACGCTTCCCGTAGTGGTGCTCACTTCATCCACCAAACATGACGACGTCACCGCTGCTTATCGCGCGGGGTGCAACGGCTACATTTCCAAGGGAGTCGACTATCGTCAATTTGTTGAGGCTGCGAAGACCGCGGTCCAGTATTGGCTGGTGCACAACGTGGCGCCCGGAGAGCCGGAGGATGTTGGATGATCCACAACATTTCCAGCCAGGCCGTATCTGCGGGTAAGAACCGGGGTAAAAACCGGGGACAGTCAGCCTGTTTCCGCGCAGGCCAGTGCGTTGCGAGCAGGCCAATTCCGGTCGCACGAAACAGGTAGGCTGTCCCCGGTTCTTACCCGCGAAACTTCTGCAGCTTGATATTAGGCGGTGTGTCCAAATCTGTTGGCGCCGCCGGGGCGAATCGCGGAAGGCTCGGCGGGCACAAATGCTCCCGGAAACGTCAGAGTGAACCTGACGCCTGGCCCAGGCTGGCTTTCGATCTTCCCATCCAATTGGCGCCCCAGAATACTCATAATCCGAAGGCCCAGCGATGGGGACTCCTGCCAGTTGAACCCAGGTGGCGGCCCCACGCCATCGTCGGCCACCGTCAGCATCACAAGTTCGTCGTCACCGGAGCTTAGCTTGACCACAATCTCGCCGCGGCGGCCGTTCGGAAACGCGTACTTCAGGGAATTCGTCAGCAGCTCGTTCAGGATCAATCCGCAGGGAATGGCCTGATCCAGGCCCAGCGAGAGTGGTTCCACCTCGAATCGTAACTTGATACGCTCGGTATCCACTCCGTAGGAGTAAAACAAGTCGCGCGAAAGGGTTTCCAGATACTCGCGAAAATCCAGGCGGTCCGGCACACTGTCGCGGTTCAATCGTTCGTGGATAAGCGCCATACATTGCACTCTCTCCTGGCTTTCCTGGAGCGCCCGGATAGCTGACGCGTCCTCGACGGATTCGGCCTGCATGGCGAGAAGGCTGGAGATGACCTGCAAGTTGTTCTTCACCCGGTGATGCAGTTCCTTGAGAAGCAGCTCCTTGGTTGCCAATGCGGAAGACAACTCCCTCTGAGTCTTCACCTGTTCGCTGATGTCGATGGAAACGCCCCCCAACAGACGCCGTCCGTCCGCCTCATCGAACGGAAAACGAAACGTCAACGCATAAAGCGTGCGGCCGCCCCTGAGCCGAATCTCTTCCAGGAACTGGGAGGACACGCCGGACTCGTTCACGGCCGCGTCATTCGCTTGCAATTGCGCCGCCACCTCCGCCGGCCAAAGATCGTGGTTCGTCTTTCCCAAGCATTCCGCCAGCGTTGTGCCCCACATCCGCTCGCAGGTGTTGTTGACGTACAAATAGCGGCCTTCCTGGTCCTTGATAAACGCCATGGCCGGGCTGTGGTTCATGAAGGTAAAAAAGCGGACTTCGCTCGCCCGCAGCGCGCCGGCGGCACGGCGAGTCTCGTCGCGCAGCCGCGCCTCTTCCAGCGCGCGCGTCACTGCGGGGCCAAGCCGCGCCAGCCGGTCCTTCAACAGGTAATCGGCGGCGCCTTGCCGCATCATCTCCACCGCCGTATCTTCGCCGATGGCCCCCGATACGACGATGAACGGGATGTCCATGTTGAGCTCATGCAACAGCTTCAGCGCACGAGGCGCGTCGAGCAGCGGCATGTTGTAGTCGGCCAGAATGATGTCGGGTTGCCAACCGAGGTGTGCGTTGTATTCCGACTCGGTATCGACGCGCCGGCATTCCGGATTGAAGTGACAGCGCCGCAACTCGCGGGCCATTAACTCGGCGTCTTCGGAACGATCCTCCAGAATCAAAACGCGGATGCTGGTATTCATAATGGTGCTCCTTTCGACATCGACGCCGTCTCCGGCACGATTTCTCGAACTGGAAGGCGGCTCACCGCCGGCAAGCTAAAGTAAAACGTCGCTCCCTGGTCCAGCGCCGCTTCGGCCCACACCCGGCCGCCATGACGGGCCACAATCCGGCGCACTATCGCCAATCCCACTCCTCGGCCTTCGTAATCTTTGGCTGAATGCAAACGCTGGAAAACAACAAACAACTTGTCCGCATAACGCATGTCGAAGCCGGCTCCGTTGTCTCGAACGAAGTAAACCGTACCGTCGCGCGGTGACGTGGATGCGCCAATCTCGATTCGGGCCTGGGCGCGGCAGCGCGTATACTTCAGCGCGTTGGAGAGCAGGTTTTCGACCACCTGCCGGAGCAACTTCGGATCGGCATCGCAGGCCGGCAACTCTCCGATAACGAATTCAATCCGCCGGCCTGCCTGCGCTCCTGGCAGTTCCTCCAGCGCTTGCACGACCAGCATTTTTACGTCAACCGGCCCCTTCTCCATCGGCTGCCGGCCAAGCCGGGACAACAGGAGCAGGCTATCGATGAGAACGCTCATCTCGATGGCGTTGTTGCGAACGATCTCCACGCAACGCAGCGCCTCTGAGGTGAGCTCGGGCCCATGGTCCTCCAGCAGAATCCGGGAAAAGCCATCGATGGCTCTGAGGGGCGCGCGAAGGTCGTGTGAGATTGAGTGCGTGAAGGAGTCCAACTCGCGGTACGCGGCGGCCAGCTCTGCCGTGCCTGCGGCGCCGGGAGGGTTCAGGGCGATCGCGG
>DASQGY010000143.1:0-4243 GCA_035632375.1 Bryobacteraceae bacterium | reverse complement strand
CGGCAATCCTGCGGCAGCGCGACAGTCAGCGGCAGAGGCTTTGAAGCTGGCTCCCACGAGTCAGGGCGTCGAGGTCGAAGCGGCGCTGGCGTTTGCCATGGCGGGCGATATGGCGCGCGCCGAATCCTTGGCACAAGACTTGGGGAAACGCTTCCCGCTGGACACCCAGATGCAGTCGCTTTGGCTGCCTGCGATTCAGGCGCAGCTGGCGCTGGACAAGAAGAACGCGGCTGCTGCCCTGAATGCGCCGCAAGCTGCTTCCCCCATTGAGTTGGGGCAGATTGCGTTCGTCGCCAATATTTCCTGCCTGTATCACGTGTACGTTCGCGGCGAGGCCTACCTGGCAGCCGGGCAGGGCAAATAAGCCGCCGCCGAGTTTCAGAAGATTCTCGACCACAGCGGCATCGTCTGGAACTGCTGGACGGGAGCCTTGGCGCATCTAGGCGTGGCGAGGGCTAACGCTTTGCAGTCAAGAACCTCGCAGGGAGCGGATGCCGATGCCGCCCGTGTCCGCGCCCTTGCCGCCTACAAAGATTTCCTCGCTCTCTGGAAAGACGCCGACCCCGACATCCCCATCCTGAAGCAAGCCAAGGCGGAGTACGCGAAGCTGCAATAGCTCAACTGACGCTAACAGATAGCGCTCACCACCCGGAGTGGCTGGGTTCGGTTCTGGGCGGACGACGGGCGACTCGGAACCAAATTCTTACGTTAGCTACTGATGGGGCGCAGGCCACGGGACTGCCGAAGGAAGAACGAGCGCCCGCAAGATCCCTGCTCCTGTGACACTCCCAAAAGTGTCCCGGCGCACAGCGCGCGATCTTGCTCCGGGATTAAGATTCGCTCGATGCCATCCCCTGCCATGTTTGCCGGATCCCTGCGCCCGATCCCCCTTGCCCCAAGGAGGGCCCCATGTCCCCGACTGCGTTTCGCCCGCTGGCAGTCTCTCTGATTCTTTCGATTATCCTCGCGCTCGCCGGATGCGGCTCGAGCGGCAGCAAGGTCTGCAGCGCAGCCAGCTGCTGCGGTCCGGGCAATAGTCTGTGTCCGGCGCCGCAATTTCTCTATGCTGCCGGCGTCGACGGACAAGTCTCGATCTATCCCGTCAATACGGGTGATGGCTCGCTCGGCACACCGTCGTCGGTCGCCGGGCCCAAGCTGAGCCTGGGCATGGCCACGCTGAACAACCAGTTTCTCTATGTCTCCGACCCGATGATCCAGCAGCTGACCTCGAGCATCGACGCCTGGTCGATCAATTCCGGCACCGGCGCTCTCACCCCGGTTCAGGGATCTCCTTTCCCGCTAGGTCAATTCACCATAGCGGCCGGTATGGCCACGAACAGCGCCGCCCAGGTTATCTACGTCGCCGACGCCGGCAGGATCGACGCGCTCAAAGCCGACGCCATGGGCGCTCTCACGCCGCTGCCCAATTCGCCGTTTCTTTCGGGAACGAATCTCTTCCTCACGGTGGACCCCGGCAGCCGTTTCCTGTTCGCCTCGGACGACACGCCACCGGGCGGCGTTCTCGCTTTTACCATCGACTCATCCGGAGCGTTGACCGCCGTACCAAACTCGCCGTTCCCGGTGATTCCGAATTCCAGCACCAACGCCATGCCATTCGGGATCACTTTCGATTCGACTGGAACTTTCGTCTACACCGTGTTGCAGGCCACAGGGCAGGTCGCCGGGTTCTCCGTTGTGACGCCGAGCGGCGCGTTGAATCCCATCCCAGGATCGCCATTCGCCACCGGCAGCGGTCCGGTCACGCTCACGAGCGCCAGAAATTTTCTGTACGTTTCGAACGCCACCGACCGCACCATTTCCGGTTACAGCATCAGCGCCGGAAGCGGCATGCTCACGCCCCTGGCCAACTCGCCATTTCCGATCGCGGCGGCCGCGCTCACGACCGACCCCTCCGGACGCTTTCTCTATGCGGCGAGTCCGACAGGACTCCTCGCCTTCGCCATCGATGGCACCACGGGAAATCTCACTCCGGCGGGCACTCCAATAGCGGGCGTCCGGGCCTCGGCGCTCGCGTACGTGCCGTGACCGGAGATTTCACCCAGTGAGATGGGTTTGACCTTCCCCTTGCGGCTGACTTAGACTCCATCCGCCGCAAGGGGGAATCCATGAATCTGGGAACATTCACACGCAGAAATTTTGCCGCGCGCCTGGCCACCATCTTTTCCGCAGCTGGTTTCGCCGGAGCCACGCTGGCGAAAGCCGCAACACCGGCCGATCAGGGCATTCGCAAACTCGACAGTGACGGCAAGCCCTCCGACCCCAAGTCGTTCATTACGCCGATCATCATTCACAATGGGCTGATCTATGTTGCCGGCCAGGGAGCGCACGATTCCGGCCCGGCCGAAAAGTTCGAGATTGGGCATCACACCACCATCGTCATGGACAACGTCAAGAAACTGGTCGAGACCGGCGGCGGCACCGTCGACAGCATTCTGCAACTCGGCGTCTTCCTCGCCGACATTAAGTATTACGACGGTATGAACCAGGTCTTCAAAACCTACTTTCCCAACGGAGGCCCGGCCCGCACCACAGTCGCCGTGGCCGCATTGCCCGGGAATTCGCTGGTGGAAATCAACTGCATCGCGGCCGTGGTGAAGAAGTAAGGGCGGCGGCCAGCTCGCGGCCAGGCAGCTTGGGGATTTTTTGGCTTGCGTCATGGGCTTCGCTCGGGTAGTCTGGTTACTGAAATTGCTCCCCGTCCGACATGCCGCAAGGCCTCGGTCGGGGTTATTTATTTGTGGCCCAAACGCCAGTCCAATTTGGCGAGCCCGCGATAAAGCGGGCCATTACCTTCATTGACGGGCAGAATCTCTACCGAACTGCTAAGGAATCCTTCGGCTACCATTACCCAAACTACGACGTGCAGAAGTTGTCTGAAGCCGTTTGCAAGGCAAGAGGTTGGAATCTAACACAAGTTCGGTTTTACACCGGCGTTCCTGATGCGGCCGACCAGCCGATGTGGAATCGTTTTTGGGTTGGCAAACTGGCGGTAATGGGAAAGGCTGGAATTGTAGTATTCAGTCGTCCTCTACGATATCGAAACGACACGATAAAGCTTCGTGATGGGACTACTCATACATTTTTACGCGGAAGCGAAAAGGGGATTGACGTTCGGATTGCGCTGGACGTAATTCGATTGGCGGTGCGGAACGAATACGACGTTGCTGTAGTTTTCTCTCAAGATCAAGACTTGTCGGAAGTAGCTGACGAGATCCGCGTCATCTCCAAACTGAGAGCCAGGTGGATACGAATCGCTTGCGCTTTCCCAGTGAGTCCTACCGCCACTAACAAACGCGGCATCAACCACAGCGATTGGATCAAGATCGATCGCGCCACCTACGATGCCTGTATTGATCCCACGGATTACCGCTAGTTGCGCAAAGGATTGAGCCTTCCGTCGCAGAGAGGGATCTCGCGCGGAGGGGAATAGCATCCCAAGACCGCCCTGCGTGTTCGTGTTTCGTAACAACTCTCCACCCGATTTCAAACCAACGCTGGCTCGGTCTAATATTCGCCGGACGCACATTCCTTCCCCCCGGACGATACGACGCGCGGGTCCCGCAACTCGCGCGTCGGACGTCCCTCCATCATTCTCTCGATCCTCAAAATTCTGGTTGAAGGAGATTTCTTCCATGGCCGTGAAGAAACTGGACCTGACGGAATCCCGTCACAGCGTCGTCATGCGCTCGGATCCCACGCGCATCGATCCACGCAAGCTGAAGCTGGGCAAGCATCCGGCGCGGCACGATCCGCGCACCCTGCTGCTGGCTTCTTATGTGACGCCCGCCCTGCCCGCGCCGCCGGCCAGCTTCGATCTCACGACGAAGGTGCAGACCTGGGGCATGATGCAGAACGATCAGCTCGGCGACTGCACCTGCGCCGCTGCCGGCCACCTCATCATGGAATGGACCGCCAACGCCAAGGGAAAAGTGGTGACGCCGACCGACCAGCAGATCGTCGCCGCCTACTCGGCCATCACCGGCTACAACCCAACGACCGGAGCCAACGACAACGGCGCGGTCGAGATCGACGTGCTCAACTACTGGCGCCAGAGCGGCATCGCCAACCACAAGATCGGCGCCTACATGGCGCTCGAGCCCGCCAATCACACGCACATCATGGATTCGGTCTACATTTTCGGCGGATGCTACATCGGCCTGCTCTTGCCCACCAGCGCGCAGGAGCAAGTCAAGAATCATCAGCCGTGGTCGGTGCCTCCGGG
>DASQGY010000142.1:0-7806 GCA_035632375.1 Bryobacteraceae bacterium | reverse complement strand
TCACGCCGCAGTACAATTATCAATACGACGCCATGTCGCGACCTTCCGGCATGACCGATCAGAACACCGCTACGGTGGTCAGTGGCGTGCTTTACGGCGCGGCCAATGAGTTGCTTTCGATGAACTACGACGGCGGGACGGAAACGCGGAGCTACAATGCGATGTTCCAGTTGACCGGGATCAGCGGGCTGGGGCAGAACATCACTTACAATTTTCCGGCGGGGTCGAACAATGGGAAGATTGCGTCGCAGTACGACGCGGTGAGCGGGGAGACGGTTTCCTACCAGTATGATTCGCTGAACCGGCTGATTTCGGCGGCGGCGGCGGGGTGGAGCCAGAGTTATTCGTACGATGGATTTGGGAACTTGACGAATCGGGTGGGGAGTGGGGCGGCGCTGGGGAATAATCCGACGCCGGCCGATCCGGCGACGAATCGATTGGTGAATGCGGCGTACGATGCTAACGGGAACATGCTGTCGACCGGGAACCTTTATGACGTCGAGAATCGGTTGATGCAGGATTTGGCAGGGCACGGCGGGTTTACTTCGGTCGGAAGCTAATCAAGTGGCTGGACGCAGCGTCCGCGGCGCATGATGCGGTGCAGGACCGGTTGGGGCCGGTGGGGATACTCCAATCCCAATCAAGCTACGAGCCGCCAAATGAATCGACGGAACTCTGACTAGTTTCAGTGCGTAGCTTTCCAAAGGGACTCCTCCCTCCAAACATGCAATCCTTCACTGCCCTACTCCAGCAAGTCGCGCGACGCCTGCTGCACGCGCCACTTTTCACCGCCGTCACTTTGTTGACCCTGGCTGTCGGCATCGGGGCCAATAGTGCCATCTTCAGCGTCATCAATGGTGTCCTGCTGAAGCCGCTGCCGTACGACGACCCCGATCGGATCGTCGCAGTGTGGCATAGCGCCCCCGGCCTGGGCTTCCAGCAACTGAATGCGTCGCCCGCCACCTACTTCACTTACCGCGAGGAGGGCCAGGCCTTCGAGAAGTCTGGAATTTGGAGAAGTGACACGGCCACTATCACCGGACTCGCCGAGCCTGAACAAGTGGACGCGATGCAGGTGACGTTTGACGTGCTTCCAACGCTCCGCGTCCAGCCCGCCGCGGGCCGAGTGTTCAGCGAGCAAGACGATACACCCGGCAGCCCGCAGACCGTGATGTTGAGCTACGGATACTGGCAGCGAAAATTCGGCGGCGATCCTCAAGCGGTGGGCAAAAGACTGATGGTGGAGGGGCGCGCGCGCGACATCATCGGCGTCCTACCGCAAAGTTTTCGCTTCCAGAACCTTCATCCCGCCGTGATTCTGCCGCTGCGCCTGAACCGTGCCGAAGTGTTTGTCGGCAACTTCAGCTACCAGGGGGTGGCGCGGCTCAAGCCGGGCGTCACGTTAGCGCAGGCCAATGCCGATGTCGCCCGCATGCTGCCGATGTTGCTGGACAAGTTCAAGCTGCCTCCGGGATTCACCGCCGAAATGTTTCGGCAGGCGAGGTTGGGGCCGAATGTCCACTTGTTCAAGGACGACGTTGTTGGCGACGTGGGCAAGGTCTTGTGGGTGCTGATGGCCACAGTCGGCATGGTGTTGTTCATTGCCTGCGCGAACGTCGCGAATTTGTTTCTGGTTCGGGCCGAGGGGCGGCAGCAGGAATTCGCCATTCGAGCCGCACTTGGCGCGGGCTGGAGCCAGTTGGCGCGCGAGCTTTTGTTCGAGAGCGTGACGTTGGGAGTCCTGGGCGGTGTCTTCGGCGCCGCACTCGCCTACGCCGGGATTCGCCTGTTGATATGGTTAGGGCCGACCGATATCCCGCGGCTGGATGAAATCTCCATGGACCCGCGCGTCCTGTTCTTCACCTTGGCCATTTCCCTGCTGGCCGGAACACTGTTCGGCCTGATTCCGGTATTCAAGTACGCCGGCGCATCGCTCGGCGCGGCGCTGCGCGAGGGCGGCCGTACTTTGAGCGAGGGTCGGGATCGGCTTCGCGCCCGTAATGTGCTGGTGGTGGTGCAGGTGGCGCTCGCCCTGGTGCTGCTGATCAGCTCCGGCCTGATGATCCGTACCTTTCAAGCTTTGCGCAAGGTGCAGCCCGGCTTCGTACATCCCGAGGAAGTTCTCACTCTGCGTGTCTCCATACCGGAGGCCCTGATTCCCAATCCCGGCCAGGCGATCCGCACGCACCAGCAGATTCTGGAGCGGATCCGGCAAATGCCGGGCGTGACCGCGGCCGGACTCTGCACTTCCATCACCATGGATGGATCGCACAGCAACGATCCAGTTTTCATTGAAGATTTTCCCTCGCCCGAAGGGCAGATTCCGCCGATCCGCCGCTACAAATGGATTTCGCCGGGATATTTCCAGACGATGGGGAATCCGCTGCTCGCCGGGCGCGATCTCACCTGGGCAGATACCTACAACGCCGCACCGGTGGCCGTGGTCACGGAAAATTTTGCGCGCAAGTATTGGAAGGATCCGGCGAAGGCCATCGGCCGGAGGATTCGCGAAACACCGAAAGACGGATGGCGGGAGATTGTCGGCGTGGTGGGCGACGAGCGCGACGATGGCGTGGATCAGAAAGCGCCCGAGGAAGTATATTGGCCGATGATCATGAAGGACTTTTGGGGGCAGCCCGTGACTGCGCAGCGCGAAATGGCTTATGCCATCCGCGGTCCGCGCACCGGATCGGGCACGTTCCTGAAAGAGGTTCGGGAAACGGTTTGGTCGGTGAACGCAAGCCTGCCTGTCGCCAACGTGTCGATGCTCGAAGAAATCTATCGGAGATCGATGGCGCGCACATCCTTCACTCTGCTGATGCTGGCCATCGCGGCATCGATGGCGTTGCTGTTGGGCGTAGTCGGAATATACGGCGTCATCTCCTATTCGGTGTCGCAGCGCACGCGCGAGATCGGAATCCGCATGGCGCTAGGCGCACAGCGCGAGCATGTGCGGCAGATGTTTCTGCGCCACGGGTTGATTCTTTCGGGAATCGGCATCGCCATCGGAATCGGCGCGGCGATGGGATTGACGCGGCTGATGTCGGCGCTGCTGTTCGAAGTGAGCCCACTGGATCCGGCGACGTTCGCCGCAGTCCCCGCGGGGTTAGTTGTCGCCGCGATGTGTGCCAGCTATCTTCCCGCGCGCAAAGCCGCGACAGTGGATCCCCTGCAGGCGCTGCGGGCGGAGTGAATCAGCCGAGTCTTTACATCCACCACACGGCTTTGCAAACATGGAGCGATGTCCGCTCCAACGACTTCTTACACCTCGCTGGCAGCCATAGTTCTCTTCGGACTCTTGCCGGCGTCCTCCCGCCTATCCGCCCAGGAGCCGCTCCCCAAGCCGCAGTTGCAGGTGCCCTATCGCTGTGCCGATGGAACCGCGTATATCGTCCAATACTGCAACCAGGGCCGCCAGGAGCTGATGTGCTATCTGCACATCGAGAAGAACGGAATGCTCGTCGCGCAATCCTTCCAACCCCGTCCGCAGATGACTTCCTGGATGAGTACTTGCCCGGTGAAGGCGGGCGCGCCGGAGAGCCAGGCGTTCTCTGGATCGTATGTTCGTGAGATGCCGTCCGTGGATCGCGTCAAACGCGAGATTCAAGGCAGCAATCCCACCGATACCTTGGCGCGGCAGATGGCGGTCTTGAGCATGCTGGAGCAATTCATTTACCGCCTGATGGGCCCCTATCGCGATCGCAATACTCTCAAGCCGGAAGAGACTCAGGCGATCCGCGCCTACTACACGGCAGCTTCCGAGATCTCGCAGTCCTTCGCCAAGTCTCACTCCCCCGATGAAGTGAAGGCTCTCAATGAATTGAGGAGCCGGCTCTCTACGAATCCGGCGTTGTTCCAGGAAGTGTTCGAGAAACTCCTGACGCCGGCGATTCGCGAGGAATATGCCAAGGCGAATGCAGCGTTTGAAGCCAAGAGTAAAGAAGCGATTGCGGCCGCCCGGCGAGAAGCCGAAGCGCAGAAAATGCAGCAGGCGGCAGGCCCGGGCGGTTCGCCTTTTATCCGCAACGATCCGGGTACGCTGGCCGCGCGCCGCTGTGTCGAACTCGGTGGCAGCGAGCTCGAATGCATCGGGAAAGGGCTGACCACCGGAGTCGCCGGGCTCTTCGGCGGCGCCACTGAACAAGCCGCCGGCAAGAATCCGCGCGCAGGTCTGGTCATGACGGGACGATACGCCGCCACCAAAACCATGGGGCTATCGTTCGGCGACGAAGCGGTGGCTCTCACCGGGTGCGGCAAGCTGATTCCCAATTCGCGTCCCTACACCGTTGAAAAAAGCGGCGCACGCTTCGTCGTTACGGTGAAAACCGAACCGCAGCCATTCGCCCTGACCATGGGGCCCGACGGACATCTCACCGGCCCCGGTCCCACCGATGTGAAGGGGCAGATCATCACCGGTTATCGCCAGGTCTGGATGCAGGAATACCGCAACGGCCTCGCTGTAACCGGCAGTGCGTGCGGTGGCGTTTGCGGATACTGGGCGAGTCAGCCCATCTTTGCGGACAAAACGGAGCGCTGCACTATCGGTGGGTTCAGCCCCACGGGCCCAACTGGCGATGGAGGCGTGCTGAGCACCCTCACCGCCCTTGTGTCGCCGCAGTCTCTCGATCAAACTCCGACTGAGTCCGGCAAAGGACTCGCTGCTCCGGGTGTTCGCATGGCCGGCAAGTATACCGGCCCAGGCGGTCTCGCGCTGGAGTTTCGAGACAACGGCGTGATCCTGGATTGCGGTGAAGCGCATGTGGCCAAGCCATATACTGTCGAGGCCGGCGCAGCGCAGGTTCTGATTGCCGTGAAGAACGCCCCTGCACCATTCACGCTTGCGTTGGGGCCGGACGGCACGCTTACCGGCTCGGGTACAGTCGATGTCACGGGACGTGTGGTCACTGGATCGACGGCCAACGGCATTGCTTTCGCGCCGCGAAGTGCCCGGTGCGCAGTGGGCGTCCTGACCCTGAAGCGTTGAAGGTAGTTCAGCCCTCGTCCTAAACTGACCCGCTACCCGGTTTTGAAAAACCAATCGGTTACGATCTACCTAAGGAGGCCTCATGGCGTGCAATCCCGAAGTGCTGAAAAACATCCCACTGTTTTCTTTGTTGGACGACGATGAGACCGCCGTGTTGGCCGGCCAAGTCGAGATCAGGAAATTTGCCGCGCGCGAACGCATTTACAAGATCGGAGAACCCGGCGGCCAAGCTTACGTGATGATCTCCGGCCACGTTCGCGTCAGCACCGTGGATGACGATCAACAGGAAGTGATTGTGGACGAGCCCGGCAAGGGCGAGTTCTTCGGCTTCGCTTCGATGGTGGCGGAAACGCCGCACCAGACCAGCGCTATTGCCGTGGAAGAGAGCGCCTGTCTCGAAATCTCCAGAGACGACATCGTGATCCTGATCGAGCGCAAGCCGCACGCGGGAATGGATCTGCTCACCACGCTCAGCCGCCAAATCCATGCCGCGCAAGACCTGGTACGTGTTCGCGCCAACCGCAACCCCAATGAAGTGATCGAGGAGGCATCGACTTTTGGGCAGCGCCTCGCCGACACTGTCGCCCGATTTGGCGGCTCATGGAGGTTCATTATCCTTTTTGCAGTCTTGCTGTCCGTCTACACAGTCATCAATATCGCCCTACAGAAAAGGGCTTGGGATCCTTACCCGTTTATTCTGCTCAATCTGTTTCTCTCCATGCTGGCTGCCATCCAGGCTCCGGTGATCATGATGAGCCAAAATCGCCAGGACGCCAAGGACCGCGTGCGCAGCGAGCTCGATTTCGAGGTCAACCGCCGGGCGGAGTCGGAGATCCAGGGCCTGGCGCGCAAGTTGAATCTTCTGGAGGAAAAAGTGGACGATCTCGGTGGGCTGATTCGGGAATAGAGTTCCTTTACTTCCTCCGCGCCGCTTTGCAACGATGGTTAGCATGTCCGCTCCGAGATTGCTTGCCGCCGTCTTCATTCTTGCCTCGTCTCTTGCTGCCGCCCGCTTAGATGACGCGACGCGGCAGCTCGCCCGCGATATTTTCCAGCAGCTCATCGAAATCAACACCACCGATTCCGTCGGCAACACCACCACCGCCGCGCAAGCCATGGCCAAGCGGCTGACGGACGCGGGATTTCCGGCGGCCGACGTGACGGTGCTCGGCCCCAACGCGCGCAAGGGCAACATGGTCGCGCGGCTTCGCGGCACGGGAGCAGGCGGACTCAAGCCCATCCTGATCATCGGGCATCTCGATGTCGTCGAAGCACGGCGCGAGGACTGGACCACCGACCCCTTCCGCTTCGTCGAGAAGGACGGCTATTTCTACGGTCGCGGCACGCAGGACATGAAGGTGAACGACGCGATCCTGGTCACCACCTTGATCCGCTTCCAACGCGAAGGCTTCAAGCCGAACCGCGACGTCATCCTGGCGCTCACGGCCGACGAGGAAGGCGGTACATCGAACGGCGTCGACTGGCTGCTCAAGAATCACCGCGAACTAGTCGATTGCGAATTCGTGATCAACGCCGATTCGGGCGGGGTGCTGGCGGAGAAGGGCAAGGCGATGGACGTCGAGATCGAGGCCAGCGAAAAACTCTACGCCGATTTCCAGCTTACAGCGACGAATCCGGGCGGGCACAGCTCCCTGCCGACGGCGGACAATGCGATCTATCACATCGCCGACGCGCTGAGCCGCCTGCAACGCTCGCCATTTCCATTCGAACTGAACCCGGTGACGCGCGCCTACTTCGAGCAACTGTCGAAGGTGGAATCGGCGAAGACCGCGGCAGCCATGAAGGGCGTCATCGCGACACCGCCCGATCCCGCGTCCATCGCGACGTTGTCCGCCGATCCGCACTACAACTCCACCATCCGCACCACTTGCGTCGCCACGCGGCTGAGCGGCGGTCACGCGAACAACGCGCTGCCGCAAACGGCGGAAGCAGTGGTGAATTGCCGTATCCTTCCCGGGCATTCCGCCGAAGAAGTCCGGCAAGAGTTGATCCGCAGATTCGCCGACGCCAAGGTTCGCGTCCGCTACATCGATTCCAAAACTACCGCACTGCTAGACCGCGCCCCTGACCAAAAGGCCGCGGCCGCCATCGCACCGAGGCCCGACGTGCTCAAAGCTCTCCACCGGATCGCCGACGAAATGTGGCCCGGCGCGCCGGTAGTCCCGGACATGGAAACCGGAGCGTCGGACAGCATCTACACCATCGCCGCCGGCTTGCCGAGTTACGGCATCAACGGCATCGCGCTGGATCACGACGATATTCGCGCGCACGGCAAAGACGAGCGCGTCCGGGTGAGCGCCTACTACGACGGCGTCGATTTCTACCACCGATTCCTCCAGACGCTGACCGGGGAGCGCAGGTAAGCATAAGAAAACAAGTTACTTTCTTGTGGCCAAAAACGCAAGTATGCAAATCTGGAGGTAGGCTCTATAATTACATAGATGCTCCCCCGACGCCTCAGTGGCCGCCTGAACTACGTTCTGCGCCATTCCCCAGCCGTAGTCCTCCTGGGGCCGCGCCAAGTCGGGAAGACCACCCTTGCTCTGCAGATCGCAGAGCAAAAACATTCTGTATACCTGGACCTCGAGAACGAAGACGAACGCGCCAAGCTCTCCAACCCCACGCGATACCTCGCCGACCACGAAAACGAATTGGTAATCCTGGACGAGGTTCATCGCGTGCCCGAGCTTTTCCAGCGGCTTCGCGGCATCATTGACCAGGGCCGGCGGCATGGAAAAGCCAATGGCCGGTTTCTCCTCCTCGGATCGGCCGCCATGGATTTACTCAAGCAAACCGGTGAA
>DASQGY010000141.1:0-8478 GCA_035632375.1 Bryobacteraceae bacterium | reverse complement strand
AACCGGCCAGGGAGGCGGCAGCATCGGACAAACCCGCTGCAAATCGAGGTGACTTGGGATCTAGACCCGGCGTTCCGGCTATTTTTTGAAGCCGGAAACCGGCGCTATCCCGTCGGGCGATCTTTTCATTCCGACAGGCTGGTAGCCAGTCCCCTCTTTGTCACAACAGGACCCGTCTTTGCGACAACAGGACCGGGGACAGGCAGCGCTGTCCGCCGCCAACTGGGATCGGCGGATTCCTTCTGGATTTTCGTGGCTTGGGACAGCGTAGCCAGTCCCCTCTTTGTCACAACAGGACCCGTCTTTGCGACAACAGGACCGGGGACAGGCAGCGCTGTCCACCGCCAACTGGGATCGGTGGATTCCTTCTGGATTTTCGTGGCTTGGGACAGCGTAGCCAGTCACCGGTTTGTCGGCAACCTCCTCGATATTTTTCAAACTGATAGTATGGGCTTGAATGGACTTTCGTGCGGCGTTGGCGATTCTTGCTATTGCGTTGCCGATTTCCGCCATAAAACCCCTGAGAGAAGCCGCGCCGCGATTTCATGCCAAGTCGATGGACGGCGAGAGCTTCAGCAACGACTCGGTGAAGGGCAAAGTGGTGCTGCTGCAGTTTTGGGCCACGTGGTGCAAGTACTGCCGCGGGGATCAGCCGGCAGTGGACGAGATTGCGCACGAATTTGGCGATCGCGGGCTGGTGGTGCTGGCGGTGAACGTGGCTGAGTCCAAGAAGAAGGTCAAGCAATATCTGGAGCAGTCGCCGCGCTCCTGCAAAATTATTTTGACCGAAGACACCAATCTTCCGGCCATGTTTGCGGCGAGAGCCTTCCCTCTGTATGTGCTAATCGACCGCGACGGGAACATCGCCGGAACGCAAAACGGCGCTGGGGGCGCGGGGGCGCTACACCGATTGTTGAGGAAAGTGGAACTCGAATAGGGGGTCCCTTGGTGCGTACCACTTCGTTCTTTCTTACTTTCGTGTTGACGGCCGCCGGCGCTGCGGCCGCTGAAATCCCGCAAGGCGCGCACATGCTGCTGCGCATGGAGAACTCCATCAGCACGCGGACGGCGCAGACGGGCGACTACGTGTATCTGCGAACGGCCAGTCCCATCGCAGCGGGCGGGGAGATTGTGGTGCCGTCGGGAAGCTACGTGCAAGGCATAGTGGTGCAAGCGAAGCGGAGCGGACGTGTCAGCGGGAGGGCGGAGATTGCGATCCGACTGGACACGCTGACGCTGCCATCGGGCAAGGTGGTGAAGTTTTCACCGCACCTGAGCTCGGTGGATCCGGGCGACACCGGGCAGAAGGTGAGCGGTAAGGAAAACGCAATCCAACAGGCTCCGTCGAGGGGAGAGGATGCTTCGCGCATCGCGATCCTGGCCGGAAGCGGCGCGGCGCTGGGAGGGCTCACGGACCGGAGCTGGAAAGGCGCAGGCATCGGAGCAAGCGCGGGCGGAGCAGTGGGACTCGCAACCGTGCTGATGACGCGCGGCAAGGAAGTGGAGCTGCGGCAGGGCACTTCGCTGGATGTTGTTTTCGATCGGGCCGTGACGCTGGAGTGAAAGCGAGGCGCGCGACTAGCATCCTCTTGCGCGATGAAGCGGCGGCTGCTCACGATATTCGACTCAGCAGACTCCTGAGGAGCATGCTGGCCGTGGCTGCGGGGGCGGGCATCCTATGCTCGACGAAACTTTGGATCAGCAGCCACCGGCTGTTTCCGTTAACGCCAGTCTGGGGCTGGCTGCCACAGCCGCCCTTTCCTCTGGACTACATTCTGGCAGCCGCAGTCATAGCATCTCTGGCTGCGATTGCAATAGCGCGGAAGCCGGCACCGTACATCAAGGTGTTCCTGGCGATCGTCGCGGTGCTGGCCTTGCTCGATCAATCGCGCTGGCAGCCTTGGCTACTCCAATACGCGGTCATGTTCGGGACTTTCCTGCTGCCTTGGCACAAGCATCGGAAAGCGGAATCGATCGTCGGCGAAAGCGCGGCCGCCCTCCATGCGTGCCGCTTGTTCATGGTTTGCACGTATTTTTATTCCGGACTCGAAAAGCTAGGCTACGGATTCGTAACGGTATTGCCCGACATGGTGTCTCCGGTATTCCATTTGATGCACGTGGACGTGGCTGGCATATCAAATCGGGTGCTTTTCCCGCTAGCCATGGTACTGGCACTGGTGGAATGCGCCTCTGGAATCCTGCTCGCGTTTCCGCGGACTCGGAATGCAGCAGTGGCCTGCCTGATCTTGATGCATCTTTCGATTTTGTCCTGGCTTGGTCCATGGGGCGCGAACTGGAATTACGTCGTATGGCCATGGAACATGCTGATGATCGGTCTTCTGATTCTGCTGTTTTGGCATAAGCCGGTATGGGGCCTCCGGGATATGTGGCGCAGCCATCCCTACGTCAAAGCGATTGGATATATCTTCGGCGTTTTGCCGCTCTTGACGCTGGCCGGGCTGTGGGACTCCTACCTGGGATTCTCGCTGTATAGCGGCAATATCAAGAGTGCCGTGGTGACCATCAACCCGAATCGACTAGCCGAAGTACCTTTGAGCGTTCGGCGATACACGATGCCGGATGGCGTCATCGACATAGACCGTTGGTGTTATACCGAACTTGGGGTGCCCATCTACCCGGAGACTCGCATTTTTGTTTCCGCCGGGCGGCAGGTCGCAGTCTGGCTCGGCCCGTACGCCACTGTTCGCGTGATCGAACTTGGGCGGCCGAATCCGATTACAGGCGAGCGCGATTCGATTACTATCGATCCGCGCAAGTTTTGACTTGGAGTTCGGGTCGGGCTCGCTTCCGCTTTCGCCGCCGGACCAAGGCTATAAGCGCCAGCGGTACAGACGACAGCAACCAAGTAGCGGGCTCCGGAGCGGTGAACGTGATGGAGATGCTATCCGGAGAGCTGAAGGCTTGGCCGGGTTGGAGATTGGTGCAGCCGCAACCGAGGAAGAAGCTACCCATGAAATCGATATTCCCGGTGGCGATACCAAATGCCGGAGGCAGGTAGTTGAAGGGCAGGCCACCATGGAGCGTTACCGGGAGGTCGAAAAACGTGCCATCGGAGAATCCGACCAGAAGTTCCGCGGGAACTTCGTTTCCCTCATCCAGCGATCCGTCCATGGCGACGCTAACCGTCAGGGCTTCTTGATTCAGGTAGGAGCCGGAGTCCGTCGCAGCGACCAGGAATGCGCCGAAGTCGATCTCAAGTGGGTCCGTACATGAGGTGCATGAGATGCTGCCAATGCCGGTCAGGCGGAATTGGAGCGGATCGGTGACATCGGGAAAGCCGGGCCCTACAAACCCGGCGGTGATGTTGCTGATGGTGTAGTCGCCTACGGTAAACTGTCCGGTCGACATGGAGATGGTACCTGTCGATGTGAACGTGACCGGGTTATTCGATCCCACGACGGCTTGGATCGCAATGCCAACGTCTGTGATGCTGGAAGCGCGAGCGTTGGCGAGCGGGAATACTAAACCGGCCATCGCGAGGATGGCGAACCATCCCATGGAGTAGATCTTAGGAAGGCGCACGCTTAATCATTCAGTATAGATGAGATTGGCGATCGCATCGAAACCGCGTCACGAACGCATTCATTCGATCAGGTTCGCTTGGCGCCGACCTTTTTCCGTTGCGCTTTTTTCTGCCGGCGCGGAAGCCGGGACTTGCCCTTGGGAAGCAATTTGCCCTTCTTCTCAGTCTTGGGTGTGTTGGGCTTCGCGGGGACGACATCTGTTGACGCTGCGATCTTGCTTTCCGCCGCGCTGGTGTCCACCGCTTTTTCTTTTTTCGCCAAATTAATCTCCTCCCGACGACCTCGTCTTGTCCTTCACAAAATCACAAGGCCATCTACTCCGCGTGGGATGGACTTGGCGTCCCCAGGGGGATTCGAACCCCCGTTATCGCCGTGAAAGGGCGGTGTCCTAGGCCGGGCTAGACGATGGGGACTTTCCGGAAGGCGCCTACAAAGCTACTGTAGCATGCGCGGCTAGGATGATAGGCTAGGCGTTTGTGAAATGGCCTAGACCTAATCTTGGGACGGCTGCAGTCACTCCCGCGCGTGTCCCGGTGGGGTTGCGCGACCTGGCGATCTGGCACCTCAAGGCAGCGCTGGCGCTATTGGCTTTCGTGGCGCTCTATCCCGTGAAGTATCACTTCTTGAGATACAACTTCGACAGCTTTTGGGTGGCGGCACTGAACTACCTGCACACCACCGGCGCCGTCTTCGGTAAGGATATCGAGTTCACGTATGGACCTCTGGCCTACCTGGCGCTTCCGATGCCGTTCGGAAATAACATCGAGTACGGCGTCGCGTTTCAGGTGGGGAGTTGGCTTGTGCTTGGGGCACTCCTGGTCTGGCTGTTATTCGGGCAGCGAATTCCGCTGGTCAATTGGTGTATCCTGGCGGTCTGCGCTCCGGCCGGCGCGCAGTTACTCCGCGCTTCACCGACTGACGGTCCCGATTATTTTTTGGAAGTGCTGGTGGTGCTGTTGACGGCCGCATCCGTGGCCGGGCCGGTGATTCTGTATGTCGCCGCCGTGGCCATCGCCTCCGTTCTTCTCCTCATCAAGCTCAGTGGAGGCATTGCGGCCTTGGCCGTGATCCTGCTGTTTCCACTGGCTCTCGCCCGCACTGACAGAACCCGCGCAGCGCGGCTATTATGCCTCGGCGTCAGCGGAGTGCCGGCGATTGTCGCCATTCTGTTCCTGACGACTGGCGGCACGCTGAGCGCGCTCCTGAAGTATTTCCGAGCCGGCTTTGAGATCTCATCCGGGTACAACGCGGCACTGAGCCTGGAAGGACCGCGGGACGCACTTCTTGCGGCGCTCGTTCTCCTGGCGGGCTTCGTGGCGCTCGCGGCCGTGCTCCATTTCAGGAAGGATCGCGCCTTTCCGATCGCGGTTGCCGTGCTTCCCCTTCTGTTTCTCGAGTTCAAGCATTCGTTTGTGAGGCAGGACGCTCACGTGGAAATACTGTTTAAGCTTGCGCCCCTGATTCTAGCAGCGACGCTACTATTTGCCGATTTGAATATTGGCCGCTGGGATCGCCAGGGCAAGGCAATGGGCCTGGCTGCACTGGCGCTAATCGCCGCGCCATGGCTTTACTTCGAGCGGGGCCACTATTATTTCCACAAGTTCGTGTGGACAGAAACGAGTTCGCCATTTGCGTCTTTCGCAAGAGTAGGGGACCTGACCAATCTGGCCGCGCTCAATCAACGGCTCTGGGAGCAATCGGACACGATCTTTGAACTCACTCATTTCCCGCGGCCTCTGAGGGAGTTGCTCGGCGATCACACCGTGGCGATCTTTCCCGGGAATTTCGTGTTTGCCGCAGCGAATGGCCTTCGGTTACGCCCATTTCCCGTGCTACTGTCCGACAGCGCGTACACTTCGTATCTGGACGCGTGGGATGCGGAATTCGTGAAGGATCCGAAGAACCGGCCGGAGTTCGTTCTGTTCCAATGGTTGCCCATCGACGAGAGGCACCCATTGTTGGATTGTCCGCAGACCGCCCAGGCGCTCTATCAGAACTACGAGTTCGACAGCATGTACGGCCGCCTGATGTTGCTGCGGGCGCGGCGCCAGCCTCTTTCTGCGGGGATGCATTTCGTCCGGCAGACGACAATGACGGTCGGCCAGCCACTTCATCTCATCGAGGAGCGCGAATGGGTGGTTCGGATTTTCCTGAACTACACGCTTCGCGGACGCCTGGCGGAATTCTTTTTTCGGGTTCCCGCGGTCTTCGCGACGCTCTCCGGTCCGAATGGCCGGAGTATTACGAATCGCATTCCGCCCGCGGTGATGTCGGGTGGGGTGGCGTTGAGAATCATCCCTGCCGACCTTGACGACACGCAACGCCTGTTTGAGACCGGCCGCACCGCGGCAGCGTTCGACAGCATCGCTATTTCCGGACCAGGAGTGGCCGACTTCGCGCCGATCGTCCGTGTGGACGTCTATGAGAGTTCGGGCCCTACAGGGTCTTCAGATAAGCGATAACGTTGGTTTTCTCGGCTTCTGAAATCAGATCCGCGTAGGACGGCATGCCGTTTCCGCCGGCGTTGATCACGGCCTTCACGTTCTCCACGTTGACGGGCTTGCCGTTCTTCAGCTTGTCGCGCTTGAAGAGCCCTTTGAGGGACGGGCCGATTTTCTTTTCGTCATTGTCGGTGTTGTGACAGACGGCGCACTGGTCGAAGACCTCTTTGCCTTTGGCGGCGTCGCCTTCTTTCTTGTCGGCGGCGGCCAGGAAACCGGCCAGCATCAATCCACTGACAGCCGAGCTTACAACCCATTTACGCATTCAGGAAAGCCTCCAGGATGGATGTCGACTTTCATTTTACAATCTTCCCGCGTGGGGAGTCATCTGGCATGAAGCTAAAATAATCATATGGCGAAAACTTTGAAAGAGGGCGATGCGGCGCCTGCGATTCATGTGGATGACGACCAGGGTCGGCCGTTCGACTTGGCGAGTCTGAAGGGCAAGAGCGTGGTGCTCTACTTTTATCCGAAGGCGGACACGCCCGGCTGTACACGCGAGGCCTGTGAGTTCCGCGACAACTCGAAGAAGTTCACCAAAGCGGACACGGTGATTGTGGGTGTGTCGCCGGACAAGTCGGCGGCGCAATCGAAGTTCAAGGACAAATTCGATCTGCCGTTCACGCTGCTGGCGGATGTGGATCACAAGGTCGCCGAGGCGTACGGAGTGTGGGTGGAGAAGAGCATGTACGGCCGGAACTACATGGGCATCGAGCGGAGTACGTTCCTGATCGGCAAGGACGGGAAGATCAGTAAGATTTTCCGCAAGGTGAAGCCGGACGGGCATGCGGAGGAGGTTTTCCAGGCGTTGCAGGGGGTGTGAGGGTCGAGGTAGGTAAAATCAAGAGCCGATGAATCGCACTTTTCTACAATCGCAGCTCGAAGGACGGAGAAAGGCCATCGAAGAGGCGGTTGAGGAGTACTATACATCCCTCCGCCCGGAAGAGCAGGCGGAGTTAGCGGCATGGGGCGACTTCGCGTTGACTGAGTTCCCAGAAGATCTGCGATGACCAAGAGGGATTGGTACTGGACAGGATTTGGCGCTTGCCAAGTCATTGGCGGTATCCTTCCATTTTTCGGCAACGTTCACTTGAACATCGGCCCAATCCTGTTGAGCTTCATGCTTCTCTTTCCGGGCGCACTTGTTGTACTTGCCATTCGAACGATTGTCTTATCCTGCCCAGCTCGCGGTGGTCATCCCTGTCAATTTCGCAGTTTGGTTGTTTGTCTGGAGGACTCGATTGTCTAAGGGACGGCGAGTTGAGTCCGGTGCCCAATCGATTTTGTTAGGATAAACCCGAAAAAAAACCGGGGACAGACGGATCTGTCCACGTAGTCGTTGTTGCCAACAGCTTGAACTTATGACGGTGGGGACAGATTCGTCTGTCCCCGGTTTTTTTAGAAGCTGTAGCGGAGGGCCAGGCTGGCGTAGGAGTTGCGGTGGTATTGGCCTAGGAAATCGGTGGCATCACCGCGGATCCAGGCGAAGCCCGCTGTTGCGCGCCAATGTTGACCGAACGTCTGGGAATAGGTGGTGCGTAGCCAGCTTCCCTGGCCGTTCTGGCGCACTGCGGCATCCATCGCCAGGCTACGGTTGGGATCGATGGTGTATTGCGCGTGCGCCAGGACGGCGCGAGCAAAGCCGAGCTCAGGGGAAAACTGCAGCGACGGCCGGTGCGATGTCACGGCGTCGCCCGCGTAGCCGGCTACGATGGATAGCTCCTTGATCTGTCGCTCGAACTGGATCACGTAGATCGCGTACTCGTCCTCGCGATGGTCGGGCGAGGTGTAATAGGCGGCTTCCGTTTTCACCGTGAACCAGCGCAGTGGAATGGCGGCGTCGGCGCCGTAGAGACGCAGGCGTGGATAGATGCGCTGGAAGTCGATGCCATTCGGATTCTGCGCGCCCTGGAACAGGGGGAGATAATTGAAGCCGTCGTAGAGGCTGGCCGATAGCTCGTAGCCTGAGCCGATGTGGTTCCAGCGAGCGCCGAATGACGAGCGGCCCGGGTATTCCGCGCCGAGGTCTTGCAGGGGGATTCCAGCTAGGTTCGACGGCAGGACGGTCCAGCGTTGATTGAGCAAAGGCGTGCGGCTGGGCGTGAAGCGGGGTTGCCAGACGAGGTCCACTGAATCGACGCCGGTGTCGTAGGTGACGCGGGCGGCGGTGATGGGCAGAAATCCGGGATCGGTGACGCTGAGGAAATCCTTTGGGGCGAAACGGTCGGTGGGATTCAGGATGTCGGCCTTGCCCCAGCGGATGAACTGCTTGCCGGCTTCGAAGGTGAGCTTGCCGCGTGTGTAGGTGGCGCTCAGACGGCGGATGTCGAGCGCCGGGCGCAGGCGGCCGCGGTCGAACCAGCTTACGTAGAGATCGCGCTCCACCTGGTTGTGCGTGTCGGTTCGGGCATCGACGCCGCCCGCAAAGCGCC
>DASQGY010000140.1:0-27251 GCA_035632375.1 Bryobacteraceae bacterium | reverse complement strand
CCGCAGATGTCGATAGAACCTAGCAGGTCCGCCATGACTTCGGCCAAAGTCGTGGTGGCGACCACCGTGGCCTTGTCCTTCATCAGCTTCTGGCGTGGCGCATCCATCGTCCTCTCCGATCTGGCTTCTTCCGCGTTTTACGCCGGCGGCATCGCCCAAACGGCCGTCGGCCCTGCCGCCCCGTGGTTCGTGCTGGCGGTGATGCTATTCAGTTTCGCGGTGCGTTCCGTCTACATGGAAAGCTGCAGCATGTTTGTGCGCGGTGGCGTGTACATTGTGGTGAAGGACAGCATGGGGCCGTTTGTGGCCCGTCTGTCTGTTTCGTCCCTGATCTTCGACTACATCCTCACCGGTCCCATCAGCGTGGTCAGCGCTGGCGCGTATCTGGGACACCTGCTGGATGAGATCGCCAAGATGCTGGGGCAGTCGTTCCCGTTCAACGTGAATTACTTTGCGGCTTTCTTCGCTTGCCTGGTCACCATTTATTTCTGGTGGATGAACATCAAGGGCATTCACGAATCCAGCGGCAAGGCGCTGCGCATTATGCAGATCACCACCATCATGGTGGTGGCATTTCTGATCTGGTGTCCCTTGACCATTTTGCTGCGGGGCCACGTGAACCTGCCGCCGGCTCCGCTGCCGCGCAATCTGCAGTTCAACGCCACGGCCCTGGGTTGGTTCAAAGGCACTGTCTGGCCGTCCATTCCCGTCATCGCGCTGATTATCGCCTTCGGCCACGCCCTGCTGTCCATGAGCGGCTTCGAAACGCTGGCGCAGGTCTACCGGGAAATCGCTTACCCCAAGATGAAGAACCTGAAGATCACTGCCAATATCGTTTGTTGGTACGCGGTGATCTGCACGGGCGTCATTACGGTGTTCGCCAGCATGATAATCAGCCCGGATGACATTCGCAATCTGTATGCCGACAATTTGCTGGGCGGCCTGGCCATGCGGCTGGCCGGACCCGAACTGCTGAAGCTGCTGTTCCACATCTTCGTGGTGATTGTGGGCGTGCTGATTCTATCCGGCGCCGTGAATACGGCCATGATCGGCGCCAATGGCGTCATGAACCGCGTGGCTGAAGACGGCGTACTACTGGACTGGTTCCGCAAGCCGCATCGCCGCTTCGGAACCACATACCGCATCATCAACTTGATCGCCCTGCTCCAGGTCGCCACCATCATCGCCAGCCGCGGCGACATGTACCTCCTCGGCGAAGCGTACGCGTTCGGCGTGGTTTGGAGCTTCTTCCTGAAATCCATGGGCGTCCTGGTGCTGCGCTATCAGCGCCACGATCAGGAATACAAATTCCCGTTCAACATCCGTCTTGGCAATGTGGAGTTCCCGGTCGGCCTGGGACTCACCACCTTGGTTCTCGGCTTCGTGGCCATTGCCAATCTGTTCTCCAAAGAGTACGCGACGAAATACGGCGTGGGCTTTACGCTTGCGCTGTTCATCGTCTTCACCATCTCCGAGCGAATCAACGCAAAGAAGCGCGCGGTGCAGCACCTGGAGAAAAAGCCACTCGAGGAATTCAATCTCGACCATCAGCCTCAGGTCACCACCGGGACGTTACACGCACGCCCCGGCTCGGTGCTGGTAGCGGTGCGCGACTACCATAACATGGAGCACCTGCAAAAGGTCCTGCAAAAGACCAATCTGCGGCGGCACGACATCGTTGTGATGACGGTCCGAACCATCTCCGCGGGCGCCGGCGAGTACGATCTTTCAGACGACCAGATTTTCAGCGATTACGAAAAGGAGTTGTTCAGCCATGTCGTGGAAATGGCCGAGAAAGAAGGTAAGCCGGTGGAGCTGCTGGAGGTCCCGGCCGTCGATCCCTTCGACGCCATGGTGCAATCGGCGGCAAAACTCCAGGTCAGCCGCCTAGTCACCGGAGTGTCCGCGCGCATGACTTCGGAAGAACTCGCCCGGCGCATCGGTTTAGCCTGGGAAAGTCTCCCCGAGCCGCGCCACGCTTTTTCGCTGGAAGTGATCAGTCCGGACCGTCCGTCGATGTACGTGAACCTGGGCCCACACCCGCCCCGGCTGTGGCCGGAGGACGTCGATCGGCTCCACGATCTTTGGCGCAGGCTCAGCGAGGAAGAAGGTGTCGGCTCCAAGCTCCACCATCGCGATATCGTCGGCGTGGCCCTCCGCAGGCTGGAGCGAGACTTGAGCGCGCAAGATCACGGCCAGGTCCTGAAAGACTTAGGCGACGAATTGCGCAAGAGCTAGTGTTAGTCAGGTCTGTGCGCGGGAGTTTGGGCACGCCAAATTCACAGAGTAAGAGTCTGTTTGTGCACAAGCTAAAAGCATGTGCCACCACTTGCTGCAGGCGGGCTACCAGGCGCCCTTGCCGTAGATCAGCGCTGAGAACGTCTTCAGCAGGATGGTGAAATACATTCGCGGCGATAAGCTGCACACCAATTCCAGATCCAGAAGAGCGCGTTGTGGAAATGAGATGTAGCTGCGGCCCGACACCTGCCAAAGTCCGGTGAGCCCCGGCTTGACGGACAGCAGTTCCCGCGAATGAGCGCCGTAGTGGCGAAGCAGTTCGCTGCGAGTTAAGGGCCGCGGGCCCACCAGCGCCATCTCGCCGCGCGCCACATGCCACAACTGCGGCAACTCGTCGATGGAGTGGCGGCGGCAGAACGCAGCGAACCGGCTGGTGACTCGAGAATCGGCGGCCGGCTTGCTGTCGCTGTTTGGCTCGGCAACGATGTACTCGATCCAACCCCGCTCGCGGTGGGTAACCTCACTCCGGTCCCACATCGTTCGCAGTTTCCACATCCAGAATGGCTCATCATTCTTTCCGATGCGTAGATGAGCCACCAGCGGCGAACGCCGGGACAACAAGGAGATCGTCGCGGCAGAGAGTATCGTAATGGGCGCGGTGAGCGCCAGCAGCAGGAGTCCCGCGATGCGTTCCACTCCATCCAGAACGCGCACTTGGGGGACAGCAGCCGGTGGTTCAAGCAGTAAGCTCTTTACCGGTTCAAGATTGGCAGTGGACAAAAAATAACCTCGGCGCAGAAAGACTCTACCCGAGTATAAGGCTCAATCCGCTCGCCCGGTAGTACCTGCACAATTTGTTTGCATTTCTTTTACACAGCCACTGTTTTATCGAGCTGCGCGGCCTTCCGTCGACGGAGGAACCAGCCCCTTCAGCCGCATGTAGACGGACATGGTGCCGTACATCTCGTTATCGTGTACCACGGTGCCCCAGAGAGCGCCTAGTGTGGAGCGTTGCATCCGTCCCATGGAGAGCATCTTCGCTGCGTTGGCATCGGTCATGGCGTCGTAGGCCTTGTCGCATTCTGCGAAAGATTCCTTCAGTGCCGCCACCAGATCCGCTTTCGTTGTCTTGGTGGAAGCAGTTCCCTGTTTGGCTGTGCCATTGATTGCGGAGCAGGTGCGCAGGTTTGCGTCGGCGACATGCGCCACCAGTTGGCCGAACGGGCGGACATCGGCCGTCGCCTTAAAAGCATAATCGGCTTCCGAAACCTTGTCGGCGGCTTTCAGGATGTTGTTCTTGACGTTGGTGTAGGAGCCCTTGACCTCAGTGCTCAGAGGATTGTCGGTTTGGGCCTGGAGCGCAGCAAGGCCCGCGAGAGCGAGAAACATCACGAAGGTGCGTGTCATAGTGGAGTTCATTATATCCGGTCCGCGCGGTTGGCAGATCTACCGCGCACCCGGCCGCTTCGCGTTGCCGCCCGACTCTGCCGCGATGGGATGAACCTTAACGCCTTCCTGTACGGAGTCGTTGGGATTCACGATCACCTTTTGTCCCGCGTTCAACCCGGCCAGGACCTCGATTCGATCGCCGAAATCGCGGCCGGCAGTGATGTGTTGGAAGTGCACTACGTTGCTGTCATCGACGAGAGCGACCATCGTGCCGCCCGGCCGGACCACCAGCGTATCGCTGGGGATCAACACCGGCGGGTCCTTGCGCGGCAGATTCAGATCCACTTGCACGTACATGCCGGGCAGCAGCTTCCCGTCCGGATTCGGAACCTGGATCTCCACCAAAAGCGTGCGGCTGGCCGGATCGAGCGAGCTGGCCGTGCGAGCCACCTTGCCGGCGAACTTCCGCTCCGGCAGGTCCTGCGTGCTCAGTGTCGCCGTTTGGCCAAGATGCACGTCCGATGCGCTGAACTGGGGTACGTTGACGAAGGTGCGCAGCAGATTGGTCTGCGCGATGCGAAACAGCAGCGTGTTGCCGGTATTCACCATGGCGCCGACATCCACGTTACGCAGGGTGACCACGCCCGCGAACGGGGCGCGCACTTTCAAATAGCTCTGCATATCGGTCAAACGAGCGACGTTCGCCTCAGCCGCCGCGACGCTGCTCTTCGATGCGGCGACGGCCCGGTCGAGTGCCCGCACATTGGCGGTCTGTGCCTGATACTGCGCCTGGTATTGATCGTTATCCTGTCTGGATACGATGCCGCGCGCGAGGAGAGCGCTCCAGCGCTCGGCGGTGACTTTGGCCAAAGCCTGGTTCGCCTTACCTTGTTCGAGTGACGCCGTGGCGCGCTCCAGGTCCGCTTGCGACTGCTGCAAACTGGCCTGCGCCTGGTGCACCTGCTGGTCCATGTCCGGCGCTTCGATTTCGGCCAGCAGTTGACCGGCAGTCACACGGTCGCCGATGTCTACGTAGCGCCGCTGTACGAAGCCTTCGGCGCGCGCCAGGATGGGCGCTTCGGTGACGGCTTGGATGTTTCCGGGCAGCACCAGATTCCCGATGGTTGAACCGAGGGTTGCCGCCGCCACGCTCACTTCCGGAAGCGATTCGTTCTTGGTGTCCGCCTCCGTGCTGAGCAGCAGCTCGCGGCGATGCCGCGGTAAATATCCAACCACGAACCCGGCGATCAGAATAAAGAGCACGAGCAGAACCAGGTTGCGGATCGTGTGCCTGGCCGGCGGGACTGCCCCGTGTGGCTGCTTCTGGGCCTCCAGCTTCCGTTTTAATTCGTCGATTTCAGCACGCAGATCCGCTTCGATGCTCGGATCGGCCTGCGGGTTTGTGGCTTCTGGTCGCATCCTGATTTCTCGCGCCGTCTAGCGCCTGTTGTAGGCGAACGAGTCTGGCTCGTCCAGACCCTCGCGCTCCTCCTCCGCGATCCGTTGGTCGTGATCCACCGGCGGTTGCTTGCGCAGATATGTATACACGATGGGAACCACGAACAGCGTGGTTACCGTAGCCACCAGCAAGCCGCCGATCACCGCGCGGCCCAATGGCGCGTTCTGCTCGCCACCCTCGCCCAAACTGAGCGACATCGGCAGCATGCCGAGAATCATCGCCGCGGCGGTCATCAGTACGGGCCGCAGCCGCGTGAATCCGGCCGACAGCGCCGCCGATCGTACCCCCTTGCCCTCCATTCGTTCGTCGTTGGCGAAAACCACCAGCAGGATGCTATTGGCCGTGGCCACTCCGATGCACATGATGGCGCCCATCAGCGACGGCACGCTGAAGGTGGTCTGGGTGATGAATAACATCCACAGGATGCCCGCCACCGCGCCCGGCAGTGCGCTCAGAATAATAAACGGATCGGCCCAGGATTGAAAATTCACAGCCATCAACAGATATACCAGAACAACGGCGGCGATGAACCCCAAACCCAACCGGTAAAACGAGGTTTGCATGGTTCTGGATTGGCCGCGCAGCATCAGCGTGGTCGCCCGAGGTACTTGCGTTTGCTGGATGATCTTCTCCACTGCCGACGTCACTCCTCCGAGGTCGCGCCGGTCGACATTGGCGTACACGTCGTACACCGGCTGGACGTTGTAGTGGTTCACGATCTGCGTGGTGATGCCGTGGTCGATGGTTGCCAGGTTGGAAAGAAGTTGCGTTGGCGAGGCGATGGATCCAGGATTCCCATAAGCGGCCGAAGCCTGATTGGGCGCCGCGCCGGTAGACGCATTGCCCGCGCCCGACGACCCGGCCAACGATCCGGCCGTGGTCGATACCATGGCGTTGCCCGCTGCGGAGATTGGAGTTCGCATCAGCGCGTCCACGGAATCGATTTTGTACTGCGGCGTCTGCACCAGCACCTGATAGCTGACACCGTTCGCCCAATTCAGCCACTGGTTCGGCGCTACCTGCCCGCTGCCGCTGAGCGAGATCAGCAGGCTGCTGGTTACGTCGCGCTGTGTCAAGCCAAGCTCGCCAGCCTTGGTGCGATCCACGTTGATCCGCAACTCCGGAGCGTCCACAACCTGGTGAATGTGTACGTCGGCCGCTCCCGGGATCTTGGCGATGCGCTCCGCCAATTGCTGCGCGATCTTGTAATTCGGCGCGGCGTCGCGGCCGGTTACCTGCACATCGATGGGCGCGGGCAGGCCAAAGTTCAGAATCTGTGTGGTGATGTTTGCCGCCTCAAAGAAAATCACCAGATCGGGGAATTTCTGGTGCAGCCGTTTTCGCAGACGGTCCGTGTAAATCGCGGTTGAGGTGTGTTCGGGCTTGAGCGAGATGAGGATGTCGCCGTCCATCGATCCAATGGACGGGCTATCCCCGAATCCCAGGTTGAAGCCACCGTTGGGAAGGCCGATGTTATCCAGAATCGTATCGAGCTCATTGGGAGCAATTACGCCGCGGATCTCATTCTCGATGCCGGCGAAGACCATCTCGGTTTTTTCGATGCGCGTGCCTGCCGCCGCGCGGGCGTGCAACCGGATCTGGCCGGAATCGACGGTGGGGAAGAAATCGCTGCCCACCAGGTAAACCAAGCCGAGCGATCCGATGGAAAACACCAGGAACCCGGTCAACACTGCGCCACGATGATCCAGCGCCCAATCGAGCAGCCCGGTGTAATTGGCTCGAAACCGCTCAAAGCGCCGGTTGAAGGCGAAGTGAATCCGCCAGATGATGCTGTGCCTTTCCCCCGATCCGCTCTCGCCATGTTCACCGAGGCGGTACATGTCCACCTCCGGTTTCAACAGATAATGCACCATGGTGGGAATCAGCGTCCGCGAGAGCATATAAGACGCCAGCATGGCGAAGACCACGGCCATGGCCAAAGGGGTAAACAGGTACTTCGCCGCGCCGCTCAGCAGCAGCACCGGCACAAACACAATACAGATGGAAAGCGTGGACACGAACGTGGGAATCGCGATCTGCATCGCGCCATCCAGCACCGCGCGTACCAGGGGCTTCTTCAGCGCCAGATTGCGGTGCGTGTTCTCGATCTCCACCGTCGCATCGTCCACCAGGATTCCTACCGCCAGCGCCATTCCGCCGAGCGTCATGACATTGATGGTCTGGCCCAGCAGATTCAGGACCACCACCGATGTCAGAATCGAAAGCGGAATGGAGATGCACACGATCATGGTGCTGCGCCAGCTTCCCAGAAACAGCAGGATCATCAGCCCGGTCAGTATCGCCGCGCTAATCGACTCCCGAACCACGCCGCCGATCGCCGCTCGCACGAACAATGACTGATCGAACAACTGCCGCACCTGGATCTCCGGCGGTAGACCGGCCAGGATCTTCGGCAGCGCCGCTTTCACCTGATTGACGATGTCCAGCGTGGACGCCTGTCCGTTGCGCAAAATCGTCAGCAAGGCGCCGCGGGTTCCGTTGGTCCGTACCACGTTGGTCTGCACCGCGAAGCCGTCGCGCACGTTGGCCACGTCCTTCAAATAGACTGTCGCGCCGTTCACCACTTTGATCGGCAACTGATTCATCTCGCTCAACACCTGCGGGCTGCTGTTGAGCTTCACCTGGTACTCGCGGTCGCCGATCTTCACGTTGCCTGCCGGCAGAATCAGATTCTGCAGATTCAGCGCATTCGAAACATCCACCGCCGAGAGCTGCTTGGAATACATCGCCTGCGGATCGAGATCCACCACGATTTGGCGCATCTTGCCGCCGTAAGGCAACGGAACCGCCGCGCCCTGCACCGTGGCCAGCGGCGTCCGGATAAAGTTCTGCGCCATGTCGAAAAGCTGTTGCTCGCTCATGGTCTTGCTTTCCAGACCCAGTTGCAGTACCGGCACGCTGGAGGCGTCGTACTTCAGAATGCTGGGCGGAAAGATCCCCGGTGGCATGCCGCGCAGGATGGAATTTGAGATGGCCTCGATTTGGGCCATGGCCAGGTCCACCCGGGCCTTCGGCTGGAAGTAGACGCGCACCACCGAAACGCCATAGTAGGATTGCGATTCGATGTGTTCGATATCGTTGACCGTCGTGGTCATGGCGCGCTCGAAGGTGGTGACGATGCGCTTTTCCATCTCCTCCGGCGGAATGCCGCTGTAGGACCAGATCACGCTGACCACCGGAATGTCGATGTACGGAAAAATATCCACCGGCATGGTCGCGATCGCCGTCGCGCCCAGCAGCAGAATGGCCAGCGACATCACCACGAAGGTGTAAGGCCGGCGAAGGGCAAGGCGTACGATCCACATTTCGGACTGGAAGCTCCCGCTACGCAGCTAGAAGGCTGTTGAAGAGTGTCAGGGACCTCCCCCGGCAGGGTAACCCCCGCCTTCCCTGGGTCGCAAGAAATCCGTTCATCAGCCTTCGTAGCCGGGTTATACGAATGTAAAGATGATTACGGGTGGGGTGGAGGTTATTGGCCCTTTGGAGCTATGGTGGGGCGGAAGCCCGGGAGCTGGCGGTTGCTAACCTATTGTGCAGTAAGGAATTCAAGAAGGAGCCGCTTTGCGTCTCCGAATTCAAGGAATGCCGAAGCGGCCCTGGCGAAGACTTCCTCGAATTCGGGGACGCGAAGCGGCCCATTCTGAATTCTTGGATTCCTCCCCTACAAATGAATAATCCCCCGCTGGATCGCCTCCGTCGCGGCCTGCGTCCGGTCCGCCACATCCAGCTTGCTCAAAATGTTCTTCACGTGATTCTTCACCGTATGCTCGGCGATCCCCAGGTCGTAGGCGATCTGCTTGTTGCCGTGCCCTTTCACGATCAGCGTCAGCACGTCCATCTCGCGCGCCGTCAAGTCGGCGGGTAGCGCGCCCGCTTCCAACGCAGCCGAAACCGTCGCCGGCAAATACGTCTCGCCCGCATGAACGGCATGAATGGCTCGGATCAATTCATCGTGCAGTACATCCTTCGTCAGATAAGCCCGCACGCCCGCCTGCAGTGCACGCCGGATGTCTTCATCGCCGCCGTAGGTGCTCAGCGCGATAATCCTGGCGTCGGGGAGTTCTTTGCGGATCGCGGCCACTGCCTCCATCCCGCCCATCCCCGGCATGCGCATGTCCATCAACGTGATATCCGGACGATGCTTGCGATGTAGCTCCACGGCCTGCGAGCCATTGGCGGCCTCGGCCACGACGCTCATATCCGGCTGCGTGTTGACGATGGTCTTGACGCCGACTCTGGCGATCAGATGATCCTCGGCAATCAGTATGCGAATACTCATGACAGCGGCACCGTCACTTCCACCTTGGTGCCTTGGCCCGGCTTGCTGGCGAGTTGCAACTCGCCGCCCAAACGCTGGGCCCGTTCGCGCATTCCCAGCAGACCGAAATGTCCGTCGATCTCCGAAAACGCACCGGTCTGCTCGAATCCCTCGCCGTCGTCGGTCACCTGCATGCGCAACCGCCCGTTGTCCATTTCCAGGCCGATCCGCACCTTATGCGCGTGCGCGTGCTTCACCGTATTGGTAACCGCCTCCTGTGCGATGCGCAACAAGTGCTGCTCCATTTCTTCGGGCAGCTTGCGGCTCTTGCCGGCGATATCCACCTCCACCTGCACCGCCGAACCCGCCGTCCACTGCCGCGCAGCTTGCGAAATCGCGGTCTGCAAATCGTGCCCCTCCAGCGCCGATGCACGCAGGTCCATCACCGATCGCCTGGCTTCGGTCAAGCTGTGCCGCGCCATCTTCCGCGCCAGATTCAAATGCTGGCGTGCGGTGTCCAAATGGCCGTTCAGCGTCAGCGCAACCGCGTCAAGCTGCGACGATATGCCGACGAATCCTTGCGCCAACGTATCGTGGATCTCTCGAGCGAGACGCGCTCGCTCATCCAGCACCAATGCAAAGCGCTGCCGGATCTGCCGCACCCGCAAGCGGAAGAGTCCCCAGATTCCAGCCGCCGCGGCGAGAACGCACAAATACCGGAACCAGGCCGTTTCGTAGAACTGCGGCAGCAAGCGAAAAGCGAACGAAGTCTCACCGGACGAGCCGCCGGGAATTGTGGCTCTCACCACGAACCGGTAGCGGTTATGCGGCAGGCTGTTGTAGTTGGCCACGCGGCGCGTCCCGGCGTTCACCCAATCGCGATCCAGCCCCTCTAACCGGTAGGAATAACGAACGCGCTCGGGTGCGCCCAGCTCGAGACCGGTGTACCGGAACTGCACGCGGTCGCTACCCGGCGGCAGTTCGACGGATGCGCCAAGGGCTACGGCGCGGCCATCCACCTGCATATCCAGCAGATGAACCACCGGCACGGACAAGCTGGGTGCAGCTTCGTTCGGATCCAGAACGGCCAGTCCCCGGCTGGTAGGGAACCATAGGCGACCATCCTTCGATTGTGTGCCTCCACGGCTGGTGGGAAATCCGGGCGCGCATTGGGCGCTCCGCAAACCATCGGCAACGCCGTAGTTCACCGGGGTAACCGATCGCAACTTGCCCCGCGCAAAATCGTTCAACTCGCTCTTCCGCACCTGGCAGATGCCTCGCGTAGTGCTCAGCCAGAGCGATCCACGCCCGTCATCCTCGACGTGGGCGATATTGTCGCTCAGCAGCCCCTCCTTGGTCGCGACGCTGAAGAAGCGCCCAGCGCGCAACGCGTTGAGTCCGCCGCCGAAAGTTCCGATCCACAGCGTGCCGTCGGCGTCCTCCACCACCGAACGGATCTGGTCGCTCGAGAGTCCGTCGGCGGTGGTGTACAACCGCTGCTTCTCGCCATCGATATGCCACAGTCCCTGTCCGTAAGAGCCGGCCCACAAACTCCCGTCGCGCGTTTCGCATAAATCCACTACCGCGTTGTTGAGCAGGACACCGCTCGGAGTGGCATTCCTGGCGCGGGACCCTTGCAGCTCCAGCAACCCGGCCGGCGACGCGATCCAGAATCGGCCATTTCGGTCCTCCAGAAAGTCAAAGACCAGCCGCCGGTGCATGGGATCGGCGAGAGCTACATTCGTGAAGCGGCCATCGTGCATGCGGCTGGGGCCGGCGCGCGTAGCCAGCAACAGATCGCCGCGATGATCCTCGCGGATAGAAAAAACTTCGTTACTCGGCAACCCGTCTCTTGTGGTGTAGACTCGCGGCTTTCCGTTTCCCAACTGAACCAGCCCGCCATCGTGCAGCCCCACCCAGATCCTTCCACTGCGATCCTGATAGACCGTGTTCGGCTCGTCGCTGGGCAGACCTTCCGACTCCCCGTAAACAGTGAACCGGTCGTCGCGAAATCGGCTGAGCCCATTGTTCATACCCACCCAGAGATTCCCCTGAGCGTCCTCAAAAAGGCAGCGGACCCAGTCGCGTTCATGAGAACTGGCCAGCGGGTTGGTCACGAACCGGCCGTTCTCGAAACGCGCCAATCCACCATTCGTGCCTGCCCACAGGTTGCCGTCGCGATCCTCCCAAAGGGAACGAACGAAATTGTCTGGAAGTCCGTCTTGCGTTCGATAGAGGCGCAGCTTGCCGGAAGGAGCACGCATCAGTAAGCCGGATGCACGAGCCACCCAAAGATTGCCCTGCCGGTCCTCGGTAAACACGCTGACGATGTCGCCGCCCAGCGCCGCGCGATCGATCACCGGAACGAACGTGTCTCCTTCGCGCCGCGCGATTCCTGAGAACCCCGCCACGTAGAGACTCCCGTCGCGCCCCAGATGCACGGCGCGCATCGACTCGATCGGCAAACCCTCGCGCGCGCTGTAGTTTGTAAATCGCCCGTTCTGAAACCGGCTAAGAAAGCTGCCCGCCACAATCCAAACCGCGCCCGACCGGTCCTCCGCGAGCGAGTTGATGAACGTGTCGGGCAGGCCGTCCTTCTTGGTGTACGTAGTGAATTTGCCGTCGCGGTAGAGCGTGAGTCCGCCCGGCGTGCCGATCCACAAGCTGCCGTCCGATGCCGCGCACAACGCGCTAACCGTGTTGCTGGGCAGCGATCCGTTCTCTTTGTTGAAAACGACGAAGTCATACCCGTCGAATTGCGCCAGGCCTTCATCGGTGCCCAGCCAAAGATAGCCGTCCTTGGTTTGGGTGATGGTGCGGATGGTGTCCTGCGGCAGGCCGTGTTCCTGCGTCCAATCGGTGCGAGTGTATTGCGTAAGCCCGCGCCGCGGATTCAACGCCAGCGCCGGGAGTAGCGCCAATAAGCAGCCCGCAGCTAGTTTCGGCCACACTTCCGAGTGTAAATGAACCGAAGCACCGGCGACAGTGCGCACCGGGCCTCAGCCACTGAATTGTTCAGCAGCTTGACCGTGCCTGGTGGCACAGGCTTCAGCCTGTAAAAGGGCAGACTTCTGGACTACGGTTTGATTTCTCGAATCCTGATATTTCGGAACTCTACCCAACTAAAGCGATCGTGTAACTGTAAACCAATTGGCCCGGTTTTCGATCGCTTCGGGTCGCCTGGACTCTCTGCCACCGATTCGCCGTTCAATCGCACGCGAATCATGTCGTGCCGCGACTCGATGTCCAGGCTGTTCCAATCGTCCTTATGTTCGAAGCCGGTCTTCGCCGTGACGAACAAGTAAATGCTACCCGACGGATACTTGGCGTCGCCATCGACAATCTGAATCTCATAGCCAATATGCGACGGCGTGCGCTGCGAGTCGTGCTCGGGGCCAAACAGCGCCCAGCGCCCTCGCGATGTGTCGCGGATCGAGACGCCGCTGTTCCCACCAGGCGGAATCCAGTATTCGACATGGAGATCGAATTCATCGAACTCCGCTTTGGTGTACAGCCACGCCTGCGGCCCAGCCCATTCGCGATACACCTCGCGAGTCACCGGCCACGCACCAAAGGGTTTGCCAGGCGGATGCGGCCGCAACCCGACCAGCGTGCCATCCTTCCGAACGGTCCAAATACTATCCCCGCGGACTTCCCAGCCGTCCAGATTCTTGCCGTTGAACAGCGGCCGCCAGTCCTGCGCGGAGAGCAGCGTAGCGGACACCAGCAAAATGGTCCAAGGCGCTTTCATAGCGCCAATTGTGTCACAACCGAACGGGCGCTCTTGGCTCAGTGCAAACGGATGAGCTTGAATTTCACTTCAGCAAAACAGTTGGGGACAAGCGCAAATGGGCTGGTGAGGATTTGCGTCACCAGCAATGGCGCGGCACCGGGGCCGGGGCCGAGCCCGGGGAATGCGGGTCCCATCGCGACGCTGGATTTCTCCAATAAGCCTCCATCCGAAATCGCCAGGATTGGCCCAGCGACCAGGCCTGCCGCCGCCGCCAATTTCTGAGCGTGCTCCTGCGCGTCGGCAACCAGATCCTTCAACTGGCAGGATGTCGCTTGTAGCGATTCTGAAGATACCCCACCTCCTTCCGCCTGGACCGTCAGCGTCTGGCCGTTTTTCTGCAACGTAGCTTGAATTGTTGTCAGCGAGGCAACCGTTACTTTCAGCTTCGCGAAAGGTATGGCTAGCCTGAACGACCACAGGAGACCGGAACCTGTTATTGGCACGGGAGTTGCAAATTGTCCTCCCTCGGACGCAGATACGCTAAAGAGATCGGACGCATTGATTCCAGATCCTTGCAGCGATACCACCACCTGATCGAGCGTCGCATCCAGAGCGGAAGTCACGAACACGTCAAGCGTCACTTGGTCGACTGGATGGAGCGTCGTCCGAGACGCTTGAATGGTCAGGGTGTCAGACTCAAGTTGACCGAAAACTGTCGGCGCGACAGCGAGAACTAGGATTATCACACTTATGGTTCGCATAGGCTTAGAATCTCTGCAGCGCGAATTTCGCCACCAACGAGCAAGTCATTGGAAGAGGTGTTGGCGTGACGGTGGCACCCAGGGACGGTACTTGGAATATCCCGATAAATGAGTTTGGAGTCACACTGGACATGGCCAGAATACTACCCAAGCCCACCCCGCCGGCATCCGCAATCTTCTGCGCACGCGCCCGTGCATCGGCGATCAGGGCCGATAACGAACACGTTGGTTGTAATTGCGTCGAAACCTGCGTTCGATCGATCGAAAAAAACATCACGACGCCGTTGTTTTTCTTCGCAAGACTTTGCTGCAAAGTGGTTAGCGTCGTCACGGTGTCCTTGACTTTTGCAAATGGCGCCCCGAACTGAAAGACCCAGTTGAGCCCGGACCCCGGTGACAAGCCGGAAACGCCGGTTCCAGTTCCCGTTCCGGTACCACCGCCCGCACCGCCAAAGCCAAACGACGCGTTCAGATTAAAGAAGTGAGCCGCCGTTATGCCAGTCCCCTGCAGGGCGGCGATGACATCGTCCAGGCTCGTGTCTAGCCCTGACTGAACCTGAACAGTAAACACCGCCTGATCGGGCTGACCGGCCGCAAGCGACTGCGACCCAGTAACTGTAATTGAGTTCGCATCGAGCTGCCCGAATGCGACAGAAATAAATATCATGAGAAGACAAATTAGAAACAGTATTCGCATGATTAGAGTATACGCTTCCAAAACCGCGTCAAAAGCGTGCATGTGCGGCTATCCTTGCAACGAGGGCTCAACCAGGGCCTCACGTCGTGGCAATTGTTGGAGCCTCAGCCGTAAATTACACCCGACCTGCTACGATGGGTCTATCGTGAGAATCTGGAAACTACAGCTTGGCCTTCTCTTATTTCTGACACTTGTCTTCGGCCCGATTGCCGGCCGCTTGCTCGCCCAGGACGACGAGATCAACTGGCTCGGCGACTATCGCGAAGCCGTCCGGCAGGCCAAGGCCACGCATAAGCCGATCTTCCTCGAGTTTCGCTGCGAGGCTTGACTGGACGGACGCGAATTTGACGCACAGGTTGTGCTGTCCTCGAAAGATTCACCGCTCGGAAAGCAGTTGAGTCAATACGTGTGCGCGCGCATCGTGCGCATGGACAACGTCGATGTCGGATTGTTCGATCGCGACTGGAACAACACGCTCTACTACTTCATGCTGAACGCCGACGAGCAGATTTACATGCGCTACGGTGGCCGCGATGCGGCGTCGGCTGACACCTATCTCAACCTCGGTAGTCTGGAAGTGGCGTTGAATCAGGGCCTGGAGCTCCACAGGCAGTACCTGAAAGGCGAGTTGAAGAAATCCGAACGCCCCAAGCCGCTTTATCCGCGCGACATTCCGCTGTTGGTCGAGCGAACGCTCGGGCGCAACCAATGCGTCGAGTGTCACTTGATCGGCGATTTTCAAAACCTCCAGCGTGAACAGGAAGGCACGCTCGACAAGTTGACGCACATGTTCCGGTCGCCGGATATCAAGACGCTGGGTATCCAGCTCGATGTTCCCAAGGGACTGGTGGTGAAAGAAGCCCACGGCGCCGTTCAGGCCGCCGGAATGAAACCGGGCGACCGAATCGCAGCTCTGAATGGAACACCGGTTTGGACCTTCGGCGATCTCCAGTATTATTACGACAAGGTGAACCGCAAGGCGGACCGTATCGAAATCACGGTTGACCGGGCCGGCACGCGCGTCCCTCTCACCGTCACCCTGCCGCTGCGCTGGTGGCTCACCGATCTCCGTTACCGGCAATCGAGCGTCGAGCCGCGAACCTATTTCGAAGATCGCGCGCTCACCGAGGCGGAAAAACGCAGCCACGGATTGAAGGCGGACGGCTTCGCCAGCGAGGTGAAATTCGTCGCCGACTTTGCTAAGACCATGAAGTCCAACGAACTGCAAACCGGCGACATCATCTTCGGTGTCGACGGCGTGGAGAGCGACGGAATCGCCAACACCGCCGAACTGTTCATCAAGCTCCGCAAAACCCCCGGCGACTCCGTCATGCTCGACATCCTGCGGAATGGCCAGCGAATGAAATCGCAGCTCCTGACCTACAGGATGAGTTTTCGCAAATGAAAAGGAACATTTTTTTCGGCCTTGGCCTTGCCGCGGCTGTTCTCGCGAGTGACTGGACCCAGCCAGTAGAGGTCCGCAGCCAGGAGACCCTGTGCATTTCCTACCAGGCCCGCTTGGACGGCCCATTTCTGGTGGTCCGAGCCAAGATCGAACCGGGTTGGCACACTTTCGCGATGGACAATAAACAGCGGGCGGAAGAAAAACTCGCGGGCAAGCGCGCACTGAGCGTCGATCGCGCCACTGAAATCGATCTGAGCGGCTTGGAGACTGTTGGGCCCTGGTATCAAACTCCCCCGAAGGATTTTTCCCGTCCGCAGTTGCGCTGGTTTAGTTGGGGCTTCGAACGCGAAGCAACGTTCGCTGCGAAGATCCGGCAATCCGGAAGGGGCCCGGCTCAAATCGCCATCCGCGGCCAGGCCTGCACGGAAACGGTCTGCAAAAACATTGATGCAACCATTTCGCTCCCCGTGACAAAAACGGACTCGGAACATTCCGAAGTCGATCTGAAGAGTCTGATCCCAGTCGCGTCCCCACGGTGACCGTCGCTAACCGCCCGCCGGAACACTGCCACGCACCGCCCAAACGCGCGCCGACAGTTCGATCGGCGTGTTTTCCGCTGACGGAGACACTCGGCTCTTCAGCGCTCGCCGCAAAGCCTGCACCTGATCGGAACTAAAACTCTTGACGACTGCACCAGCAGGCCCTTGTCCCAGGAGAAACGGATCCCAATAATCCGCGAAGTTTGTAAATCGCGTAGTGATGGTCAGCGGTTTCTCTTGAACGTTCTCCAGGCCACCGCGGCGCCATAGCTCCGACAGTTCACCCGCGCGGCACAGCGGCATTTGCTTCTCGTCAACCTTTTCGGCCTTCGCGTTGATACTCACTGCCGCATCCCAGAACGCACGAAGCATCCGCATCCCCTCGCCATAGTCCCAAACAGCCGCTGAAATTCTGCCCCCTGGTTTTGTGACGCGACGAACCTCCCGGAGCGCCTTCGCGGCATCGGGAATGAAATTGAACACCAGCAGCGAGAGACTCGCGTCAAAGCTCGCATTGGCAAAACGCATCTGTTGCGCATCGCCAACCTCAAAGCTGGCCCGCTTGGGAAACGGATTCCGACTGTCCGCGTACGCGATATATTCTTTGGCCGGATCGATTCCCAGAACACGGCACCGAGTCTTCCGTTCCGCGATGCCAAACGCCAACGATCCGGTGCCGGAACCAACATCGAGCACGCGCCCCCCATCCGGCACATCGGTGAAATCCACGAACTGTGGAACCAGCAGACGGCTCCAGCGTCCCATGAACCGCTCGTAAGCTTCGGCGTCGCCGAACATGTTCGACCCTTGCCCGTAGCATCGAAACACCGGAACCGCGGAGGCTGCAAGAAATACCCTGCGCGAAAGCATCCCTCGATTTTAGTACCTGCCGTGATCGCCTCGGCACTTCATTGGCTACTCGAAGTTTGAATTGGCTATTATTGGGCTACTTTGCTACGACCCTTGTCCCGTGCTCTGCTATCCTCACGAATGAATGAGTGCCAAGATCCTCGATGGAAAATGGGTGCGCGATCAGATTCTTGCCGAGCTAAAGCCGCGAATCGAGCGCCTCAAAGCCAATCACCGCCCGCCCGGCCTCGCCGTTGTCCTGGTCGGCCACGATCCGGCGTCGGAAATTTACGTCCGTAACAAGATCAAGACTTGCGGCGAGCTCGGAATCTACAGCGAAAAGGTCGCGCCGCCGGACACCATCTCCACCGAAGACCTGCTCGGAATCATCGAAGGCCTGAACCAGCGGCCGGAGATCGACGGCATTCTGGTGCAGGTGCCGCTGCCGAGCCAGGTAGACAAGCAGCGAATTCTGGTCAGTGTCAATCCGGACAAAGACGCCGACGGGTTTCATCCTATGAACGTCGGGCATCTGGTGGCGAACAGCCCCGCGCCGCGCGCGTGCACTCCGGCCGGCATCATGGAAATGCTTCGCCGCTACCAAATTCCGATTGCCGGCCAAAAAGCTGTGATCGTCGGCCGCAGCGACATCGTCGGCAAGCCAATGGCTCTGCTGCTCCTGCACAAGCACGCCACTGTGACCATCTGCCACTCCAAGACCGTTGATCTTCCAGGCGAATGCCGGCGAGCGGATATCCTGGTCGCCGCCATGGGTCGCGCAGCGTTCATCACCCGCGATTTCATCCGGCCCGGCGCCACGGTGATCGACGTCGGCATGAATCGCAATCCCGATGGCAAGGTGATCGGCGATGTCGATCCCGAAGCGGTCAAAGAACTCGCCGGCGCCTACACTCCGGTCCCTGGCGGCGTCGGTCCGCTGACCATCGGAATGCTCATGTCCAATACCGTGCAGGCTGCCGAACGGCACCTATGCTCCGCGTAGGACTCACCGGCGGACTGGCCAGTGGCAAGAGCTTCGTCGGCCACGCCCTTCGCGACCTTGGCTGCCACCTCATCGAAGCCGACGAGTTGGGCCACCAGGTGCTGCTGCCCGGCGCCGAGGCTTACGATGCCGTGATCCACGCATTTGGCGTAGACATCCTGGACCAGGACGGCTTCATCGACCGGCACAAGTTGAGTGAGCGCGTTTTCGGTAAGCCGGAAGAGCTCCAGAAACTCAGCAGCCTGGTCCATCCCGCGGTCCATGCCCGGCAGGAACAGGCGGTGGCCGAGATCGCCCGGCAGGACCCGAAGGCAATCGTAGTTGTGGAAGCGGCCATTCTGGTTGAAACTGGTAGTTATAAGCGGTTCGACCGGCTAATCGTCGTTGTCTGCTCGGCCGAACAACAGGTGGAACGAGCCATGAGGCGCGGTGCGTATAGCAGAGAAGAGGTGATGGCGCGCCTCAGCCGCCAGTTGCCTCTGGAAGAGAAGGTGCGTGTGGCCGATTACGTCATCGATACGTCCGGCACCAAGGAGCATGCGCTGGAACAGGTGCAAGCTGTCTATAACTCGCTACGGAGTCTTTCAGTATGAAAATTCGCGTTTTGTTTATTACCGCCGTGTTGGTGGCCGGCTTTTTGGCCATCACTTCCCGGACGAATTGGGGACAGCGAAGCATCCTCCAGCCGATCTCTCATGCCGGCGGGAAGCTCTGGTACGCCTCTAATGTGGCGCGCGGCGCGGGACGCAGCTCCGACGAGATGAACAATATCGAGATCTACAAGACCGCGCACCTGGCCACGGTCAACATTACCAGCACTGTTTATCGCCGCACGATTTTTCTCGAGGTGTATCCTTCCAAGGACCAGGGGTCGGGCTTTCTGATCAGCGAAGACGGCAAGATCCTGACCAATAGCCACGTGGTGGCCAACGAACGCCAGTTGGAGGTGGTTCTCTCGGATCAAACAAAATATAAGGCCACGCTATTGAGCCGGGACGAAGCGAACGATCTCGCGCTGTTGCAGATCACGCCGCGTAAGAAGCTACCCGTGCTGCGGCTGGGCGATTCCGAAGGCTTGCAGGTAGGCCAGAAAGTTCTTGCCATCGGGAACCCCTTCGGCCTGGATGGAACGCTGACCACCGGCGTAGTAAGTTCGCTCGGGCGTTCGATTCGTGGCGAGAATGATCACCTGCTGGAGGGCCTGATTCAAACCGACGCAGCCATCAACATGGGCAATAGCGGCGGGCCATTGCTCGATTCCGCCGGCGACGTCATCGGCATCAACACCGCGATTCTCGGTCCCAACGGCGGCAACATCGGCATCGGATTCGCCATGCCCATCAATCGCGCCAAGCTCATGCTCGACGATTTTCAGGCCGGACGAAAGCGCCCGCGCCTGGGTGTTACCGTAGTGCCGGTGGCCGGCGACTACGCCGACGCGCTGAATCTGCCGACCCAAGGCGGCTTGCTGATCCAGGAAGTGGAGCCGGGTTCGGCTGCCGCCTCCGCTGGCCTCAAGGGCGGCCGCGAGACCGTCCAGATCGGAAACGCGCAGTTGCTGGTGGGCGGCGATCTCATCATGTCCATCGACGGACATCCGGTGGATCGTGACGACGCGATCAGCCGTTCTCTGGCCCGCAAGCGCGCCGGCGATACCATCGAGCTCACCATCTTCCGAGCCGGCCGGACCATGAACGTGCGAGTGCGGCTCGGTGAAGCGAACGGACGAATGTGAGCCTTTTCGCCAAGGTCGTCGCGCGCCTGGAATCCGCCTACGGAAAGCCGAAGCCCAAGGTCACCGATCCCTGGGAGATGATCCTCTGGGAGAACGTCGCTTATCTGCAAACTGATGAGCGCCGCGAACAGGCTTTCGAAGCGTTGCGCCAACGTGTCGGCCTGACGCCAGAGCAGATTCTTGCCGCGCCGCACGCGACGTTACTTGAGATCGCGAAAATGGGTGGCATGCGGCCGGAAGTACGCGTCGAGCGCCTGCGCCAGATCTCGCGCATCGCGCTGAACGAATTCGCCGGCGATCTGAAAAAGGCTGTAAAGCTGCCGCTCAAGCAGGCCAAGAAAGCGATGCAGCTTTTTCAGAACATCGGAGAGCCGGGCGCGGAGAAGATCCTGCTGTTTTCGAAGAGCCACGCCGTGCTGGGTCTCGATTCGAACGGGCTGCGCGTTCTCCAGCGCATCGGCTATGGGCAGAATCACAAGAACTATTCCGCCAGCTACCGTTCCGTGCAAGAGGCGATTGCCGGCGAGATCGGCCAGGATTGCGCGCCGTTGATCAAAGCCAACCTACTTCTGCGACAGCACGGCAAAGAGCAGTGCAAGACCAACGCGCCGCTGTGCCGGATCTGTCCGCTCACGGATCTGTGCGCTTACTACAAGGCAAACGCGTAGCGAAAACTGTTCGCCGCCAATTCCTCCGCAGGCAACCCGAACACGCGCTCCGCAATTTCGTACTCGCGCGCGAGCGTAGTCCGGAAGAACGCAGGATCATCGGTATTAAGAATGATGGGTACTCCGGCGTCGAAGATGTTCCGCACCGGATGCTGCTCCACCGATGCCACCACGCCGGTACACACGTTGCTGGTTATGCAAATCTCCAGCGGTATGTTCTTCTCGCGAAGCTTCGCCAGCAGCGCCGGATCGTTGGCAGCCGCGATCCCATGCCCAATGCGCTCTGCCCCGATTTCCAGCGCCGCCCACACGGATTCAGGCCCAGTGGTCTCGCCGCCATGACAGGTAAGCCGCAGCCCGCCATCGCGCGCGTAAGCGAAGACATCGCGGAACCATTCGGCCGGCCCCCGCGCTTCATCGCCGCCGATTCCGAAGGCGATCGCGCCTTCATCCCGCCGGGAAACAGCGAACTCTGCTACCGGTTTTGCCGCTTCGGCCCCCCACTGTCGCACGGCATCGATGATCCAAAACGTCTTCACTGGAGACCGTTGCGATTCTTTCCATACAGCGTCATAGACCGCGGCCAGGTCCTGCTCCTTCCACAGAACAACTCCAGCGGACAACGTAATCTCCGCGTACGTGACCTCCTGCGTTTCTAGCCGTTCCAACAAATGTCGAGTCGCCAGCGCGTAATGCTCCGGAGTCTGCAGCAGCTTGATCACCCAGACATAGTTCTGCAGAAACTCATCGAAGGTACGGCAGGCAAGCTTCGCGTCGATTTCTTCCCGCGACAGCGACGGATCAATCGCCAGCAGCGTCTCCGCCTCAATCGACCCCTCCAGATGCAAATGCAGCTCGGCTCTTCTCATGTCGAAAATTCTTATGGCCGCCGATGAACGCCGATAAATCACTTGCGTTTGATCGGCGTTTATCTGCGTTCATCGGCGGCCATCAATTTCAGCCCTCTCTGCCATAATAACTGTGGACATGCTCCCAACCGGTCTCGAAGCCATCGTCAACGGCAGTCACGGCGATCCGTTCAGCGTCCTCGGCCCGCACCAAATCGCCGACGCCTGGGAGGTCCGTGCATTCCTTCCGCAGGCCATGGACGCCGCCTTATCCCTTCACGGCATCCTGATTCCGATGCGCAAGGTGCATTCGGACGGATTCTTCGTAGCGAATCTCGAAGACGATCCGGGCTGCTACAAACTTCACTTCACTCTCTGGAACGGCGACAAAGTGGATGCCGACGATCCCTACCGCTTCCCCACGCTGCTCACCGATTTCGACCTTCACCTCTATGGAGAGGGAACCAATTATGAAAGCTACCGCACTATGGGCGCGCACTTGGTGGCGTGCGACGGCGTCGACGGCGTACGCTTCGCTGTCTGGGCGCCCAATGCCGATGTGGTCAGCGTGGTCGGCGACTTCAACGATTGGGATGAACGCCGCCACCCCATGCGCCGGCGCACGGGCGGCATCTGGGAGCTTTTTATCCCCGGCGCGCGGGCGGGCACCAACTACAAATTTTCGGTGCGAGCCATTTCGCGCGGCTACCGCCAGCAGAAAGCCGATCCTTACGGATTCGCCAGCGAAGTGCCGCCGAAATCGGCTTCGGTAGTCTGCGACATCTCAGCCTATACCTGGAACGACCAGGAATGGATGGAGGCCCGCGCCCGCAAGAACTACTTGAATGAGCCGGTGTCGATCTACGAAATTCACCTCGGCTCCTGGCTGCGCGGACCGCACGGCGATCAACTGAGTTATCGCGACCTCGCCGACAAGCTGGTCGAATACGTGAAGCGGATGGGCTACACGCACATCCAGTTGCTGCCCATCATGGAGCACCCATTCGCCGGCTCCTGGGGCTATCAGGTGATCGATTACTACGCGCCCACCTCCCGCTTCGGACCGCCGCAAGACTTCATGCTCTTCGTCGACCGCTGCCACCAAGCAGGCATCGGCGTCCTGGTGGATTGGGTTCCCGCGCATTTCCCGAAAGACGCGCATGGCCTGGGGTATTTTGACGGCACGGCGCTCTACGAGCATGCCGACCCTCGGAAGGGCGAGCATCGCGATTGGGGAACGCTGATCTTCAACTACGGCCGCAACGAAGTGCGCACGTTCCTGATTTCCAACGCGATGTTCTGGCTGAAGGAGTATCATATCGACGGCCTGCGTGTGGACGCCGTCGCCTCCATGCTGTATCTCGATTACTCGCGCGAGCCTGGCGATTGGGTGCCGAACAGACACGGCGGCCGCGAGAATCTGGAAGCTATCGACTTTCTCCGGCGTTTCAACGAACTCGCGCATACCGTCCCAGGCGCGATCACCATCGCCGAAGAATCCACTTCTTTCCAGGGTGTGTCGCGGCCCGTATACCTGAACGGCCTGGGCTTCACCATGAAGTGGAACATGGGCTGGATGCACGACATGCTGGATTACTTTTCGAAAGATCCCATCCACCGCAAATACCATCACAACAACATCACCTTCAGCATGCTCTACGCCTTTACCGAGAATTTTGTGTTGCCGATCTCGCACGATGAGGTGGTTTACGGAAAGAAATCGCTTATCAGTAAAATGCCTGGAGATTATTGGAGACAGTTCGCGAATGTGCGCGCTTTCCTGGCTTATATGTACGGCCATCCGGGCAAGAAACTTCTCTTCATGGGCTCGGAGATCGGGCAGTGGGACGAATGGAACCACGATCGCGCGCTCGCCTGGGAGCTACTCCATTTCGATGCTCATCGCAAGCTGCAGGCTTTGGTCCGCGAGTTGAATCTGCTCTACACGTCGCATCCGGCGTTCTATGAAGTGGATTATGAGTGGGGCGGTTTTGAGTGGGTGGATATCGGCGATGTCGACGGTTCCACCATCTCCTTCCTGCGACGCCCGAAGGAACGAAAGCCGTACTTACTGTTCGTCTGCAACTTCACCCCAGTGGTGCGGTACAACTACCGAGTCGGTATCCCGGACCCTGGGCTTTACCGCGAGATCCTGAACACGGATTCCGAGCTTTTCTGGGGCAGCAATGTCGGCAACAACGGCCAAGTGAACTCGGAGCCTATTTCGACGAACAACCACTATCACAGCCTCTGCATCACGGTTCCGCCCCTGGCTGTGGTGGTTTTCGAATCGCCTGAAACATGACGCGTTTTGTCAGGAATCCTGCCCGATACTGGGGGCGTGAAAAACCCAACCAAACGCAAGATCATCGCCTACATCGCCACCAGCGCCGACGGCTATATTGCCCGGGCGGATGGCAACGTCGACTGGCTGAACCGCCCCCGGCCGCGAGGCAACTATGGAATGGCTTCGTTTTTTCGGTCCGTCGACACAATCATTTGGGGCCGCAAAACCCTTGATTTCGCTCAGGGAATGGGCGGTGTCGACCCATTCGGCATGAAGATGAAAAACTATGCCTTCTCCCACCGGCCTCCGGCCAAGCCCATCCCCGGGGTGGAGTTTGTCACCGAACCGATCCCGGCTTTCGCTAAACGGCTTCGCGCCCAGCCGGGCAAGGATATTTGGATGATGGGCGGCGGCGGGATCATCGCTTCGTTTCTGGACGCCGGAGGAATCGACGAGTTCAGCATCCACGTAATCCCGATTTTCATCGGCGAAGGGATTCGGCTGATCGAGCCGCGGCATCGTACCGTAAAGCTGGCGCTTCTGGGAACCAAGCGCTTCCCAGATGGCGTGGTACACCTGCACTATCGAGTGCTCACTTAGTTTGTGGGGCAGGATGGAATCCTGCAGCGGGTTGTTAACCCGCTTGGCGAAGCGCGATTAACAATCGCGCGGAGGTTGGCAACCTGCCCCACATCCGAGTTACTTCTTCGTCGCGGTGAAAGTACCTTTGCCTAGGGAGCCAAGCTCTACGGTGCCCTTGATCTTGTTGTCGCCGTCCAACGTTCCGCTGTAGGTCACTTTGATTGCTTCGCCGGTCGGCGAGGCGTCGAAGCTCCAGGTGACCTGGTTCCCTTTCACGGTTCCGGTGAGTTTCGATTCACCCAGCGCACCGGAGTAAGTGCCGGTCAACTGATCACCGGTTTGTTTGAACACGAACGTCGGGGTACCGCTGCCGGCATCGGTTTCCACCGCGGCGGTCCAGGTGCCGGATAAGTCCGCCGCCAGGGCGGCAAAGCTGAAGAGGGCGAGGCCGATCAGAAGCAGTTTGGACATGGCCTGAGTATATACCAACTTTCGTCTAGGCGGCATCGTGGAAGATGACGCCCAGCGTGTATCGCTCGCCGGAGAGAAGCGGGCTCACGCCGTGGCGGAAGTTGGTGCGATAGTAGCCGCGCGATCCTTTTGCCGGACGGTATCGCGTGGTGATGACCACGGCCTCGCCTTGTTGCAGCCGGATGGCGTGGCCGATGGACTGCGCACGAGGCTGCTGCTCCACCAGCAAAAGCTCGCCGCCGGTGAATTCCTGGTCCGGTTGGCTCAGGCAGAAGATCACCTGAAAGGGGAAGAAGACGTCGCCGTAGAGGTCCTGATGCAAGCAGTTGAAATCGCCCGCGGTGTAGCGCAACAGCAAGGGCGTGGGCCGAGGCTGGCCGACGGCGTGGCACTGTTCCAGGAATGCGGCCAAGTCGGGCGGGTATTCCTTGGGCAACGACAGCGCCTTCATCCACTCGATCGCCGTACCAACCAGGCCATCGTACAACTCCTGCCGTAATTCCTGAATCCGTACGGGCAAAGGATAGGTGAAGTATTGATACTCGCCGCGTCCGAAGCGATAGCGCGCCATATCGATGCGGCTGCGGAACAACTCGGGCGTGGCGTAGAGCGCACGGATTTCCTCGCACTCCCGCTGGTCCAGAAGTTGTCCCAAACGGCCATAGCCGCGAGTCCACAAGCCTTCCAGCGCTTGATCCCACATGCTTCGAGTATGGCGCGGCCCACCGAGCCAATCCATCCGCTTCTTGCTGCTGAATTATTTCTGGTTGAAGTATTGCTCGCGCGCCTTGAGGTACATCTCGATGGCGCTATCCAGCGGCGGCATCGGCGCGATTCCGCAGCTCTCCATCTTGGCATTTGAAAGCGCCGAATATTTCGGACGCCGCGCCGCCGTTCGATACTCGCGCTCGTTGGTCGCCTGCAGTTGCGGCTGCAATCCGGCGACCCGGAAAATCATCGCCGCGTAGTCGAACCAGGAAATCGCGGTCCCGCCGCCCACATGAAACAACCCGTGCTGTTTCGCTTCCACCAGATCCACCGTTCGCGAGGCCAACAGCGGAGCGTAGGTGGGCGACGCCACGTGATCCTCCACCACGCGGATGGGCCGCTGGCTCGAGGCCAGGCGCAGCATCAGCTCGATGAAATTGCCGCGCGCTGTTCTCAACCCGCCGGGGCCAAATACGCCGGAGGTACGAATCACCAGCGGCTTCTCCAGGTATGCCTGCGCATACATTTCGCCCGCGAGCTTCGAAACGCCATAAGCGCCGAGCGGATGCGGCCGGTCCTTTTCGGTGTACGGGCGCCCGGCCGTCCCGTCGAAAACGTAGTCGGTGGAGAAGTGGATGAACTGGGCATCCACTTGGCGGCAAGCCATGGCCAAATTGCGCACGGCGAGGCCATTGGCGAGGTAAGCGGGAAGCGGCTCGTTTTCGGCGACGTCCACCTGGTTGTAGGCGGCGGCGTTCATCACCATGGCCGGATCTTCCGCGGCGAGGATTTGTTCGACGCTCCCGGCGTCGGAAATGTCCACCTTCGAACGATCGAGGCTGGTTACCTGGTAACCGCGCTCGCCGAGCACGCGAACCAACTCCACCCCAAGTTGTCCCCGGCTCCCAAAGATTACGACCTTCCTTCTGTTCACTGTTGGTTAGAATAGCGGAAAATCAAGCGATCTACCAGGCGACCTTTTCTGGAAAGTATTCCCGGATCAGGTCGTCGTAGTAAGAACGATGGTCGGCGAGCTTCGGCCGCTCCGTGCCCTTGGAATACAGATCGTACGGATTGAATCGCCGCACCCAGCCGAACATCTCGCGATCGCGATCGTTCATCAGGTAATCGTAAGCGCCTTCGCGATGGCCTGGATAGAAGGAGTGATAGCGAATCATGTAGAGCGCCGGTTCGGGCAGATAATCCTTTACGACGTGATACAGGTACTCGTCGTGGCCCCAGGAGAGATCCACGTTGTCGAGGCCGCAACTTTCCGGATACACGCCGAGGCGGGTCTGGTATTGGGGAACGCGGGAATCGGGATTGTCGCGGAAGAATTCCGGGAACACAATTTTGTCCGAGTAAGCGCAGCCCACCGGGAAGGTGTCGCCGACCACGGCCCATTGCGGTTCGCCGTAGAGACAAAGCAGCTTTCCTAGATCGTGGATGAAACCGGCCAGTACAAACCAGCGCGGATGCCCGTCGCGTCGGATCGCTTCGGCGGTTTGCAGGTTGTGCTCAATCTGCGTGAGGTCGGTGTCGGGATCGCTTTCGTCCACCAGCGTGTTGAGATAATCCAGGGCCTCCCAGATGCTCATCT